>JANQRD010000269.1 GCA_028284725.1 Allomuricauda sp. | reverse complement strand
AGGCACAGGATACTGCTGTGACCACTTCACAACTACGGCAATATTATGAGCGGGAAAAGGAAAATTTCAAGCTAAACGAAAAACTGGTCCAGTTGCGGTTTGTGGGCTTGCCACCACAGTTTTTGGACAAGGGTGTGGTAATTTCTAAAATGAAGAACTGGCAGGACACTGATAAGCGCTATTTAGACTCCATTGCAGTGCAATTCAAAAAAATACACTTCAACGACTCCATTTGGGTGAGTGCTGCAAGGGTGATGCAGGAAATCCCTCCACTTACCCCGTTGAACGAAGCGGACTACTTAAAAAAATCACAATTTTTTGAGATACAAGATTCCTTAGGGGTATATTTGGGAGAGGTGAAAGATGTATTGGAAATCAACGACACTGCACCTTTTGAGTATATTTCGCCTGATATCAGGCAGCTTATTTTAAACAGAAGAAGGCTGGATTACATAAAAAGGTTAGAGACCGAAATCATTGATGAGGCAATACAAAAGAACGAATTTGAGGTTTATGGAAAAGATGAGTAAAATACTATTTGCCCTTGCATTTGGGGTAACAGTTTGTGGTCTACAGGCCCAGGATACTGATGAGGCAATTGCGATTGATAGCACAAAAGCGGCCAATAGAGTAAAATTAGATGGTATCGCTGCGGTAATCGGAGATTATGTGATTTTGGATTCCGATGTGGAAAAGACATTGATCGATTTAAAAAGTCAAGGGGCATCAACTAAAGATATCACTAAGTGCAGTCTTTTGGGAAAGTTGATGGAAGACCGCCTTTATGCGCATCAAGCAGTACAGGATAGTCTTTTGGTTTCGGATGACCAGGTAAATGCACAAAGTGATCGACAAATCCAACAACTGGTCGCACAAGTGGGCTCAATGGAAAAGGTGCTCAAGTTTTATAAGAAAACTGATGTGGAAAGTTTTAGAACTGAGCTTTTCGAAATCAATAAACTTCGAATGCTTTCCGAAAAAATGCAGGGAAAAATCGTTGAGGAAATTGAAGTGACTCCAGAAGAAGTACGTCAGTTTTTTAGCAAAATCCCTGAAAATGAAAGGCCAGTTTTCGGGGCAGAGCTTGAAATCGCTCAAATTGTAAAGCAGCCCACGGCACCCGAAGAAGAAAAGTTGAAGGTAATTAACCGATTGAAGCAGATCAAACAGGATGTTGAAGAAAACGATGCCAGCTTTAATGTAAAAGCGATTCTGTATTCGCAAGATCCCGGTTCAAAATCCAAGGGAGGTTTTTATAGCATGACCCGTGAAACCCCTTTTGTAAAGGAATTCAAGGATGTTGCCTTTAGTCTACAGGAAGGTGAAATTTCTGAGCCCTTTGAAACTGACTTTGGCTATCATATTATCTATATTGAAAAAATCCGGGGTCAGGAATTGGATTTAAGACATATCTTGTTGATTCCTGAGATACCCCAAAGTGCAATCGACAATGCAGTAAAGGAACTGGATACCATCCGCCAACAGATTCTTGACGGTAAGTATACCTTCGCTGAAGCCGCATTGAATTTTTCGGAAGAAAAAGAAACCAAATTCGATGGTGGATTGCTTCGCAACCCTATCAATTTTGATTCCCGTTTTGAATTGACCAAAATGGATCCCACCTTATACAATCAAGTTCGAAATTTAAAGGATGGGGAAATTTCTAGACCAATTCGTGAAAATAGCGAAAGAGGAGGACCTCCCAAATTCAAGATTATGAAAATCTCTAACCGTTACGACGAACACAAGGCCGACTTTGCAAAAGACTATCTAAAAATCCAGGAATTGGCACTCCGGGAAAAACAGTTCAATGCCATTAAGGAGTGGATGGATGAGCATATTAAGGACACTTACATCCATGTGAATTCAGAAAACAGGAACTGCAATTTTGCAAACAATTGGGTAAAGGAATAAGCGCATGTCGGACGTCGTCGCGGTGGAGAACTTGGTAAAAAAGCACCAAGCCCTTAAAAACGAGATTGCCAAGGTCATAGTTGGGCAGGAAAAGGTGATAGAACAAATTTTACTTTCCATCTACACAGGCGGACATTCGCTTTTAATTGGTGTTCCCGGATTGGCAAAGACATTAATGGTCAACACCATTGCCCAAACGTTGGGGCTGGACTTTAAACGAATTCAATTTACCCCAGATCTGATGCCCAGTGATATTTTGGGGAGTGAAGTCCTGGACCAAAACAGAAACTTTAAGTTCATCAAAGGTCCAGTATTCGGCAACATTATTTTGGCGGATGAAATCAACCGAACCCCTCCAAAAACTCAAGCTGCACTATTGGAGGCCATGCAAGAACGGGCCGTGACCATTGCAGGCCAGCAGTACAAATTGGATAGGCCCTATTTTGTTCTTGCTACGCAAAATCCTATTGAACAGGAAGGTACTTACCCTTTGCCAGAGGCTCAATTGGACCGTTTCATGTTCGCAATCGAGTTGAAATATCCTTCCATAGCAGAAGAAATTGAGGTGGTGAAATCAACAACCACAGATGAAACTGTCGAGCTCAAAAAACTGTTCACAGCCGATGAAATTATCGAGGTACAGCATTTGGTGCGACGGATTCCCGTTCCCGATAATGTAATCGATTATACGGTTAAATTGGTGAACAAAACGCGTCCTGGAATGGAAGGTTCCCTGGATTTCATCAATAATTATGTGGATTGGGGGGCAGGACCAAGAGCATCCCAGAATTTGGTCTTGGGTGCAAAAGCACATGCCGCGATTCATGGTAAATTCTCTCCTGACATCGAAGATATAAAGGCGGTAGCTATGGGAATCTTGAGGCATCGAATCCTTAAAAACTACAAAGCTGAAGCCGAAGGTATTTCCGAAGAAAAGATTATTTCGGAATTGTTATAATTCTAGGCACTTCCCGACTTATTTAGGGTGATTCTTATTCCTAAATCGTAGGTATTTTAGTAAATTTACCGAATTACGAAATCTTAAAATCCGATTGTAGAATGGCATTTGACATTGACATGATTAAAGGGGTATACGCTGCTATGGGAGCGCGCGTAGAAAAAGCCCGAGAATTGGTCGGAAGACCCTTGACCCTCTCAGAAAAAATATTGTATTCGCACCTATGGGAAGGAACACCTACCCAGCAATATACCAGAGGAAAAGATTATGTTGATTTCGCGCCCGATAGGGTGGCATGTCAGGACGCCACGGCTCAGATGGCCTTGTTACAGTTTATGCATGCCGGAAAACCAAAAGTGGCTGTACCCACCACGGTACATTGCGACCACCTGATTCAGGCTAAAGTGGGTGCAGAAGCGGATTTGAAAAGAGCAAACGAGACCAGCAACGAGGTTTTTGACTTTTTGGAGTCAGTTTCCAACAAATATGGCATTGGATTCTGGAAACCGGGTGCAGGCATCATTCACCAAGTGGTATTGGAAAATTACGCCTTTCCTGGCGGCATGATGATCGGGACGGATTCCCATACCGTAAATGCAGGCGGATTGGGCATGGTGGCCATTGGAGTAGGGGGTGCTGATGCTGTTGATGTCATGGCCGGAATGCCTTGGGAGTTGAAATTCCCAAAACTGATTGGTGTGAAACTTAAAGGAAAGCTTTCCGGTTGGACAGCTCCTAAAGATGTAATTCTCAAAGTCGCGGACATCCTTACCGTTAAGGGTGGAACAGGTGCCATTATCGAATATTTCGGAGAAGGTGCTACTTCAATGTCATGTACCGGAAAAGGAACTATTTGTAATATGGGAGCCGAGGTTGGTGCTACCACCTCTACTTTCGGTTATGATGAGTCTATGGATCGGTATTTAAGGGCTACAGACCGTGTTGATGTGGCTGACGCCGCTTTGGCTGTAAAAGAGCACTTGACGGCAGACCCTGAGGTATATGCAGACCCAGAAAAGTACTTCGATCAATTGATTGAGATTGATTTGGATACCCTGGAACCCCACTTGAATGGGCCCTTCACTCCAGATTTGGCAACACCAATCTCTAAAATGAGCTCAGCCGCTAGAGAAAACGATTGGCCTTTAAATGTTGAAGTCGGATTAATAGGCTCATGTACCAATTCCTCCTATGAGGATATTTCAAGAGCGGCCTCCTTGGCCAAGCAGGTTTCTGATAAAAATTTAAAAACAAAATCAAAATTTACGATTACCCCAGGGTCGGAACAGGTACGATATACGATTGAAAGGGATGGTTTTATCGATACGTTCAATTCCATTGGAGCAACTGTGTTCGCCAATGCATGCGGACCCTGTATCGGAATGTGGGATCGGTATGGTGATAAGGCTGCCGATGGCCCAAGAAACACCATCGTTCACTCTTTCAACCGAAATTTTGCCAAACGAGCTGACGGAAACCCAAATACTCTGGCTTTTGTCGGTTCTCCGGAATTGGTAACGGCTATTGCGATTGCCGGACGATTGGATTTCAATCCGGTATCCGATAAATTGATCAATGAGGATGGTGAAGAAGTAATGTTGGATGAACCAAGGGGATACGAATTACCTCCGGAAGGGTTTGCGGTAGAGGATGCTGGGTATATTGCCCCTTCGGAAGATGGTAGCAGTGTGCAAGTTGTAGTATCTCCCACTTCAGAGCGATTACAGTTGTTGGAACCCTTTGTGCCAATCGACCCCGAAAGCTTGCAAGGTGTTAAACTGCTGATTAAGGCTTACGGTAAGTGTACTACAGATCATATTTCCATGGCAGGGCCTTGGTTGCGTTATCGCGGACATTTGGACAACATTGCCAATAACACGTTGATTGGGGCGGTAAATGCCTATAATAAGCAGACCAATTTTGTGAAAAATCAATTGTCAGGGGAGTACGGCGCGGTTCCCGATGCACAACGTGCGTATAAAAAAGAGGGAATCAGAACCATTGTGGTCGGAGACCATAACTACGGTGAAGGTTCATCCCGTGAGCACGCCGCAATGCAGCCAAGACACTTGGGTGTGGCAGCTGTGTTGGTAAAATCATTTGCAAGGATTCATGAGACGAATCTAAAAAAGCAAGGTATGTTGGCGTTGACATTTGCCAATGAAAATGATTATGACTTGATTCAGGAAGACGATACCTTCAATTTTGTGGATATCAAGGAATTTGCTCCAGGTAAACCCTTGACATTGGAGGTGGTGCACGCTGATGGCAGCAAGGATACCATCATCGCAAATCATTCCTACAATGCTTCGCAAATCGAATGGTTCAAGGAGGGGTCTGCACTGAATTTGATCAAAAAAGAGAATGCCTAAAACGTATTTTCTCGATAAATAAAGGAAACTCCCGATATTGTGTTGGGAGTTTTTTAGTTTTGACGAAACCCAAAGGAAAATGACAATCAGTAAAAAAACGGTACTGAATATTGCCCTGATTCTATTTGTACTTTCATTTTTTGTGACCCCGTTGGGGCATTATGGCAAGGTTTTTTTAAACCGATTATTCTCTTTTTCACCTCCGGTGATCGAGGAATCAAAGCGGGAAAGGATTGATGATTATGATTGGAAGTTAAAAGATGCGGAATGGAATTTTTTCAATTTTGAAAAATCAAAGGGCAATGTTATTTTCATCAACCTTTGGGCTTCTTGGCGGTTACCTTGCGAAGCAGAACTGGCCAGCATTCAGAAAATGTACGACAAGTACCAAGGGAAAGTAGATTTTTATATAATAACCAATGAAAATAGACCCCCGGTGGAAGCTTTCATGGCCAAACACGGGTTTACTTTTCCGGTAACCTACCTAATTATTGGTGAAAAAACACCCATCAATCCCGATGAAGTGCCTTCTTCCTATCTTATTGACAAATTGGGAAATATTGTCATCTACAAAAGAAAGATTGCCGATTGGAATACGACGAAGGTATACAGTTTGCTAGATGAATTAATTGCTGAATGATTTTATGCGACTTTCCAAGGAGCAGATAAGCAATGGTATTTGGATATTGGCCATTGTTCTGATTTTGTTTACCCCTGTTGGTTTTCACCTTCGTGTTCTTGTGGGAAAACTTTTTGCCACCAGTGCTGATGTAGTTGCGGTGGAAGAACAAAAATCCTTATCAAATTTTGAGTGGGGACTTGTGGATTTGGAAGGGAATATTTTCAATTTTGAATCATATGAGGGCAAAGTGGTGCTAGTAAATTTCTGGGCCACTTGGTGCCCACCCTGTATTGCAGAGTTGCCGAGTCTGGTAAAACTGCATGACGATTTCGGGGATAAGGTTGGTTTTGTCTTTGTGGCGAATGATGAAGTGGGCAAAGTATCCCAATTTTTGGAGAAAAAAGGCTTTCAGTTGCCAGTTTACTTTGAAACATCAAGGACTCCGGATGTTTTGGTGTCCAAGAGTATTCCCGCTACCTACATTTTAAGTAAAAGCGGTAAGGTGGTGGTGGCTGAAAAGGGGGCAGTTAATTGGAATTCCACCACTACCCGAAATTTGCTCAATCAACTGCTCCTGGAATAATCCATGTCCCAAATCACCACCATAACACTGTTTCGGTATACTTCGCTTAAAGCAAAAATTTGGGCTTTCGGGATGATGTTGTTCGCACATCCCCCGCTCAAAAAGGTTGAAGGGTTACAATTCTATCGCCTTTGGGGTAGTGGTAAGCGCCAATTTAGTCCATTTCCGGACTGGAGCATCTACGCATTGCTGCAGGTTTGGGAAGGTGAAGAATATGCAAATCGCTTTTTTGAAACCTCACGGCTGATGAAAAAGTACCACCGCCGTGCAGATGAACTTTGGAGTCTTTATTTAAAAAATAAATCCAGTCGAGGGGAGTGGTCAGGAAAAAATCCCTTTAAAAAACACCAAAATCTGGATGAAGAAAATCCTTTTGTGGTTGCTATCACTAGGGCTACCATAAAAACCAGGCTTTTATATCGATTTTGGAAATATGTACCGGAGTCACAAAAACAGATGCAACAAAATAAAGGGCTCATTTATACCAAGGGCTTTGGTGAGGTTCCCATAAAACAAATGGCCACATTTAGTGTTTGGAAGGATAAAAAATACCTGGATGCTTTTGCATATCAAAGCAGCCCCCACGTAAAGGCTATCGGCTATACGCGAGATCTAAAATGGTACTCCGAAGAGCTATTTTCTCGTTTTCAACCCTTCAAATCCGTTGGTACCTGGAACGGAAAAAATCCTCTTTCTGAATTAAGTGATGGGGAATAGGTAGAAGAAAAGAAAGAACACCAGTTGGGCGATATAAAGGTGATAGGACAAAATTTTGTTCCCACTTATTTTTGATTTCCAGATGACGAATTGCATCAGAAGGCCCACCAGGAACCAAGTGACGTAATTTTTTAAAGGGACAGCTCCTTCAAAATACCAAAAATCGAAATTTGGGGCATTTTGCTCCATAAACAAATCCAGTAAGACCATTAATGATGCCGATGCGCCAAGCTTTGCCCATATTGGCAGTTTAAAGGGTGCTATCATCGCAGCGGTAATCAAAGCCAATAGTGCCCAGAAACAACCGATAAGGACGGGCACTCCATCTAATTTAGGCCCAAAGTTGCCACCATAGCTATATTCCCCAAAAAGAAGGCTGTAATTCACACCCAACCATTCCACAAACATCCCAATGCCAAAGAAAACCAAGAAAACCAATATTTTCTTTGCCGTATCAATAGGAAACACCCAAATGAAAAAGAAGAGACAGATGAATAGGTTTAGCGGGGTTTTGGTCAAAAACCAATCGACATGACCTAAGCTGATTCCAATAATGGCGGAGCTATGAAAGAGCCAGATGAGGATTAGGGCAATCCAGGTTTTGTATGGGGTTATGAATTTCATGTACTGTTTATGGAACTAAATCACTGATAATTTTTGCTGAAAGTAAACAAAGAGGGATTCCTCCGCCCGGATGTACCGAACCCCCACAAAAGAATAGGTTTTTTATGTTTGGACTAAAGTTGGGATGTCTTAAAAACGCAGCAAATCTCGAATTGCTTGCCGCACCATAGAGCGCCCCACGATACGAACTCGTATTATTTTCAATTTCAATAGGATCTAAGCTAAATTCGGATACGATATATTGTTCAACGTCAACGCCTAATATTTTGTTGAGCTTGTTGAGAATATGGGTTCGGCTCTGTTTTTTTAACCACTCCCAATCTTGACTATGGTTACCGGGTGCGTTGATCATCACAAACCAATTTTCATGTCCCTCAGGTGCATCATTTGGTTCCTCTTTGGAGGTTATATTGATGTAAACCGTTGGATCGTGATACAGGTTCTTCTCATCGAAAATGTGTTCAAACTCTTTTTCATAGTTTTCACTGAAAAAAATATTGTGAAGATCCAATTCTCTGAATTTTTTGGAAATGCCCCAGTAAAATATCAATGCTGAACTCGAACGTTCCTGATTCAATACTTTTTTCGGTTGTTTTTGGTCCAATAAAAGTTTGGTGAAGGTGGGATAAACATCCATGTTGGAGACCACAACATCAGCAGAGTATTTGGTCTTTTTTGATTGTACGCCCACTGCAATGCCATTTTCCACCAGAATTTTCTCCACCTCTTCCTCAAAACTGAACCGGACTCCAACTTCTTTGGCCAAACCGAAAAGGGAAGAGGTAATTTGGTGCATTCCTCCTTTGGGAAAATAAGTTCCGTAGCGCATTTCCAAATGCGGGATCATGGACATAATACCAGGGGTTTGGTAGGGCGATGATCCGTTGTACGTGGCGTACCTGTTGAACAGTTGGATCAGTTTATCGCTTTTGAATGCTTTTTTGTTGGTAACGTTGAGTGATTTAAAGATGTCCAATCTTCCCAATTGCAATATGGCAGCCAACGTTTTCTTTGAAAGGTAGGTTCCTAATTTATGAAGTGATTTTTCAAGAAATAAGGAAGCAGTGGCATCATATTTCTTTTGGTTCTGGGAAATATACTTTCGAATGTGTGCTTCAGGTTCACTGAACACTTGTGAAGCATCTTTCACGAACTCGTCTTCTTCAGATTTAGCTGAAAACCGTGTGCCGTCTTCCCAGAAATAATTGCAAATGGTGTTCTTTTGAGTGTATTGGAAGTGTTCTTTTGGATTTCTATCGTGAAGCTGAAAAAGTTCGTCCACGAAGTGGGGCATGGTAAAAAGTGATGGTCCCAGATCAAACCGGTAACCATTGATTTTCTTTATATGCAATTTTCCTCCAGGATAGCTATTCGCTTCCAAAACAAGTACCTCATAATCTTTTGCCCGCAAACGGATAGCAGCGGCGATTCCACCGATACCAGCGCCTACAACAATGGCTTTTGGCATTATTTTTTAAAATATTTGAAAGGGACGAAAAGCATTCCGAAACATTCACCATCCTCTTTTCCCAAATGCTTATGGTGGATTTTATGGGCCCTGCGCACGCCACGGGCATACCAATTATTGGCGTTTCGGAACATTTTGAAGCGTTGATGGATAAAAATATCATGCACAAAAAAATAGGCAATTCCATAGGCCAAAATACCCAACCCGATGGGCCACCCATACCAGAAAGTAGTGCTTGTGGCAATGATGATAAAGCTCATGCTGACGACGGCATAAAAAATAAAGAAAGCATCATTACGCTCAAACCACGAGTCGTGGTCTTTTCTGTGATGGTCCTTATGCAGGCTCCAAAGAAAACCGTGCATCACATATTTATGCGTAAACCATGCCATAAACTCCATGATGCAGAAAGTGGTGAGAAAAATAAAGATCCAAAGGGCAATTTTCATTTAGAACAATTGTAATTTATAGTTAACGTAAGACTGTGCCAAAAGTCCGAATTTTTGATAGTTCGGAACACGGATACGGGTATTTTTTATTTCCAGCGGCGGCGTACGCTGTAATTTTTGTAACAATTTGTAGTAGTACTTGTAAGCCGTATACACCCCGAACTTGGCTTGATCTGGAAGTTTTACAATACCGGAATAGCCCAATGCAAAATCCGCCTTGATTTCATCGATGATTCTTTTTTTGGAGGTCTCATCCAATTCCATCAAATTAGTATTTGGAAAATAGGTGCGTTCCAAATCCTCATAGTCAGTCTTTAAATCCCGCAGAAAATTAACCTTCTGAAAAGCGGATCCCAAGGCCATCGCGGACTCTTTCATGTCCTCGTACTTTTCCTTATCACCATTCACAAACACGCACAAGCACATTAATCCGACCACATCAGCGGACCCATAAATATATTCCTGGTACTCTGCAAAGGTCTTGTACTCCTTTTTAGTGAGGTCCATTCGCATACTTTTCATAAAGGCCTCCACCAAATGATGGGGAATACCATACGTATGGTACGTATGCTGAAAGGAATTGAGAATGGGATTTAAGCTTATTTTCTTTTGAAGCGCGTCTTCGAGAGCATTTTCAAAATTCTCAAAAAGGGTCGCCTTATCATATTCATGGAAAGTGTCCACAATTTCATCCGCGAAGCGCACAAAACCATAAATGTTGTAGATGTCCTTTCTGATTGAGGACGCCAACATTTTGGTGGCCAATGCAAAAGAGGTACTGTAGGATTCAGTCACAATTTTGCTGCAATCGTATGAAACATTGTCAAAAATAGTCTTCATAATGTTAGTTTTCTTTAATGACCAGTTCAGATACCAGTTTTCCAGAAATCAACGATGGTGGAACACCAGGTCCTGGAACGGTAAGCTGCCCTGTAAAAAACAAATTCCTTACTTTGCTACTTTTGAGGTTGGGTCTTAAAAAGGCGGTCTGCCTAAGGGTGTTTGCCATACCATAAGCGTTTCCCTTGTAAGAATTGTACTGTTCAACGAAGTCGTTTACACAGAAGCTTTCCTTAAAGATAATGGATTTTTTTACTTCTTGCCCAGTAAGTTCCTCGAATCTATCCAATACAATATCAAAATATTGCGCCCTTAATTGGGGTGTATCTTCCAATCCAGGTGCTATGGGAACCAGAAAAAACCCAGTCTCACAGTCCCTAGGGGCCATGCTTTCATCCGTTACGGATGGAAAGTTTACATAAAAGAGCGGTTCACTGGGCCATTGGGGCTCGTCGTAAATTTCTTCGGCATGTTTTTCAAAATCAGTATCGAAGAATAGGTTGTGATGCTCTATGTTTTTTAATTTTTTATCAAAGCCTACATAAAATAGTAGTGAAGATGGCGCATATGTTTTCTTTTCCCAATACGATTCGGAATATTGTCGATACTGTGCATCCAACAACGTTTCCGAATGATGGTAATCGGCACCACTGATTACGACATCTGCTTCATGATTCAAGCCTTTACTGCTGATTCCTTGTACCTTTCCATCTTGCACCAAAATTTTGTCCACGGCACTGTCCGTATGGATTTTCACCCCTAACTCTTCTGCAAGGCTTCTCATTGCCTTTATGATTTCGTACATGCCACCTCTGGGATGCCAAGTGCCCAATCCGAAGTCGGCAAAGTTCATGAAACTGTAGAACGAAGGGGTCTTGCTGGGTTTTGCACCCAAAAAAAGTACTGGAAACTCCAGGGTGGAAATCAATTTGGGGTTTTTGAACCGTTTCCGAACTTCTTGACTTATTGTTTTGAAAAACTGATCGACCCGTAACACGGTTTCTTTGGTCACCAATTCCATTGGGGAGAGGCCTGGTCGTAACACTACTTTGTTTATGGCGATATCGTAATTTTCCTGGGCCTTGTGGATAAAACTCTTTAAATGGCTCGAACTACCTGATTCTATTCGTTCAAATTCGTCACAGATTTTTTCCATACAATCACCAATGGTAATAATGTCGTCTGAAAAAAAAATCTTATAGGCTGGACTCAATTTATCAAGCTGATAGTAATCGGAGGTTGTTTTTCCAAAATCCGCGAAGAATTTGTCGAAAATATCGGGCATCCAGTACCAACTGGGACCAATATCGAACGTAAACCCATCTTTTACCAACTGCCTTGCCCTTCCGCCAACGGTGCTGTTTTTCTCGAAGATTTCCACGGCAAAACCAGCCTTTGCCAAATAGCAAGAAGCTGAAAGGGATGAGAAACCGGAACCGATGACGATAGCTTTTTTCATGACAAAACGATTGGATGATGCTAAAGTGTACCAGTCAAATGTTCAATGGAATTGAAAGTTCTAATGGTCTCGGGAAGTTCATCATCAGTAATATGTTGAATTTGGTGACCCAAAACGAAAAGTTTAGACTGACCTGCCGTATTTATGATTTTATTGAACTTATCAAAATAAGCTGTCAACTCGTCCTTAGTGGGTGAAACAGTGAAATACGAAACAAAATGGATGTTATCATAGTATTTCATAAGATCTACCAAACTCTCAATAGGCATGGTTTGGCCCAGATATATGGATTTGTAACCCCTAAGGGTTATTTCGTAGTTGAGATACAGAAGTCCTATTTCATGTATCTCATTTTCAGGTAGGAAAAGCGCAAATACTTTGTCCCTTTTTGTAGGCTCCAACATTTGCAACTTTTCGGTATTGATATAAACTTTTTGTTTGATCAGGTGTGTAATAAAGTGCTCATGGGCTGGACTTATGGTATCTGTTTGCCATAAAAGTCCAAGCTCGTTCAAAAGAGGGATAAAGACCTCATTGAAAATATCCCTGAAAGACCTTTCGGACAACAAGCTATTGTACGTATTAAGGAACAAGCGTTGATCAAAATTGATCATCGCCAGTTTGAAGGCGTTTATGGCATGACTTTTTTCACTGTTTTTGGATACAATTTCCCTAACGATTACGGGGATGTTCGATTCCTCCAACTTTGCAATTTTGGAGATCTTATACCCATTGTTGTACAGTAAGGTGATATTCAACAGCTTTTGAAGGCTCGATAAACTATATGTTCTTATGTTCGTACTTGTTCGCTCGGGGGTGAACAAATTATATCTTTTCTCCCAGATTCGTATCGTATGCGCTTTGATTCCGGAAAGGTTTTCCATGTCGCGAATACTGAAGGACTTCTTTACATTGTTCATCTTTTGACTGTAAACGTTAAACAAATTTACAATTTTAATGCACTCGTCCTAATATAAAGTCCTAAAATTTGGTTATTTCCCGTTGCATTGAGGATATATCAACAATTAATTGCGCTTTTAAAACGATCAAAGTTTTTGGCACATATGATGGGTTGATAGATGATGTTATTTATCTAACCATAGATAAATCAGTAGTTTAAAATAATGAAACCGGATTAGATAAGAGATGTTGACTACAATGATTAAAACAAAAAAGAAATCAAAAAAGAAAGGACTGGTAAATGGTTTTGGTTCAAAATACATTATAACGCCCATAATGATGAAAAGGCATACGGAGTTATAGGCCATAAGCCATTTTATATTCAAAGGCACTAGACCTGTAGCAAAATTCCACCCAGTTAAGTGCCCACTAATTCCAACACTTTCATCCTTGTAACTTCTTATGCGACAACTTAGGCCAAAACCAAGCTTGACCAAAATGTTATTTTCGTCCTCTATTTTGAACCGAAAGTGTTTGTTTCTTAATTGTGACTTTAATTTTTCCATTAGATACAATGTGCTCCCTGATCCTGTAAGACAAAAATGGCTGCTGAATAGCCAAGTGCTCCCCCACCTCCACCAAGTAAAAAACCAAATGCGTCGGCCAAGTATTGTTGACCTTGCGGAGTACAGCCTTTTGCAGGAACTGACTTTCCATGTGGTATGTTGGTAGGGTGATTGGCCCAAGATTGATTGAAATAGCTAACGAATATGTCAAAGGCTTGCAAAATTTCTTCTTCTAAATTGATAGTTCCGCTTTTTGAATTGACAAATACTGCTTTATCGTTGAGGAATATTTGGTTTAATTTATTCCTAAGGTAGTTTTACCACTTTCTGAAGAGGGCAGGTAAAGAGTAGTTTTAGCGGAGGAGAAAGCATAGGAAAATAGAAAGCATTCCTTGAGGTTCGGAGTTTTCAAAAGTAACATCGGAAAATCTTATTATCTCCAATTGTGTAACTTTTCGACCTAACCGATTCAAAAAAAGGAACAATTTGAAAAAAGGGAGGGGATAGATTAAGTTTCATTTCCCCTAATTTTTCCCTATTACCTATAAAGTCTTGCCTTTATTTAATTTAAAGTGCCCACGACTGGAGTCGAACCAGCACGTCCTTTCGAACACTACCCCCTCAAGGTAGCGTGTCTACCAATTCCACCACGTGGGCAAATTATTTAGCGAATTCGAAAACAGGATTTTCAAATGCGTTGGCAAATATCGGTAAAATTTATATTCCTAACCAAGCTAGGTCAGAGGGTTTCCTGTATTAAAATTGCTTTTGCATCAACGTGCAGCATGTTTTTGCTTTGCATGAGGGGGTTACTTGCCGATATCTCGTACAAATACCTTTTCAAAAATGTCCTTGCAACAGTGTACGTTGGTCATGATCAGGGAGTCTTTGTTCTTGGAAAATCTGTACAACACTTCCTCTTGTCCGTACCGAAGTGTGTCGCCCATAAAATGGTATGAATAGGCCTCGTTTAGGTTATCGTTGATAAAAATTTGGACATTTT
Organism: Allomuricauda sp.; assembly: GCA_028284725.1. Classification (GTDB taxonomy): domain Bacteria; phylum Bacteroidota; class Bacteroidia; order Flavobacteriales; family Flavobacteriaceae; genus Flagellimonas. Next base: position 6,133 of record JANQRD010000269.1, on the reverse strand, counting down.
CACTATCAAAATGATAGGTCACGGATATGGACATCGACTTTGGCGTCACGTGATACTTCTCTCCATTTTCCTCTCCTTTGGTGTAGGCCCAATCCCATTCTCCGCTGATCCAACTAGAAGTGTTGTTTTGGCTATATAGCCCACTTGTTATCAAGAATAAACCGGCGAGCAAAAAACAATGGGAAGCATGTAGTCGCATAAGTCATTGAAAATGAGCTTTAAATTACAATAATTGCTGCCTGCTTTTTCCGTTTTGTGACTTTATTAACTAAAGTCAGCTGTCAAAAATGGAATCTAAAGCCCCACTCTTTTTAAAAAGGCTTCCTTGTAACTATCGCCAAGTGGGATTCGGATACCTTCAATTACAATTTTACTACGCTGTATGGAATCAATACAGTTCACGTTTACAATGAACGACCGATGGACCCTTAAAAAATTGGAAGTGGGCAATTTGGATTCGATACTTTTAAAGCTCATTAGAGTAAGGATGGGCTTGCCTCCACGGGTGTGGATTTTTAGGTAATCCTTGAGCCCTTGAATGTACCGGATATCCTCGAGCTTTATCTTAACATTGTCATATTCCGATTTTACGAAAATGAATTCGTCCGGAGAGGCAATGCTTCCTGCGGCGGAAATTACGTTGCTGACCTTGGTTTTGGAAATGTTTCGTAGCTCAAATAGTTCTTTGGCCCTATTTATGGCCTTTACGAATCTTGCAAATCGAATGGGTTTCACCAAGTAATCCACAGCATTCAATTCAAAACCGTCAATGGCATATTGGGGATAGGCAGTGGTGAAGATAAACAGGGGTTTTTGATCAATGGTCTTTAAAAAATCAATGCCGTTGATCTGGGGCATTTCAATATCGAGAAAAACCAGGTCTATTTTTTCTTTGGATAGAATATTGGTCGCATCCAGTGGATTGGTAAACGAGCCAATAACATGGAGCCCGCCTACATCTTCACAATAGGAATCGATGATGCCTATGGCCAAGGGTTCGTCATCTATGATAATACACTTGATCATTCGAGTTCCAGTTCCAATTCTATGTTGTAAGTTCCGTTTTTCCGCTGAATTTTCAACGCATGATTTTCGGGATAGAGCAAATGCAGTCGATTTTTGATGTTCTCCAGCCCAATACCAGAGTTAAAATCATCTTTTCGATACACACCGATTTTGTTCCTTACATTAAAAAAAAGATCTTTCCCTATAACATGCAGATTGATGTCCACAAAGGTGGAACCTTGAAAATCAGTTCCGTACTTAAACGCATTTTCCACAAACGGAATCAGCAGTAGGGGAGAGATTTTTTTATCATCATATTCCCCGGTTATCCTGGTTTTAACGTTCTCCGAATTGGAAAGTCTTAGCAATTGTAGTTGTACAAAATTCTTTATGTAATCAATTTCTTTTGAAAGAGGGACCTGTTCCTTTTTTGCCTCGTACAGCATATATCGCATCAACTCGGAAAGGGTAATCACCGCTTCGGGTGCTTCGTTCGATTTGTTTCTCACCAAGGAATAAATGCTGTTAAGGGAATTAAACAGGAAATGCGGGTTAAGCTGTGCCCTTAGAAACTGCAGTTCAGTTTCCTGACGCTTTACCTCCTTTTCATTGTTCAGCTTTTCCCTGCGGTACAGGTTCTTGGTAAGCCCCAAAACCCCTCCCAACAAGAAAAATGCAAGGGAAACTATAGCGGTAATGCCATACGAAGCACCCCTTATGGGTTTTAAATCCTCTATTCCGGTCAAGTGTTGGATTCTTTCAAAAGGTGGTGGTGGCAAAAAATTATTCACAATGAAATTGTATCCTATCAAGATTACAATAGAAATGCCGAGGTATTCCCATACCCGTTTTTTTAGCAAAAAGTAGGGAACCAATACCAAATAATTGATGTAGACCAGAATCGGGTTCAAGAAAATTCTTGGCAGAAAGTTCATTTGAACCCCGCCAAATTGATTAATGCTTATTGCGAAGGGAACAATAATCAGGCAGACCCAGACGAATACGTGGATCCAAACTTCCTGAACCTTAAATGACTTCCCTGACATAGAATTTTCTATAAAATCAAAGTCTAATTTATGCCTTCTATCCCTAATTCCTCTAAATCGGCCCTTGTAATTGAAGGTGATTTCCGGCTTTTTAGGCGCTCCATAACCAGGCTACCTATTTTTTCAGCATCTTCGAAAGACGAAAATGGAGTGTTTCCTGCTAGGGCTGGAATGCTTTTTTGATAGATAATCGTTTTTTCATGATACAAAATCCTATACGCCCATCCTTCGGTTGAGGTATTGATGATTTCTAGTTTTAAGTCGTCATCAAATTCATGTTCATGCTTTTGCATTTTTAAGTCCATAAGTACAGCGATGAGAATCACCACTATGGCTATCACCACAAGAGCGACGACATGTTGGATTTTGTCTTTCATGAATAGAGATTATCCCTTAGTCATCTTCGTCTTCCTCTTCAAATGGGAAGAATTCCCTGTTATCGTCCAAATATAGGTTCCCACTCCTTCCCAAGGCAATAAACGCCCTGCTACCATTGTAGAAGGCTATGGCATCTTCCCTGGACACTCCTTCAAAGTTGGTTTTTTCTTCCCATAGATCTGTACCGGGATTATATTCCCAAACATTTCGCAAGGTTCCAGCCCCACCATCGCCAAGGGCAAAGTAACCTCTGTCCCCAATGGAAAAACCAACGGCATTGCTTCGGGCAATGGTATAGTCGTCGTCGTCGTCAATATCCAAAAGTGGACTCCACGACTCCGTTGACATGTCAAAAACCCAAAAATCGGTTTGATTGAGTCCATTTGAAGTCCCGGTTCCGAGGTATGCCAAGTTTCCTATTTGAAAAACAGCGGCATCCCTTCGCTTGTTGCCACCGAAACCTACCAATTCCGTCCATTCGTCGGTAGCGGGATCATAGCGCCAAAAATCCTTGCGGTCGTTGTCGCCATCAAATCCTGTTCCGATATAACCACTTGTATCCGAGCCAAAGCCCACGGAACCCCTTCGGGCAGAGCCACCAAAGTCGGCAATTTGGGTCCAGGTGTTCGACCCAGGATTGTAACTGTAGAAATCTCCAATTTCATTGTCACCATCAAACCCCAGTCCCAGATATCCAATTCCATTGATATCGAAAGCTGTCGCAGAACTACGCGCTACACCAGGGAAAGAAGCCACCTGCGACCAAAAATTACCTTCCATGTCGTACACCCAAAAATCACTCAAATAGTCATCTCCGTCATAACCGGTGCCCATATAGCCGTTGTTGCCAATGGTGAAAGCTGCTGCGCTGCTTCTGGGAGTGCCATCCAAGACCGATCTCTCCACCCAGTTCCCCAATGCGTCGTCTTCGTCCCCGTCATTAGAGCAAGCGCTAAAAATCAAAGCCAATGAAACAATCATAAGTGCTGGCTTTACCAAAACTGAAAAATCATTTTTACCAATTCTCATTTATCGTATTTTAAGTTAAGTTTTAGTCCCATGGACATGTATACCGACCCGTTTGGGTCAAAATCATATAATAGATCATCGTCCGAATCGACAATGCGTAAGTTGCCCGCCACTGCATACCCTGAGCGTATGGAGGCGGTAAGATTGGGTTGAATCCTATACAGGTACTCAAACCCGAAATCAAAATTGTTATAGACCAGTTTCGTGTTAGTCAGGTCTCCCAACCCTTCAAAGAAGAGAGCGGAAGAAATGTTGGTGAAGGTGCCCGATACATAGGCAAAAGAGCTTACAATATGGCGTTCGTTGAATATTTTCGAAAATTTTGTTTTGGGGAACCCCAGGGTCAGCGTCCATTTATTTTCTTTGGAAAGAAAATAGTAAACCAAAGGAAGCAACTGGGGCTCGCCCAAATAGGTGCCATAGGCCAGCCCAAAATTTATGCTCGAATTAAAATTTTCTTTTGTCCAATACCGGGAGATGTAGCCATCAAAATTTACAATGAAATCCCTACTTGTCAAAGATTGTCCAAAATTGGAAGAAATGGTTGGGACAACAGTTGCATTTAATGCCCAGTTTGCATTGAATCTGAACGTGTACCCCAAGTTCAGCGCAAACTGATGACTTTCCTCCACTTCTTCAAGATCCCTGAAATTATCAACATCAAAAAAGGAAAAAGTACGCCCCAAATAGGAAAGATGGAGTCCCAGGGCGTGATTGGCCATTTCATACTCCTGGTTCAAGGCCAGGGTGTACTCGGCTACTTCGATGGTATTGACACTTGGCAATACTTTGTAGTCAAAACCTGCGATTTCGCTTGGTGCCAATTGGCCATATAGGGTTGAACAAAACATTTGAACTAAAAAAAAATGAATTTTGGGTCGCAACGTACTTTTTGCCCAAATCTATCCCAGTCATCAGGCGAGCGAAAAAAAAATAGACTGTCCCGCACTATTTGTATACCAATCCCCACTTTTTATAGATTAATCGGTTTAGGCAGCTTATAGGCACTTTTCCGAGGTTGGTATACGAATATGTATTCCCTGTATAAAATCCTTTAACGGCTAAATACTTGGATTTTAATTTGGGATTAAAACCTATTAAATGCGCTTAATTTTTAGAGCTGCCTTGCTTTTTTTGTTTGTGGTTTCCTGTTCGTTCGACAATAGTGATATTCCCTCTCTGGAGGTTGGGCAGGATTTTGCGGACTCCAACGTGAGGCTGTTGTCCATCGACACGTTTACCGTTGAGGTTTCCACATTTAAGTTCGACAGCATTATAACTTCCAATTCCGATAGGATTCTGGTTGGGCAATATTCTGATGAATTTTTCGGGCAGGTGCGCTCTTCGAGCTATTTCGAATTGACCCCATCAGTCTATGATTTGGATAATGAGGCCGTACTGGATAGTGTCGCTTTGATTTTAGCGTACGATGAATACTTTTATAATGATACCACCCAAGTATCCGAATTCAATATTTATGAGTTGGATGAAGAGGTTCGTACCAGGGATGATTTCTTTTTCAATACGAGTAGACTGTCCTTTGATACGGTACCGTTGGCAACAAAAGTCTTTTTCCCAGAGCCTTTTGATGAAGATTCACTCCATATAAGCCTCCCTTTTGAATTTGGTGAGGAGCTCTTTGAGCTGATTTTGGAGAACGATATCAATGATGATGATGAGTTAAGGGAGGTTTTCAAGGGATTTTCGATTCAACCGGGCACTGATGATAATTCGAGTATTGTTGGTTTCTCTACGGATATCAATAGGTCCTATCTCCGATTTTTTTATTCCATTCCGAACGAATTCGATGATATTGAGGAAACCTACGATTTTGCCATTCGCGAAACTGCTGCCGAACCCAAAACCTTCAATAACATCCAAAGTGAGGTTTCAGGATCCGTGTTGGATACCCTCATCGATCAGGAAATCAACTTATCTTCCACAGTATCCGACAATAGGAGTTTCATCCAAGCAGGTTCGGGCTATGTAACGCGAATTCAGTTTCCCACCATAAAATCACTCTTTGATGTTCCGGGGACCGGGACCATTTTGAATGCTACGTTAGAGATTAAGCCTCCCGATAACACCTATAATGATCTGCTCCCTATTAGGGATTCGTTGAACATCAACCTGATCGACCAGAACAATGTGATCACGGAACAATTGTTTTTTGGAGTAGACCCCGTGTTTGGCACCATAGCGGAAGAAGGAAAAGAGTTTAATGAACTTGTTTATGAAATACCTATTGGGGTTTATATAGACCGCGAATTGAACGAGACCAACATCATCGATGATGCTTTTGTGATTTTCACTCCCGATTTCAACAAAACAGTGGATAGAATTGTCCTCGAAGGAGAAGAAAGTTCAGAATTCAGCGCAAAACTTGTGTTAACCTATGCGATTTATGATGAGTGAGAAACGCATACCCCTACATTTAATGCTGTTGCTACTGGCTACATCCGGATTGGCACAGACCAATCGTTTAACGGGTTCCCCTTATTCTTTGTTTGGGCTTGGGGTGAATACCAGTTCCAATATTGGAAAGAACAATGTTTTGGGAAAGGGGGGGTATGCACTCAACAATCCGGATATTTTGAACAATCTGAATCCCGCTTCTTATGGGACCGATGTTACCAATAGTTTCATTTTGGATATAGGTTTTTTGGTGGAAGTGA
>JANQRD010000265.1 GCA_028284725.1 Allomuricauda sp. | reverse complement strand
GATCGGAATAGAACTTGGGAGTCGGTTCCAACAGCAGCAGATATCCCTTTTCTGAGTTATCGTCAGTTTCTTTTCCCATCCATCCGAGCATAAAATCCTTTATGTCATATTCCACAAGACCATAGGCAGGATCGGCCACATGGATTTTGTTCTTTTTAGCGGCATAAACCACTACAAAATGCTGCTGCCTCCAGTGGGCAATGCAGGGTAGGGGAACTTCTTTTTGTAAGGTTGCCAAATCGGTGTAAACACCCAGCGAGTGGAAGCCAATACTTTCAGCGGCCTCTGCCAATCCGCTAAAGGAAACTCCTTCTTTGGTAAGGTGCGATTGGGTCTGCAGGAATTCCGTGGTATAGGATTTCCCATAATGCTTAGCGACCATTTTCAAACATGTGGGGCCACAGTCAATCTGATCAAATTGCTTATAAAATGGAAACTTTTTCAATCCCATAAGTAGGTTCTGTACTTAGGTTCCTTTAAATTTAGGTAAAATCATTCCAAATAATAAGTTTTTTAAGATTTATATTAAAGATAAAACTTACAATTTTGATGGTATGATTGACGACACATTCACCAAAAAGATGCACTGTTTTCCCTGAATAGTTTTGTGCGTTTTGGTTCCAAAGTTGATTGACTAATGTTGACAAAACTACTTTGGCAAAAAGAAGGGGGTGGGGTTACGAAAAATTACGAAAACCTTTTCGAAAAGTTTTCGTGAGTTAGCCAATAAACTTCAACCAGCTAATAATCAATTATTTATAATTGTTTTATCTGCACTCAATTACCGTCAGCTATGTGGATAATCAATTGTAAAACAGTGTTGTTGCAGGTTTTGAGGGGTAACATTTTTTACATTTGAGTTGAATCCGCATTGTAGGACCATGTATTATTTAGGGATAGATTTAGGTAGTTCATCAGTTAAGGTGGCCTTGGTAGAGGCCAATACAGGCAAGAGCATTGGTGTTATTCAGGAACCGGAAGAGGAAATGTCCATGTATGCTCCCGAAAAAGGCTGGGCAGAACAAAAACCTGAGGACTGGTGGAACTTCGTTTGCAAGGGAATCAAAAAAATTAAAAAGAACCATAATATCCCCAAAAAGGAAATTGTAGGTATAGGTATAGCATATCAAATGCATGGTCTAGTGTTGCTTGATGAAAATGGTGAGCCGCTTCGGAAATCCATTATTTGGTGTGATAGTAGAGCGGTGGAAATCGGAAATAAGGCTTACGACGAAATTGGCCACGAAAAGTGCGATGTTCATTTATTGAATTCTCCAGCAAATTTTACAGCTTCAAAACTTCGTTGGGTAAAAGACAACGAGAAGGGAACTTATGAAAAGGTCTTTAAATTCATGCTTCCAGGGGATTTCATTGCTTATAAGCTTTCAAATACCATGAACACCACAATTTCAGGTCTTTCCGAAGGAATTTTTTGGGATTTTAAACAGGATACCATCTCAAATTCAGTTCTGGAACATCATGGTTTTTCCCAAAACCTGATTCCCGAGTTGGTGGAAACTTTTGGAAATCAAGGAACAGTATCAAAACAGGGAGCTGCGGAGAGCGAACTTTTGGAAGGCACACCTATTTTTTACCGGGCAGGTGACCAACCAAACAATGCTCTGGCGCTCAATGTGTTCCATCCTGGAGAAGTGGCGGCAACCGGAGGCACATCGGGAGTGGTATACGCTGTTACCGACAACCTTTCAGTAAAAGAGAGCTCACGTGTAAACAATTTTGCACATGTGAACTACGAAAGGGGACATCTAAAACGTATTGGTAAATTATTATGTATCAATGGCGCGGGGATTCAATACAGATGGTTGCTCAACAATCTGGCGGTTTCTTCTTATGAGGAAATGAACAAACTGGCAAGCAAGGTCGAAGTAGGTTCCGATGGGGTTTGTGTAATTCCTTTTGGAAATGGTGCTGAACGCATGCTTTTGAATCAAGAAATTGGAACAAGAATCGTTAACCTCAACCTTAACCGTCATTCCAAAGCACATATTTGTCGCGCCACGCTCGAAGGTATAGCTTTCTCATTCGTATACGGAATCGAAATTATGAAATCAGATGGTATCAATGCCAAAGTTATCCGAGCTGGAAACGACAACCTTTTTCGATCGGAAATTTTTGCAAATACCATTGCTACCTTGATTCAACAGGAAATAGAAATATACAACACCACGGGCGCGGTTGGAGCTGCAAGGGCATGCGCTATAGCCAGGGATGGCTACGATATTTTTTCATCATACATGAAGAATGACCATGTGATGACATTTATGCCCTTCAAGGATAAAATGCAGTACCAGGAAGCTTATAAAAATTGGAAGAAAGAACTTGAACTAATCATAAATTAATAACACACAAGGATGGCACTTTTAGGCGATAAGGAATTTTTTAAGGGAATTGGAGAAATTAAGTACGAAGGAAAGGACTCCGATAATCCGTTGGCATTTAAGTTTTATAATCCCGAGCAGAAGGTCGCGGGCAAGACGATGCGCGAACACTTCAAGTTTGCGGTGGCCTACTGGCACACGTTCTGCGGAACCGGAGGAGATCCATTCGGACCTGGAACCAAGGAATTTCCTTGGTCAACCTCATCCGATCCGTTAAAAGCCGCGGAAGATAAGGCAGATGCCGCCTTTGAGTTTATCACAAAAATGGGCTTTGATTACTACTGTTTTCATGATTTTGATTTAGTTGATGAAGGTTCTTCACTTTCAGAATCTGAAAAAAGAATCCACCAAACAGTGGAGTACCTTAAGAAAAAACAGGAAGCTTCTGGGGTAAAATTGCTTTGGGGAACTGCCAATTGCTTTTCCAATCCCAGATACATGAACGGAGCAGCCTCCAACCCTGATTTTAATGTGGTGGCGCGGGCGGGTGCACAGATAAAGATAGCACTGGATGCAACTATGGCACTTGGTGGGGAAAATTATGTTTTTTGGGGAGGCCGCGAGGGATACATGTCCTTGTTGAATACCGATATGAAACTGGAACAGGATAATATTGGCCGCTTTTTGAATATGGCAAAAGATTATGCAAGAGCTCAAGGCTTTAAGGGCACATTCTTCATCGAACCAAAACCTATGGAGCCTACAAAGCACCAGTACGATTTTGATGCAGCAACCAGTATCAATACCATTCGTGAATATGGATTAGAGAAGGACTTCAAACTAAATATTGAAGTCAACCACGCCACTTTGGCCCAACATACCTTTCAGCACGAACTCCAAGTGGCAGCTAATGCCGGTATGTTAGGAAGTATTGATGCGAACCGAGGAGATTATCAAAATGGATGGGATACGGACCAATTCCCTAACAACGTTCTGGAGACTGCTGAGGCCATGTTGGTTTTGTTGAAATCGGGAGGACTTCAAGGCGGAGGTATCAATTTTGATGCTAAGACCCGAAGAAACTCCACTGACCTTGAGGATATTTTCCATGCACACATCGGAGGAGCCGATACGTTTGCCAGGGCACTTCTTGTAGCCGATGCAGTACTTAAAAATTCACCTTACGAAGGATTATTGGCTGAAAGGTATGCCTCCTTTGCCAATGGAAGGGGAGCAGAGTTTTCGGCAGGAAAACTATCCCTTACCGATTTATACGATTATGCCCATCAAAATGGTGAACCCGAACAGATCAGTGGAAAACAAGAATTGTTCGAGAACATTTTGAATCAATATACCTAATACAAGTATGGAATCGATATTGGAGACCGCCGATTGGTGGGTACTCGCAGCTTATTTATTGGCTTTGATTGCCGTGGCGATTTGGGTAGTATTGCAGAAAAATAAAAATACTGAGGACTACTTCCTAGCTGGACGTAATGTAGGTTGGTTTGTGATTGGCGCTTCCATATTCGCTTCCAATATCGGTTCAGAACATGTTGTTGGGCTTGCAGGTACGGGTGCCGAATCTGGTATGCCCATGGCCCATTATGAATTGCATGCATGGATTGTGCTTTTGTTGGGCTGGTTGTTTTTGCCCTTTTATTTTAGAAGTAGGGCATTTACAATGCCTGAGTTTTTGGAAAAGCGTTTCGACAGTCGTTCCAGATGGTTCCTCTCCATCTTTTCATTGGTTGGCTATGTAATTACCAAAGTATCTGTTACCATTTACGCCGGAGGAATAGTGGTTTCTGAACTGCTTGGAATACCTTTTTGGTATGGAGCCATTGGAATTGTATTGTTTACCGGTGCATATACGGTGATAGGTGGCATGAAGGCAGTAATTTATACGGAAACCTTGCAAACGGTGATTTTGATTGCAGGTTCGCTTATCATTACGTATTTGGGACTTCAAGAAGTAGGAGGATGGGATGAACTTAGATTGGCAGCGGGCAGTGAGCACTTTAATATGTGGAGGCCCATTTCCGATCCAGATTTTCCGTGGACAGGTATGCTTATTGGCGGTACCATTGTGGGCATCTGGTATTGGTGTACGGATCAATATATTGTTCAACGGACGTTGGCCGCGAACAATATCAAAATAGGAAGACGAGGAGCAATTTTTGGTGCTTATCTGAAACTGCTCCCCATTTTTATTTTCTTGATTCCTGGAATTATAGCTTTTGCTTTAGCACAACAGGGTGTTTTGACCTACGAAAAAAGTGATGAGGTATTTCCTGTATTGGTCAAGACACTACTTCCAGTGGGATTGAAAGGATTGGTAGCCGGTGGATTGATGGCAGCTTTGATGAGTTCACTGGCATCTGTTTTTAACTCGTGCTCCACCATTTTCACTATTGATATCTATAAGAAACTAAGACCCGGAACGGATGAGCGAAAACTACTCAATATTGGAAAAATAGCGACCTCTATTGTGGTATTACTTGGTATCATCTGGATTCCGATTATGGAGAAGATCGGGGGTGGGGTGCTGTACCAATATTTACAGAGTGTACAATCCTACATTGCACCGCCAATAACAGCGGTATTTTTATTGGGAATCTTATGGAAGAGGGTCAACTCCAAAGCGGCTATTGTAACCCTGTTTTCGGGATTGGTCGTGGCAGCGCTACGTATCTTGGCAGAAATCTATCAAGCAGAACTATCTGGAGTCTTCCTGTCTTTTGCGACCATTAATTTTGCACACATGGCCATTTTCATGTTCATTTTCTCGGCACTGTTGTGCATTACTGTTAGTCTTGCTACCAATCCACCTGATTACGCACTGATAAAAGGGCTGTCTTTAGGTACCTTGAGCGAAGAAGACCGCATATCCAGCAAGCAGAGTATCACCAAGATGGACATTGCTCTTTCTATACTTTTGGTGGTTGTGGTGATAACCATTTTATCCTATTTTACAGGATAAATTATAACCAACAAGAAATATGTTTTAAAAAGAGAAGGAAATTGTAAAGTGCTATATGATGTGTAAAAGCTTCTTAACCTGCTGTTTATTGGTAGATGAGATATACCTAAAGAGAGCTGTTATGTATTCATTTATACAACGGTCATGAAAAAAATCACCTTAAAAGATATAGCCGCTAATTTTGGGGTTTCCATTTCCACTGTTTCCAAGGCAATCAACGATAGCCACGAAATCAGCGAGGATTTAAAAGCAAAAATCCAGGAATTTGCCAGGGAAAATCACTACAAGCCCAATCAAATAGCATTGAGTTTGCTTAAAAGAAGCACCAAGACCATCGGTGTGATCGTGCCCAATATTTTAAATTATTTTTTCACACAGGTGTTTTATGGAATAGAGAAAACAGCAAATGGAAGGGGGTATAGTATTATCAGTTGCATTTCAGACGAATCGTATTTAAAAGAACGCCAGACCATGGAATTGCTTAATTCTGGAACCGTGGATGGGCTTATTCTTTCCCTTTCCGAAGAGACGCAAGGCAAAGGGGATATTGCCCATCTTCAAGATTTTATGGATAGCCAGATCCCAATGGTCATGTTCGATAGGGTATCTGAAAAAGTAAACTGCGACAAGGTGGTAGTTGACGATTTTGAAGCAGGGTATAATACTACCAAACACTTATTAAAAACTGGGTGCAAGCAAATCGCGATTATTTCTACTATCTACAACTCCAGTGTAGGTAAACTAAGGGTAGAAGGATATAAAAAAGCCCTAAGTGAAAATGGCATTGAATATAGTGAACGACATGTAGTGAACGTGGGTAAGGATGATGACATGCAACTTTTGATATCGCTACTTGTTGCTGATGAAAAAATAGATGCCATCATAGCCCTCGATGAGATAACTGCTGTGGACACACTGAACATTCTGAAATCAAAAGCCATTGAGGTACCTGATCAAATTTCTATTGTTGGATTCACCAATGGTCGACTTTCCAAATATGTTTCTCCTGCGCTGACCATGGTAAGCCAGCATGGAAAGTACATAGGGGAACTTGCTGCCAACATCCTTATAGATCGTATCGAATACGATGGGGAAATGCCTTATACAACTAAATTGGTCAAGACGAGTTTAATTGAAAGGGAATCCACAAAAAGGATAATGGGGTTCGTTGGCCAATAGACTCAGGTTAATTTTAAATTATTTTTCAAGTAAAGGTTTGTAAATCCCCAAGTTTTTTATTCCTTCAACCCTTCAATTTGAGAAAATGACACTGTTTGTAGATATGGATGAGGTGTTGGCCGACACCTATGGGGCACACGTGGAAATATATAACAAAGAATTTAACGCATCGCTTACTTTGGAAGAATGCTTTGGAAAGGAGGCTTGGCAGTGCGTTCCCAAAGAACATCAGCAAAGTATAAAGGACCATGCTTGGCAAATCGGTTTTTTCAAGGATTTAAAAGTCATACCTGAAAGTCAAGAAGTATTGGCCGAATTGAATGATAAATACGAAGTGTATATAGCTTCCGCAGCCATGCAATTTCCCAATTCCTTAAAGGAAAAATCCGATTGGTTGGACGAACATTTTCCATTTATACCATGGCAAAAACGAATCCTTTGTGGGCATAAATTCATTTTAAAAGGTGATGTGCTTATCGATGATCGCTCATATAATCTCGAAACTTTTGATGGAAGATCCATTATGTTCTCCTCTCCACACAATATATACTCCAACGGTTTTGAACGGGCCAATACCTGGCGGGAAATCGCGGAAAAACTTTTATAGCATTTCATCAATTTGTTGGAAATAAAAGTGATAGGCCAAATATTTTGGCCTGAATCATTGTACATTATTGCGATTTTAAATCCTGAAAAGGTATCGTTCCAAGCTAGTGGAATTGCTTAATCCATGAAGATTGCGTGCCTTTTTATATCTTTAAGTTCCAACCAATCCAAAGCAAGGTGCGCCTTCCTCGATGTTTTTATATTTTCTTTTGCTTCCTTACCGTGGGTTTTGCGCAAAAATTTCAGTACACCTTGTTTCATGGTGAAGGGGTTCCTTTCAGTAAGGTAAATCAAGTAACGTCAGATTCGAGGGAATACATTTGGATTGCTTCGGATGAAGGTCTTTTTCGCTATAACGGTCTGCGGTTCGAGGATTTCAACACCCATTTGAAAAGCAGGTATATCAATTCCATTTCCCATTGGAAAAAGGATACGTTGTTGTTTGCCAACGACGAAGGGCTCCATAAATTATTTTATAAGCTGAATGAAGTACAGGTAGAACCGTTCTTGGAAACGGATCTCGACTCAGCATTTGAATACCCCCACGGATTTTTTATGGATTCCAAAGACAGAATTTGGATTGGACAACGAAAAGCGGGGCTTTACCTATTGGAAGCCAATGGAAAGGGACGCAGACTTTCTTTTGATGAAAACCAATTTCCAGAAAGAAGTACGTTGGCAGAAGATAAATATGGAACCGTTTGGGCACTTCTTCAAAATCAAGGTCTCTATTACTTTGATGAGGCATCAGGGGACTTCAAAAAACACTCATCGGTTCAAGGCATTAATCATTTTTTGATCTCAGGAGATACATTTTGGATGGTTGGTGATCGAATTTTAAAATGGACAATGGATGCCAACCGAAACGTTGTGACCCAGACCGAAATTGGCCGAAATGGTAAAGTCTTCTCCCTTATTGCTGAGGACAAGAACGGAACATTTTTCGTGAACTCAAACGACGGACTGTACATCCTAGATTACAATAGCACCTCCAACTCCCTTAAAAAAGTATTCGGCTCCAACGATCCCCATCGCATAGAAGAGTTGCCTTTTAGTGAGATTCAGCATCTTTATTTTACTCCAAGCCAGATTCGATCTGGCGGCGATATTTGGGTGAGCACGGTACAGGGTCTGGGCATGTTGGGCTCAAGTTACTTTCAAAGCGTTTCCGGAATGCCTCACGATAATGTGTTCAGTATCTGCAGTACGAAAGAAAATAAGGTGCTCATCTCCCACAGCGATGTCAATTTGGTCAACCACTCTGGATCCGGTATTCAATTTGAGGTGCTTAAAGGACTCAACAAGGTAACCGGAATTAGCAATTGGAAGGACAACATATGGTACGGAACATCAGATGGCGATCTGCTTCACTATAAAGATGGAAGACCTTCAACCAGCTATGATTTAAGCAATAGGGGCGGAGGGATATTTTATCTTTTCAGTGACCATTCGGGGAATACATGGTTTTGTCAAGCGCCGTCGGATAAACCCATTACAGGTGTTGGGATGATAGATAATCATGGGAACTTACGCGAATATGGCCTGGAAAAAGGATTGAAAACCCGTATTCTTGTTTTGGACGAAGGAGGTCGTTCAGAATTATATGCTGCAGGTATCGGAAGTGAGCATTATTTGTATAAGTACAATCCAAAAACAGGAAACTTTGAGGATAAAAGCCTTGATTTTCCTTTTACGGTGAGTACTAATTTTGAGGTTCACGATATAGCGGTGGATGACACCGGAATTGTTTGGATGGGCACGACTGATGGCCTATTAAAATACGATACGGAGCGTATACAACGGATTCATTTGGGCGATTTGACCAAGGAGGAAGTGAGGTCCGTCTGTTCCCTTCCTGATGGTAACCTTTGGTTGGCGACGGATACCAGTGGGGTAATTCATCTCGATTCAGAAGGGAATTATGTGGTTTTTGATGAGAACAGTGGAACTCCCTCTAAGGTTACCTCGTATCGAAGTATGATCTCTGACGGCGAAGGTCGCATATGGATTGGAACGGCCGAAGGTGCGGTCTACTCCTTTCAGTCCAATCCACAGCCATTGGTGTCCAAAAGCCCCATACTGGAAACATTTCATGTAAATCAGCAATCAATATCGGATTTGAAAAATTTGGCATTTCCGGAATCCACAGAAGTACGGTTTGGACTCGTTCCAATTTCCTTTCCCGGAACCGAAAATCTATATCAATATAAAATGTACTCCAAAGCAACACCTATGGATGAGGCAGTGAACATTCCATGGTCAATAGCGTTCCGTGAACCTGAGCTGAAGCTAAATCAACTTTCGGGTGGGGCATATACGCTTTTGGTGCGGACACAACAACCCGGGGGGTATCAATGGAGTGAACCTTTAGGCATAGATTTTACGGTTACAAGGCCCTGGTTCAAGACGTTTTGGGGTATTGGCCTTTTAGTTATTGCCGGAGTGTTGTTCTTCTGGTATTATGTTCGAATCCGGGTATTGTCAAAAACAAAAGGACTTCAGTTGGCCTTAAATCAAAAACAGGACGAACTAGACGCGAAGGAAGCAGCTTTAAACAAGCAATCAAATCAATTGCAGAATCAACAGGAAGAAATAAAACAGACAGGCACAAACGTTTATCTGTTGTCTCGACTGCTAAGGCAAATTCCTTCCAAAAGCACATGGGCAACCATTATGCCTGTCCTTAACAAGTTGTTGGAACAACCCACTGGAATAGCTGCTTTCGAATTGGCACAACGTCATAAGGAGACAATTAAATATTTGGGTTATCGCATCAATAATGATGAGCTTCAAAAACGCGAAGAAGAATTCAACGAAAAAGAAAACATGGTCAGTTATGTATTGGTTGCCAACAAATCGCTGCTATTAGGAGATTATAGCAAGGAGGCCGGTCAGTACATTGCTCAAAAAAATGATGGAGGACGTCCCTCCAGAATTTATATTCCTTTTGAACAAGAGAGTGGAAAGATTTTGGTGCTCTGCATTTACGGAAGTTCCAAAAATACCTTTTCCGAGAGGCATTTCACCCTTTTGCAAATATTAGCGACCTTTTTGGCAACGAACGTTATCGGAGATTTGGAAGTTTCATGATGAAAAAAAAGAACATAACGATTTTTGTTGTGCTTTTGGTTTCGATGGCGGTTTTTTCGCAGGATAAACTAAGGGACACCATGTTAGTGGGTATTCATGTTGATCCACCATTTATTATCCAAGAAGGCTCTGAAGATTACAAGGGACTTTCCATTGATCTATGGGAAGAAATTGCCCATGAAATACAGCAGCCCTTCCGTTATAAGACTTTCAATGACGATATTGGGATGATCCGTGCGTTGGACTATAACGAAATTGATATTTCCATCAACCCATTGGCAAACAGTCCCCAACGGATTGAAAAATTCGCGGTCACCCAGCCTTTTTACATTTCAAGTATAGGGGTGGCCATTACGACATCCAGTAGAAATCAGTTTCAGATTTTTGTGGGGAACTTTTTTTCCAAGGATTTTCTTAAGGTCGTTTTACTATTGCTGCTCATCTTACTTTTTTTCGGAACTATTTTGTGGT
This sequence comes from Allomuricauda sp., assembly GCA_028284725.1. Taxonomy (GTDB): domain Bacteria; phylum Bacteroidota; class Bacteroidia; order Flavobacteriales; family Flavobacteriaceae; genus Flagellimonas. The sequence goes on along the minus strand of JANQRD010000265.1, from coordinate 24,686 downwards.
TTGTGGAACGAAGGCACAACAAGTTCCAATTTAGACCTGGCCTTTGGGGACTTTTCGATGGACTTTGGTGGTCGGCCGTAACAATGACAACCGTTGGCTACGGCGACAAGGCACCAAAGACCAATTTGGGAAAGTCGATCGCCATTATTTGGATGTTCACCGCGGTGATCATTATATCCAGTTTTACAGCGACCATAGCATCAACGCTTACCGTGAACACTTTGGAGGCCAAGATCAACAGTCTGGAAGATTTGCTTACCCTTGAAAGAATAGGAGTGGTTGGGGCATCGGGAGGTCAGGATTTCCTTGTTGGGCAGGGAAAGCAACCCTATAAGGTGTACACAAGTCCGCTCCAAGCCCTTAGGGCTTTGGCAAGAAAGGAGGTCAACGCGCTGGTCTACGACAGGGGCACTTTGGAATATCTGATTCGGAGCAACCAATTGGAAAACAAAACACAGCTACTGCCCATAAATTTCAATCGGCAATACCGCAGTTTTATTATGCCGAAATCCCAATCTAATTTTGAGCAAATAAACCAAGCTGTTATTAGCAGGATTCAGGATGTCTCATGGAATGAGGTGTTAGGAAAATACAACTTGAACGATTGATGGAGTGGCTTAAATTTTGAATTCTCCTTCTGTTTCAGATTTTCAGTTCGTTGAGCAGACCGCTAAGTTTGCTATTTTTAGAGAAAAATAGTTTGATGCATAATACCACCAAAATCTTGACCTTCATCGCCTGTGCTTTTTTGTTGATTAGCAATCAAAGTTGCTCTGCGCAGTCCAATCTTATTGAGGATGAATTGCAGACCGTTACCACTGAAAATCTCAGGTATTACCTGTATTATCCGGCTGAATATGATTCCAATCCCAATAAAGAATACGGACTGCTATTGTTCTTACACGGAGGCGGAGAATCTGGTGCTGCTTTGGATGAAATCAAAAAAAATGGACCGCCAAAACTTTTGGTCGAGGGAAAACAATTTCCCTTTTTGGTATTGGCACCCCAAAATCCGCATAAGCGCAAATGGTGGAATACCCACGCGGTAGTAAAGTTGCTGGATTCGGTTGTCGAGGAGAACAGAGTTGATAAGGACAGGATTTATTTAACCGGCCTCAGTAGGGGTGGAAGCGCCTCTTGGGAGCTGGTCACCCAATATCCAAATAAGTTTGCCGCCATGGCGGTGGTTTGCGGCATGGCGCCTTTACCTTACGCCCATTGGATTGATAAAAAGCTGCCCATATGGGTATTTCATGGTGATCAGGATCCGGTAATCCCCGTGGAGGAATCGGATAAAATGGTAGCCAAGCTTAAGGCAATGGATTATGATGTTCAATACACCCGATACAAGGGAGTAGGACATAATTCTTGGGAAAGAGCATATACAACAGATTCTTTGTACGTTTGGTTCAATCAACAAAAAAGAAATTGATGAGAACATATTTTTTGATACTTACCACGCTCTTTGCCTGTGCTTGCAAACAAAAAAGCAATGTTTCCAACAGTGTTACCCTGGGAAGCTCGGAAAGTGATAGTGTGATTGCTGTAGATTCCGTCTCTCATGATTTTCCTGAAAAACAATTGAAGACTTTTGATGGGTTGGCCGATACTACCTTTGTTCGTTTGGCCGATTTTAGTGCAGATTTTGTGTATGACATGCGCTATGCAACCACCAACAATTTTTTAAAGGCCAAAGTATATCCCTGTGCTGAATGCTATACCCGTGTAAAAACGGCAAAAGCACTTATCGAAGTAAATAAGGAGTTTATGGAAAAAGGGGTAAAAATCAAATTTTTTGATTGCTACCGACCGAATTCTGTCCAGCACAAAATGTGGAAAATTGTACCCAATCCGCAATATGTGGCTGACCCTGTGAAAGGATCCATCCATAATAAAGGCGGTGCTGTGGACATTACTCTTGTGGATTTTGAAGGGAACGAATTGGACATGGGAACGGATTTTGATTTCTTTGGAAAAAGAGCTTATCATGATAACATGGATTTGCCCGAGGAGGTGCTTCGGAACCGAAAGTTATTGAAGGAAACCATGGAAAAATATGGTTTTTGGTCGATACGTACGGAATGGTGGCACTATAACTTGTCCGCGGGATCCAACGATAAGATTGCTGATTTTGTGTGGGATTGTCCCAACTAAGCCTTTTGACATTTCACCACAATTAAGTCGTCTTTGTGATTTGTGGTAAAAAATAAATACAAATCCCCACCATCTTTGACCTTGTGCTTTTTGCGGATTTCCGAAACCGAAAGCAGAAAGTTGCGCGTGGTGATATTGGCCTTTGCAAGATTCAATGCTTTTAAAGATTTTTTGGAATAGGGCAAGACCTCCAAAACCTTGAAACTTCTCCCTGGAAAATTTAGCAGCTCGTCCGAAGTGTATAAATGGGAATGTTGATGCAGCTTCTTTAATTGGAATGCATTCGCCACGGATTTGAAACCTCCCGATTTCAGGATAGCTGAATTGGGTTCGTAAAGGTATTCTCCAGCACTTCCAAATTCGACCTCGGTTGTTGCTTCTTCTTCAAGCTTGAAATTAAAGGTTTCCTTTTCCTCTCTTACAAGATTGATGCAAGTAGCTGAAATCTCACCTTTAAAATTTTTCCTTAGTACAAACAATAGTTCTTTGACTTCGTTGTTTACGGCAACCACATGGATTTCACTTACCCCATCGAGCTCCTTTATCCCTTGGGAGATGTCCAAAAGGGGAGAGGTTTTGACCAAAACATTGTTGGTCTTTTCAAAAATGGATGGGAGGTGTTCGGGAAGGTTAGGCAAACAATCCTTCAGCAAAAACACTTTTCCCGCTAGGTCATCCCTTCGGGATGGGTCAACATAAATCCAGTCGAATTGAAGGTCGGTTTCTTTCAGAAATGTAATACCATCTTTTGCAATACAGTCAATTTTGCTTTGACCCAAGACCTTAAAATTATACGCTGCAATTTCACTCAAATCTGGATTGATTTCACAATGAAATACCGAATCAACTTTTTTGGAAAAGTAATAACTGTCCACCCCAAATCCACCAGTGACATCCAGCAGTACTTTTCCCGCTACAAGACTCGATTTGTACAGTGCAGTTTGTTCTGAACTGGTTTGCTCGATGTTTAATTTATTAGGGTAATAGATACCTGTGGTTTTGAACCAGGTGGGGAGCTTTTCCCGGCACTTCTTCTTCGCTTCAAGCTGCTCTACCAGCTCTTTTTGGGAAATGCTCTCAAAAAGTGGTTTTTTGAGCAAAACTGACATGATGTCAGCATTCCAATTTTTTTGTATAAAATCTTGTACACCAGTATTTAATATCAATTTATTCAAACTGATACTATAAGTTTTTGGTCAGTTTTTTCACAAAGGAATTTTCAGCAAGAAATTCCTTTAAAATGACCTTTATTGCCGTATATCCCGGTACTGCCACCACCATTCCCACAACGCCAAAAATGAGTCCCGCAATGATGATGACCAAAAAGATTTCCAAAGGGTGGGATTTCACACTGGTGGAAAAAATGAAGGGCTGTGAAAAGAAATTATCCACCAACTGCCCAATGACCAATCCGATGAGCACATACAACGCTTTTGGTAGAATCACCGTACTGAAATCAGCTCCCAAAAAACTGGTCATGGTAAGGGTCACCATTATCGCACCACCGATGATTGGACCTATATAGGGAATGATATTGAACAAGGCACACAAAAATGCAATCACGATGGCATTTTCTACCCCTACAACCAATAGCGCAATGGTGTAAATGACAAAAAGAATGAAAAGCTGAAGCAGAATTCCAGCAAAATATCTTGAAAGCAATCCGTTGATCTTGTCTACGGATTTCACCAAATTTCGTTCCTTATCGTCCGGTACAAAAATCAACATACCGTTCTGGAACAATTTGCTGTCCTTTAAAAAGAAAAAGGAAATGAAGAGCACGGAGAACAACCCTATGCTGAAATTACTTAGGGTGTTGACAAAGGAGTTCAGGAAATTAGGGATGAACCTCAAATCCAAGCCTTCCAAGACATTTTTCTCTAATTCGGAATCGTGGATCAAATCGTTTACGTTATCGGTGGTCGCACCAAAGTATTCCAGAATCTGCAGGTAAAGGGTATTCACATCGGCTTTCAGCGCTTCAATATCCAATAATGACAGGTTCTTACTCTGTTCCGAAATTAATGGAATGAAAAGAGCCAAAATCCCAAGGAAAACACCAAGCATAAAAATCATGGCTACGATCACTGCCAGGGTATTGGGAAATTTCAACTTTCGCCTCAAAAAAAGAACTACCGGTCTTCCCAATAGTGCGATAACTGCGGCAATGGCCAAATAGGCCAAAACCGATTGTATTTTATAGAGAAAGTAGGCTGAAAGGACTACTGCGGTTATGATGGCGACTGCCCTAAGAATCCCATTGGCAATTATTCTTGAATTCATAAATCAACTTTTAAAGGCATATTCCAAAATATTGGCACCCATCCGAAGGGCTTTTAATCGGACTTCTTCCGGATCGTTGTGCACAGAGGGGTCTTCCCAGCCATCGCCAAGGTCACTTTCAAAAGTAAACAATAACAGCAATCTGCCTTCGTGAAATATACCAAGCGCCTGGGGTCGTTTTCCATCGTGCTCATGGATTTTGGGAAGGCCTTCGGGGAACAAAAACCGTTGACTGAAAATTGGATGGTCGGCTCCCAATTCCTCCAATTGCTTATCGGGGAAAACCTTTTTCAGTTCCCGAACCAAATAGGGCTCCATGCCGTAATTGTCATCGATATGTAAAAATCCACCAGAAAGCAAATAGGTTCTGAGGTTTTCAGCTTCTTCTTGGGCAAAAAATACATTCCCATGTCCCGTCATATGCAGATAGGGATATTGAAAAATGGATACGTTTCCAACTTCCACAGTTTCTGGATCGGAGTTGATCTTGGTGCCGATGTTTTTATTGCAGAATTCGATGAGATTGGGTAGTGCAGTCGGGTTGGAATACCAATCACCACCCCCACCATATTTAAGGACCGCAATTTTCTGCGCATTGGTAATGCTTATCACAAAAAAAGTTAAAAAAAGGCACGTCAAGGTAAGTTGTTTCATCTAGCTGCGAATAACTTAATAATCAAATGTACTGTATTCATGTTTAAAAAAATCATAATTCCGTCACTAGCTTTTTTGGGAATGTCATTGATGGCATTTTACACGGCAAAACTTGAGAATCAGGCTATGGTTGTGGAAAAGGAAATGGACAACACAGTATATCAATCTCCAGTGGTGCTGGAATTGTTCACTTCGCAAGGATGCTCAAGTTGTCCTCCCGCGGATGTATTGTTGGACAAAGTAAAAAAAGAATATCCCGATGAAGTGTTTGCTCTTTCCTACCATGTGGATTACTGGAACTATATCGGCTGGGAGGATCCTTTCAGTAAATCGGTCTATACTAAAAAGCAACGTGACTACAACCGTAAATTTCAATACCGCAGCAACTATACACCACAATTGGTGGTCAACGGAAAAGAGCACTTTGTTGGCTCCAACAGGTCGAAATTGTACGGTAAAATAGGATCATACAAACAGGAGAAATCAGAGAACAGTTTACAATTACTTCGTAATGAATCTTCTGGAAAGCAGGTCTCATTTGACTTTGAAGTGCAAGGTTCAACCGAAAACAGATTACTGAGAGCGGTTTTGGTTTTGGATGAGCGAACCACTTCGGTAAAACGTGGAGAGAACCGAAACAGAACTTTAAAGAACAGCAATATTGTCGTTGCAGAAAAGTACATCGCTCTGGACGCTGATGAAGGAACCGGTAATATAACTATTCCGAAGCTAGTATCGCAAAACGACAAACTGACTTTGATTTTGCTCATAGAAAAAGACAATTTGAATATTACGGCTGCCGCAAAAACCCCGATAGGGGCTTAGTTGTTGATAATGGAAACCGTCGTACAGGCCACTATTGCGGCAGTCTCTGTACGAAGACGGTTAATTCCCAACGAAACGGGAACAAAGCCTTTTTCCAAGGCGGTAGTGATTTCAGATTTGGTAAAATCCCCTTCGGGGCCAATAAGTATGGTAACATCCTTATCGGCAGCAACCCTTCGTTTCAACTCCATTCTTTCACCTTCATCACAGTGCGCGATGAATTTTAGTCCACCCGTTTTCTGCTCCATAAAAGCCCGGTATGAAATGACTTCATTTAATTTTGGGAGACGTGTTTGAAGGGATTGTTTCATGGCCGATTGCAACACGCGTTCCATCCGTTCCAATTTCAACACCTTTCGTTCAGATCGGTCGCAGATGATGGGGGTAATTTCGTCCACTCCAATTTCGGTAGCTTTTTCCAGAAACCACTCGTAGCGATCATTCATTTTGGTGGGCGCCACGACCAAGTGCAGTTTGTACCGTTTTGGAATTGATTTTTTTTCCGCTATGATCTGCGCCTTGCACTTTTTGGGGTCAGCAATTAAAATCTCCGCTTCAAAAAGATAGCCTTTACCATTGGTAATATGTAACACATCGCCTTCGGTCTTGCGCAATACCTTAACAATATGCTTGCTCTCCTCCTCTGAAAAGAAAAATTGCTTGAAACTATTGTCCAATGTGGGATTGTAAAAGAGCTGCATGCTTATAGTTTGCTTTTGGCGTGTTCCAGACCCAATTCAACCCAATACTGCAATGCTGCTTCGGTATTAAAACCTTTAGGGCTGACAAATACAAATTCTTTCATGGGTCTTTTGGTGAAATCCATGGGGCGGGTAAATTCTTTTTGAAGCTCGGCTTCCACTTTGTCGGCAAGCACACGCACGGCCAAATCTTCCTTCACGATCCCCACGGTCATTTTACCCTCATACAAAAAAGAGAGTCCACCGAACATTTTCTTTTCCTTAAAAGTTTCAGGAAACAAAGTGACCGCTTGTCTTATTCGATTTGCTGTTTCTTCACTGAATGCCATTAATTCCAATATTGAAGTAAAAGGTAGAAATTAAATTGGAATCAACAGAAAAAATCAACTTCCAATGGCATAGCGTGCCTTTGCAGCCACAGTTTGATCCGTAAAAGTGCCCTCCAGGAATTTCAAGTAACCCACTATGCCAATCATTCCGGCATTATCCGTACAGTACGAGAATTTTGGAATATATGTCTTCCATCCCAATCGCTCTTCGGCATTCTTGAGCCTGGCACGAATCCCTGAGTTGGCAGCAACTCCGCCACCAATGGCCACTTGTTTGATACCGGTTTGTTGCACTGCCAAATGCAATTTGTCCATAAGAATGTCCAAAATGGTTTTTTGTACGGAGGCGCAAATGTCTTTGATGTTTTCAGCTATAAAATCGGGATTCTTTTTGGTTTCGCGTTGCAGAAAATATAGGATGCTGGTCTTCAATCCGCTAAAGCTAAAGTTGAGTTCTTCCACCTTGGGTTTGGGAAACGCAAAGGCCTCGGGATTTCCTTCGCGTGCATATTTATCCACCAACGGACCTCCTGGATAAGGAAGCCCCATGAGTTTTGCACTTTTGTCAAAAGCTTCTCCCACGGCATCATCCAATGTTTCACCCAATATTTCCATATCAAAATAATGATTGACCTTAACGATTTGGGTGTGCCCACCACTTATGGTCATGCCCAAAAAGGGAAATTCCGGGGCCCGCATATCGTCATCTTCAATAAAATGTGCCAAAATATGGGCTTCCATATGGTTTACTTCAATCAATGGAATGTTGAGTCCCAAAGCCAGCGATTTGGCAAAGGAGGTACCCACCAAAAGGGAGCCCATAAGCCCGGGCCCACGGGTAAACGCTATGGCAGATAGTTGTTTTTTGTCGATATTTGCTTTGGCCAAGGCTTGATGCACCACTGGAACAATATTTTGTTGATGCGCCCTGGATGCCAATTCGGGGACCACACCTCCATATTGTTTGTGGATTTCTTGTGTTGCCACCACATTGCTCAACACTTTTGTATTGCACAACACAGCTGCTGAGGTATCGTCACACGAGGACTCTATGGCGAGAATGTAAATTTTTTCGGCTGTCACTGATTTTGGAACAAAAATTGGTCGAGCAAAGGTAAAACATAAAGCCCTATCAGAAAACTAAGGAAAATACTGCTTCGATTTCTACTGGCCATCGTATTGATCATGGTTTTGGGTTCTTTGATTTTATCCATTCCAGCGGTACAGACAAGGCTTGCTACCTATGCTACAGAAGCCTTGAACGAGGAGTTCGGTACCAACATTTATATTGATCGTTTGGGTCTGTCACTTTTTAATCTCAACACGGGCATTAAGGGAATTTATGTGGAGGATTATCGGAAGGACACGCTGATTTACATTGAGAAATTGTCCACTTCCATCTTGAACCTAAGGAATATGGTCAATGGAAAGCTGGAATTTGGTGACATTGATGTGGACGGTCTTTTCTTGAACATGAAGACCTACGAAGGGGAAAGGGATACCAATCTTGATGTATTTGTGGCGAAGTTGGACGATGGACAGCCCAGAGCCCCAGGTACCCCACCATTTTTTATGGCTTCGGATGAGATTGAAATTGATGGGAGCCGGTTTCGTTTGACCGATGAAAATCAGGAGAATCAAAAAGTACTTGACTTCACAGACCTGGAAATAAAGGCCAAGGATTTTCAAATTTTGGGACCTGAGGTAAGCCTTGCTATTGAGGAACTTTCATTGTCAAGTTATAGGGGCATCCTGCTAAAAAATCTATCGACCAACTATAAGTACACCAAACAGCAAATGCGATTTGATGACCTTCGTATTCAAACAGGGGAGTCTTTGATTCAGGGAGATTTGGTGTTCAACTACAACCGAGAGGATTTTTCGGAGTTTTTGGATCGCGTGAAGATTGAGGCGGATTTTGATGAATCGATTATAGCCTTTAACGAAATCAACTCATTTTACAACGAATTTGGGAAGGATAAAGAAGTCTCTTTTGCCAGTTCGGTGAGCGGGGTACTCAATAGCCTAAAGGTAAAAGATCTCTTTCTACAATCCGAGAATACTGGAATACGGGGTGATTTTGAGTTCGATAATCTTTTTAGCCGTGAAGCGCCCTTCATAATGCGGGCCGATATGGATAATGTTACCTCGAGCTATTACCAATTGCGATCTATTCTTCCGGATATTTTGGGAAAAAACATTCCTTCATCGCTCCAAAAAATGGGACAATTTACCATAAGGGGAGATGCGGAGGTCACAGAAACCTCGTTGGATGTTCAAATCAATCTGAACACGGCCATTGGCAGCAGCTATACCGATTTACAGATGACCAACATTCAGACCATCGATGATGCTTCCTATATTGGTTTTATCTCATTGATAGATTTCAACTTGGGGAATTTTGTCAATGATGAGCAACTGGGATTGGCCACGCTTGACGTGAATGTTGAAGGAAAGGGTTTTATCGCAGAATACTTGAACACCGAAGTAATTGGGGAGGTGTACAAATTGGAATACAACAACTACGAATACAACAACTTAAAGGTATCTGGAATTTTAAAAGAGCAGCTTTTTGATGGATCGCTCTTGAGCAATGATGAAAACTTTCAGTTTGACTTTAAGGGATTGGCAGATTTTGGCGCAGATGAGAACAAGTTCAATTTTATAGCATCTGTGGCCCATGCCGATTTGAAGAAGTTGAACTTCATCAATGATAGTGTCTCCATCTTCAAAGGGGATTTGAACATGGATATTGAGGGGAGCACATTCGACAATATGGCTGGCCAAATTCGTTTCTCCAACACCACATATCAAAACAAGAACGACACCTATTATTTCGAGGATTTTGCCGTGGCGTCTTCCTTTGATCAAGATACCATACGGACTGTGGAGATAAATTCACCTGATATCATCACGGGCTATGTTAAGGGAAAATTTAAGGTGGCTGAACTCGGAAAACTGGTGCAGAATTCGGTGGGCAGCATCTATACCAATTACAAACCTTTTGAAATCTCGGAGGGGCAGCGTCTCAATTTTAACTTTAAGATATACAACAAGATTGTGGATGTTTTCTTTCCAGAGGTCACTTTTGACCCCAATACCTTTATTAGGGGCAATATTATTTCGGATGAAGGAGATTTTAAACTCACCTTTAAGTCGCCAAGTATCGAGGCTTATGGTAATGATTTTGATAATATCGAATTGAAAATCGATAATAAAAATCCCCTGTTCAACACATTTGTTTCGGTGGAGGACATGTCGACCATTTACTATGACGTTAAGGATTTTCAGCTCATCAATACCACATTAAAGGACACACTTTTTTTTAGAACGGAATTCCAAGGAGGAAGTCAATTTGATGACAAATACAACTTGAATTTCTATCACACTTTCAACGAAGAAAATAAATCGGTGATAGGGCTTAAAAAATCCGATATCAACTTTAAGGGAAACACTTGGGTCTTAAATAAGGAAGGGAACAATAAGAACAAAGTAATTGTTAATAGGACTTTGGACAGCATTCGTATAGAGGATGTTGTCATGGACAACGAAGAACGGGAACAAATACGGTTGCGGGGCGAACTGGCCGACTCCACATATAAAGACTTGGATTTGCAATTCAAGATTGTCTCTTTGAACAAAATTACTCCGGTGATTGACAGTCTCAAACTGGATGGTTCGGTCAACGGGTTCCTGAACATTTTACAGAAAGATGGCAAATATTTGCCCACCTCCAGCTTAAATGTTAAGGATTTTAGCGTAAACAATGCTCCTTTGGGCGATTTGGAAATTGGCATTTTTGGAAACAATGATCTGACCCAATTTGGGGTGAGTACTTGGTTGAATCAGAACGGAAGGGAGAAATTGAGCGTCAACGGAAAGGTGACCAATGTGAACAATAGACGACAGCTTGATCTTGCCGCGACCTTGACGGATTTTGAGCTGGAACCCTTTAGTCCCCTAGGGGAGGACGTGATTTCAAACATAAGGGGTACAGTCACCGGTTTTGCCAAAATCACTGGGAATGTGTCCAATCCCTCCATCAACGGGTCACTTGCCTTAAATGATGCGGGAATAGGCATTCCATACCTTAATGTGGACTATGATTTTGCTCCATATTCCAGAGTGCGTCTTTTTGATCAGACCTTTTACTTTGAAAATATCGGTCTTTCCGATGTGGTTGAAGGTACCACAGCAACCATGGACGGCACCATCAATCATACCGCCTTTGGCGATTGGTCACTCGATCTGGATGTGGACACGAAAAACAACCGCTTCATGATTTTGAACACGGAATTCGACGAGGAAGCACTATATTATGGTACTGGATTTATCAATGGTACTGGAAGCATTTACGGATCTACTGATGCCTTGAACATAGCAGTGGATGCCACCACTGCTCGTGGAACCTCCTTAAAAATTCCGCTAAGCGATGTGACTAGTGTTGGGGATTATTCCTTTATCAATTTCATTGAAAAAAGAGGTGTGGAATCCTTTGAGGAGGAGCGGGTGCTTCAGGATTACCAAGGATTGGAAATGGCGTTTGATCTTGCTGTAACCCCAGATGCCGAAGTTGAGATTGTGGTAGATCAAAGCACGGGAAGTTCCTTAAAAGGTACTGGCGAAGGAATCCTTTTAATTGAGATCAATACCAATGGAAAGTTTAATATGTATGGGGAATTCGTGGCTGTTACGGGTGAATATAACTTTAAATATGGCGGCGTAATCGATAAGAAGTTCCAAGTGCGTCCCGGAGGAACGATTCTTTGGGAAAGGGATCCCTTGGCAGCACAGCTCAACTTGGAAGCCGTTTATAAATTGAATGCCAACCCAGCACCACTTTTAGACAATCAAAGATTTAGCGGAAGAATTCCCACGGAGGTCGTTGTTAGATTGAAAGGTGAACTTGAAAACCCAAACATTGACTTTGATATAGATTTTCCGGGCACTAATTCTGTAGTTCAATCTGAGTTGGAATACACCTTGCAGGATCCTACGGTAAAAGAGCGAAATGCCTTTTTTCTGTTGGCGCAAGGAACTTTTGTGAACGATCAAACCGGAATCAATCAACAAGCGGTTACCGGTAACCTTATTCAAACCGCCTCTGGATTGCTCAACCAAATTTTGGCAGGAAACAACGACAAGTTTAATTTGGGCGTCTCCTATGAACAAGGTCTTCTGGACCCGAATGCAGACATTCAGACCGAAAACAGGATTGGAGTCACCGTTTCAACCCAGATATCCGATCGAATTTTGGTCAATGGAAGGGTAGGAGTTCCAGTAGGTGGAGTTTCAGAGACCGTAGTTGCCGGAGATGTGGAAGTACAAGTTCTGCTGAACGAAGAGGGGACCCTGAGCGCGAAGATATTCAACTGGGAAAATCAGATTCAGCAATTTTTGGCGGAACGCCAAGGGTATACCCAGGGAGTCGGACTCTCCTATCAGGTAGATTTTAACAGCTTCAAGGAGTTGATGCAAAAAGTCTTTAAAAAGAAGAAAAAAGAAGAGAAACCTCCCGTTCAAGATCAGGCTACGGAAATCATGGGTCAGGACAGTTTAATTCGATTTATCCCTAAGGACGACTCTACCAAAAAGTTGCCCAAATAGCGTTGCATTTTAGGCCTTTTTTCAGGAAAAAATTACGAAAACGTTTGCGAAAATCCCTGAAAACAAATTAGTTAATATGTCATTCGTAAATTAAATAAAGTTTCCTAGTTTTGGATTCTTAAAAATTTGAATGGCGAAGGAAATTAAGAAAATCGCAGTGCTTACTTCCGGGGGAGATTCTCCTGGTATGAATGCTGGTATACGTTCGGTTGTACGTACTTGTGCCTATCTAAAATTGGAGTGCGTCGGAATCTACAGAGGGTATCAGGGAATGATGGAAGGTGACTTTAAGCCCATGGACGCCCGTAGCGTAAACAATATCATCAATAAGGGAGGTACCATATTAAAATCGGCCAGATGTACCGAATTTAGAACCCCGGAGGGAAGAAAGCAGGCCTATGAACAATTACAAAAAGAGGGAATTGATGCCTTTGTTGTGATTGGAGGAAATGGAAGTTTTGCTGGTGCTTTGGCATTCAATGAGGAGTTCAACTTTCCTGTGATGGGTATCCCAGGTACCATAGATAACGATATTTTAGGTTCCAGTTATACCATCGGATTCGATACAGCAATCAATACCGTTGTCGAAGCAATTGATAAGATTCGTGATACGGCAAGTTCCCATAACCGCCTGTTCTTTGTTGAGGTCATGGGCCGTGATGTGGGGCATATCGCCCTAAACGCTGGAGTAGGGGCTGGTGCAGAGGAAATTCTGATTCCCGAGCAAAATCTCGGATTGGAACGGCTTTTGGAATCCCTGAAACGAAGTAAAAAATCGGGAAAATCATCCAGCATTGTAATTGTTGCCGAAGGAGATAAAATCGGAAAAAATGTTTTCGAGCTCAAGGAATATGTTGAGGAACATTTACCCATTTATGACGTAAGAGTGTCCGTGTTGGGCCATATGCAACGTGGAGGGAACCCGACCTGCTTTGATAGGGTACTGGCCAGCAGAATGGGCGTTAAAGCCGTGGAGAGCTTGCTCGAAGGCAAATCCAACTACATGGTGGGGATTCGAGACAATAAGTTGATACTTACTCCCATCAGCGAAGCTATTAAAGCGCACACCGAAATTGATGAGGAACTCATCAAGGTTTCGGACATAATGACTACATAATAAAAACCAAATACTGTAAAAAATGTCAAATTTGAAAATAGGAATCAACGGATTCGGTAGAATTGGAAGATTGGTGTTCCGTGCCACTGTACAACGGGACAATGTGGATGTTGTTGCCATCAACGATTTGTTGGATGTAGAGCATCTTGCTTACTTGTTGGAGTACGACTCGGTGCATGGAAAGTTCGATGGAACCATTGAAATTAAGGATGGCAACCTTATTGTGAATGGAAAGACCATCCGTATCACCGCCGAGCGCGATCCCAAAAACCTAAAATGGGACGAAGTTGGTGCCGAAATCGTAGCCGAGTGTACGGGTATTTTTACCACTTTGGAAACCGCCCAATATCATATCGATGGTGGTGCGAAGAAAGTGGTGATCTCAGCTCCTTCCAAAGATGCCCCAATGTTCGTTATGGGGGTAAACCATCAAGATGTAAAAGCGTCCGATGCCATTGTATCGAATGCATCCTGTACCACCAACTGCTTGGCTCCCTTGGCCAAAGTATTGAACGATAAATTCGGGATTGAGGAAGGCCTCATGACCACGGTACATGCCACCACTGCAACGCAAATGACCGTGGATGGACCTTCGCGGAAAGATTACCGCGGTGGTAGAAGTGCACTTTTGAACATTATTCCAGCCTCAACTGGCGCGGCAAAAGCTGTGACCAAAGTAATTCCAGAACTTCAAGGCAAGCTTACAGGGATGGCCTTTAGAGTTCCAACTGCGGATGTATCGGTAGTCGATTTGACTGTTAGATTGGAAAATGAAACTTCCTACGAGGAAATCAAAAAGGCCTTCAAAGAAGCTGCTGGAGGAGATTTGGCAGGAATACTTGGTTACACGGATGAGGCTGTGGTTTCGCAAGATTTCGTGGGTGATGTTAGGACCAGTATTTTTGATGCTGGAGCAGGAATCGAGCTGAACTCCAAATTTTTTAAAGTGGTTTCTTGGTACGACAATGAAACCGGCTATTCCCACAAATTGGTCGACTTGGCCGAGCACGTAGCCGGTTTGTAACCATAACTTTTCATTAATCCTGGAAAGGGCATCGTCTTTTCCAGGGTTCAACCTAAAAACCAACCTATGATATTGATTGTGGATAGCGGGGCTACCAAATCGGATTGGATTGCCCTGGATGACAATGGTGACCAACTGTTTCTCACCCAAACATTGGGGTTGAGTCCAGAGGTATTGACCCGTGAAGTGATAGAAGATCGTTTGGCCAATAATTTTGAACTATCCAAAAACCGGGAAGCAGTGAGCCAACTGTATTTCTATGGCGCTGGTTGTGGTACCGATCGGATGAAGAAATTTCTAAAGCAGATTTTCAGGGATTTTTTCCCGAAGGCTAAGGCCGAAGTACGTGAAGATACCTTTGCCGCCATCTATTCCACTACAAAAATTGGACATCAAGGCATTGTTTGTATTTTAGGAACGGGTTCCAATTGCAGTTATTACGACGGCCATCAACTATTTCAGAAAGTAACTTCCTTGGGCTATATTTTGATGGACGATGGTAGCGGGAATTTCTTCGGAAGAAAACTTTTACGGGACTACTATTTCCATAAAATGCCTCAAGATTTGGGAATTAAGTTTGCCAAAGAGTACAATCTTGATGCAGATGTGATCAAGGAGCATTTATACAAACAGCCCAATCCGAACACGTATCTGGCCACTTTTGCACGCTTCATTATCGAAAACAAAGAACACCCATATTGTAAAGGGGTCATCGACAAGGGCCTGCAACAATTTGTGAACAATTACATCATGCAGTTTGAATTGGCCACAAAAGTCCCCATCAGCTTTGTAGGGAGTATCGCCCATTTTCTAAAGGATGAGCTAACCACTGTGTTGGAACGCAATGACCTTATTTTGGGAGTCATTCGCCAACGTCCCATTGAAGGACTGGTAGAGTTTCACAAAAGCACTATTTAACGGCAATCATAGAGATTTCAACATTTACAAACTTTGGAAGATTGGCAACTTCCACCGTTTCCCGTGCAGGGGCTGTCTCTGGATCGAAATAACTACCATAAACTTCATTTATTTCAGAAAACTGGTGCATATCCTTGATAAAAATTGAGGTTTTTACCACATGGTCAAAGGTCATTTCGGCTTCTTGCAGAATCGCCTTCAAATTTTCCATGGACTGTTTGGTTTCCAGTTTTATGTCCCCTTCAATCAGGTCTCCTGTTTTTGGATCGATAGGAATCTGTCCTGAAATATAAAGCGTATCCTTAATAAGTACTGCTTGATTATATGGACCAATGGGCGCCGGAGCATTTGGGGTGTTGATGATTTTTTTCATGATGTTTTTTATTAAAGTAATGCTTTGTGTTATCGTACACTGCTAAATGGTTGACTTCTGTTCTCCCATTTCAAATCACTTAGGATGGAACTCTTTATCCCAATAAAGAAGTACCATCGCTCAAATCTCCCGAAGGGTGTCCAGTCGAAACTTAGGCGGAAACTGCCCAAGTCCCTTTTAAAGTTTAATCGCGTATCCGCAAAACCTTTGTTTCTGATATCATAGCCCGAGTTAAATCCAACTTCCCATTTGGGCGAGAGTTGTATGTTACCCGAAAACATGAGGGAATGGTTGGTTATTTCTCGTTGCCGGTTGCTATTGTTGTAAGTGGCCACATAGGTAAAGCGCATATCCCACGGAAGCTTGTTGTTGTAGATGGGTCTTTCTTCATCATCATCAGTTCCGTCTTCTTCCCTTTTGAAAAAAGGTTCTCCATCGCGAGCTCCATCAAGTTCGAACGGGTTTGCACCATAATTGGGATCTTGTGATTCTGTGGACTCCCGCTTTTTCCCACCACCTTTTTTAAACATATCACTGTTCAGGGAAAAACCAGTATTGATTCGGGCAGAGGTCAACCGAAACAATCCCCCGCCATTATTAATATTGAAGGTGTTGATTCTTCTTCCGTTGTTGTCTATCGCATAGGGGTCCAATGTCGCTGCAAAATTGATGGGAACATTTTTGATGATTTCAGTAGCTCCATTCAAACTGACAGGACTCAATTTTAATGAATCAGCCTCAAAATTATAGCTCGTGGACAGGGTAAGATTGCTAAGAATACTGACTTTTCGGGGTTCGGTTGCTGTCGAGTCTTTGTCCCTCACCTTCGCCTCCAGTGTATTTTGCAATGAAAAACTGACAGAATTGGTCTTTCCCAACGAAGGCCTACCATAAAGACTGGTCTCAAACGGAGTAAACTGCACTTCTTCACCATCACCGTCGGTATAGGTATCGTAAAACTGCTCAAAGGAAGGCGCGTAGCTGTAGCTTATCGATGGACGTATAACGTGACGTATAGCCTGTATTTTTTTGTCTTCCCCAAAGTTGAAGGTTCCATAGAGCACTGTTCCAATGCTGGTACCTAAACTGTATCTGTTAAATCGATCGAATCCCGCAATCGTATCAGTGACTAACTCTTGTTCCTCCTCATCAAAACGCCTGCTGATAGTTTCCAATGCCCACACGTCCTCATAACTACCGGTCAAACTTACACTGAGGTATTTCGCTACTTTAAAGTTTGTGCCAATGGGTATACGGTGGCGAGCTCCAATTCGCGCATTATCGAACATTTCACTGGTAAAAAAATCCTCCTCGGTGGTTGTAATGCTATTCTGCGCATTTACATCATACTGAAAATTGACATTTTGCACGATTCCCTTTTTGATGCCATCCCGTTTGGCGAATGGAAATATACGTTCCATACTGGCCTGAAAGGTCGGTAATGACATTTGTATTGCCTGTGTTCTGGAGTTTTGTGTATGTGTCAGGGTCATACTGGCATTCACAGAGGGGTAGGCGGGAAACGTTTTCGAATAGCTTATGGACGAAGCAAAGGTATTGGTCTGTGTATTGGATCGGTTTATCTGGTTGAGGGAGTTGGTAAAGAACTGACTACTCCCCAAATTCACCGAGGCTGAGAATCGGGAATTTGGATTGGCCTTGGAATCCTGAGAGTGTCGAATTTGAATATTGTAGTTACTGGTTCTACTGAAATCGTCAAATCCCTTTTGGCTTTGGATAAGGTTCTCAAAACTAAAATTGATGTTCCCCCGAAATTTATAGCGTTTTGAATAGATGGACTGTCCTCGAAAACCGTAGCTTCCGTTGGTATAGAAATCTCCTGTAACGCTCAAGTCCACATACTCATTTATGGGTAGGTAATATCCCCCATTCTGAATGAAATAACCCCTTTGGGGATCATTACCAAAAGTGGGAAAAATCAGTCCCGCAGTACGACCGGTAGTGAGTGGAAAATAGGCAAAGGGCAAAGCTATTGGGGTTGGGACATCGACAATGTAAATATTGCTAAAGCCTGCTATGATCTTTTTCTTTGGTACAAACTTGGCCTTCCGTATCCTGATATAGTAATCTGGATCTACGGTGTCCTTTGAGGTTGTCAACTTTCCTTCACTTAAAAAATAGACAGAATCGTTTTCTTTTTTTGTGATTTCAGCATACACCTTCATCGCATCGCTGCCCAACTGCCCCAAACCGGCTTGTTGTTCGGTACGGGAGTTCCATATAAGTGCTTTTTGGGTATCAAAATTAAACCGAATGGAATCGGGTCTCACCTCGTTGGTACCCTGTTTGAAGAAAGGAAGCTGTGAATACGTTCCTGTGGAATCTTTGATCCTCCCTGCATAGACCTCGTTTTTTATGTAATCCATAATGATGATCCCCGCTTTTAACTCTGTATCTTGATAATAAATTTCGGCTTCATCATATAGGTAAATTTTGTTTTCCTTTTGGCTGAGTTTCACATAATCTTTGGCCCTGTACTTTATTTTGTCAAGTAAAAGCGGTTGTTTTCCAGGTACAGAATCCACCTCAATGGAATCCCTTACAATGGAATCGTTGAGAATGTTCGGAGGTAGCAGCGGAGCGGTAATACTGTCTTGTATAGCCTTGATGGGCAAGGGGGTAATAGGGTCTTCCTGAGCCGAAAGTCGGGCAGCTATGCCAAGGAGAACAAATAGGAAAACTAAAAGGTGTTTGTTTGATTGCAACGTGATAAATCCTATTTTTGTGCTAGTTTGGCTCAGTTTTTGGGCTCAAACTTACATATATTTTTTCTTCCGCTTATTGGGGATTACAATATTTTTAACCAATACGGAACACTATAATTACTCGGTTCTTATGGATAAAAGTTGGTCGACATTTCTTGTTTTTCTCCTCCTCGTCTTTCCTTTGACTTCATTTACCAAAAATAATACCGAAGTACCCCCCAAGGATAAATTTGTTGTTGTGCTGGATGCAGGACACGGCGGGCACGATCCCGGGAATTTGGGAAATGGGTACCTCGAGAAGAACATTGCTTTGGCCATAGTGTTGGAAGCCGGAAAACAGTTGGAGAAAAATCCTGATGTAAAGGTGATCTATACACGGAAAGATGATTCCTTTGTGGATCTTTTTGTGCGAGGTGAGATAGCTAATCAAGCCAATGCAGACCTCTTTGTTTCGGTGCATTGCGATTCCCACAGTTCCGATGCATATGGAGCAGGTACGTTTGTGTTGGGATTGCATGCAAACCGACAAAACTTCGAAGTGGCTAAAAGGGAAAACTCAGTAATTTATTTGGAAGACAACTATGCACAGCGCTATGCAGAATATGATATCAACTCTCCGGAATCTGTTATAGGACTTACCATAATGCAGGAGGAGTTTTTGGACCAAAGCATTTTACTGGGCAAAAAGCTTCAGGATAACTTCACTAAAAAATTGAAGCGAAAAGACAGGAAGGTCAAGCAGGCAGGGTTTATTGTTTTGCACCAAACCTTTATGCCCAGTGTACTTGTAGAGGCAGGTTTTTTGACCAATAAGAATGAAGGAGGCTATTTAAATTCCAAAAAAGGACAGGCCGAAATGGGCAAGGCGATTGCTGAAGCCATACTTGCCTATAAAAATGACATTGCAAACGGACTTGATGTGGACGATACTCCGGTTGTTATTGAAGATTCATCAGGAGCTGTACATATGACCACCAAAAAAGAAGGTGAAAAATCAGAAACAGAAACAAAATCTGACGTAAAAACCCCTACAAAGGAAGCTGTGGCCACAACACAGCCAAAAACAGTTACTGCTCCAAAAAGTGATGTTATTTTCAAGGTGCAGCTTATGGCCAGTGCTAGAAACATTCCCTTAAGAGGAGAGAATTTCAATGGGTTGGATATGCTATCCAAAGAACCTTTCAAAAACCTTTATCGTTATATGTACGGACAGGCCACTTCCTATAACGATGCTAAAGTGCTTAAAACCAAGGCTGACGCCAAAGGATATCCCACATCCTATATTGTGGCCTATAAGAATGGGGTACGGGTCCCGTTAAAAGAAGCGTTGAAATAGGCATAAATCCCATTGGGTGCCTTGTCAAAAATATTCCTAATTTTGTTTGGAACTGAAAACCGGACCTTTTGAAACTATCCAGGGAAATTAAGACTGGGATTATTGTACTCACAGGAATTCTAGCATTCGTTTTTGGGCTTAACTATTTAAAATCATCCTCTTTTTTCGAAAATGCCAAAACGTTCTATGCGGTATACGACCATGTTGGAGGCCTTCAACCGGGCACCCAGGTTACGATAAACGGGTTGGCTGTGGGCAACGTGAATAGCATAAGATTCAGGGACAGCTCTGGTAAATTAGTGGTTACCTTTTCGGTCAGTAACGATTTTGAGTTCTCCAAGAACAGCAAAGCTGAAATTTATGATACCGGAATTATTGGGGGGAAAGGAATCCAAATACACCCTGTCTTTGATGGTGCTCCAAATGCACAATCAGGAGACACCCTTCAATCCAGCACAAAACCTGGAATTACTGCCTTGGTGCAAGAAAAATTGACCCCATTACAAATGAAGGTAGAAGGAGCAGTATCCCATGCAGATACCCTATTGATGAACGTCAATTCTGTTTTGGATGATCCTACCAAACGGGAGCTGAAACAGAGTATTGCTGGGCTTAATGATTTAATAAGTTCTTTCAAGGAAAGTGCCGATAAGCTCAATATATTGCTCGATTCCAATAAGGGAGAACTGGACCGTTCCTTGAAAAACATGGATAAAATAACCACCAATTTTTCCAAGCTTTCCGATTCTTTGGCAAATGCAGGTTTAGCCGAAACCGTTTCGAATTTTAAAACTACTGTTGAGCGATTGAATACCATACTGGGCAAGATTGAAAAAGGCGAGGGGTCACTTGGGAAATTGGCCCATGATGAAAAACTCTACGAGAACTTAACTGAAGCTTCTCGACAATTGGATCTTTTATTGCAGGATTTCAGGCTCAACCCAAAACGGTATGTAAATGTCTCTGTATTTGGAAAAAAACAAAAGGATTACGAACTGCCCGAGAACGATCCCGCAGAACAAAATCAGAATTAATACATGGAGTACCTACCTAATATCCTTTTTGCCATTGCATTGCTGACTGGCATTGGTTTTTTCACCCGAAATGTCAAGAAACTGACAAGGAACATTAAGCTGGGAAAAGATGTCGATGTATCCGATAACAAACCACAACGTTGGAAAAACATGGCCCGAATTGCTTTGGGGCAGACCAAAATGGTGGTACGTCCAATAGCTGGGCTGATGCACATCATCGTTTATGTGGGGTTTATCATCATCAACATAGAGGTGTTGGAGATCATTATTGATGGACTTTTGGGCACCCACAGGGTGTTTGCCCCTTTAGGTGCTTTCTATGATTTTTTGATAGGGTCTTTCGAAATTTTGGCCTTTTTGGTTATTGTAGCTGTAATCGTTTTTTGGTTGAGACGGAATGTGATCAAGTTGAAACGGTTCATCAAACCGGAAATGAAGGGGTGGCCGGAAAGGGATGGCAACATGATTCTGTACATTGAATTGGTGTTGATGCTTTTATTTTTGACAATGAACGCTTCAGACCTTCAATTGCAACAGATGGGTGCAGACCATTACATTCAGGCAGGAGCATTTCCCATAAGTCAATTCATTGCTCCGCTGTTTGAGGGAATGTCCATTTCGAGTATCATTATGGTAGAGCGGATGGCATGGTGGCTGCACATTTTGGGTATCCTGGCTTTTCTGAACTATCTCTACTACTCCAAGCACCTTCACATTTTATTGGCCTTTCCGAATACCTATTATGGCAAATTGAGGCCTCAGGGAGAATTCAATAATGTGGAAGCGGTGACCAATGAGGTGAAATTGATGCTAGACCCCTCCGCAGATCCGTTTGCTGCACCAGCGGAGGATGCCGCGGAACCAGAAAAGTTTGGGGCCTCCGATGTGATGGATTTAAACTGGGTACAGCTCTTGAATGCATATACCTGTACCGAATGTGGTAGGTGTACCTCTGAATGTCCTGCCAATCAAACAGGTAAAAAGCTCTCGCCACGTAAAATAATGATGGACACCCGAGATCGCTTGGAGGAAGTCGGAAAAAACATGGACGCAAATAAAGGTGAGTTTGTCCCCGATGGAAAACAACTTTTGGACGACTATATCACTAAGGAAGAACTTTGGGCCTGTACCACCTGCAATGCTTGCGTGGAGGCCTGTCCCGTGAGCATAGATCCTTTGTCCATTATTTTGGAGATGCGTAGGTTTTTGGTGATGGAGCAGTCCGCAGCACCTTCAGAATTGAACAACATGATGTCCAATATTGAAAATAATGGTGCACCATGGCCATATAATCAAATGGATCGATTAAACTGGGTAAACGAATAAATCCACTGCTATGAGTGAGGAAATTAGGGTAAAAACGATGGAAGAATTTATGGCCGAAGGCAAGCAGCCGGAAATATTGTTTTGGGTAGGTTCCGCTGGCAGCTATGATGACAGGGCCAAAAAGATTTCCAGAGCTTTTGTGAAAATACTGAATAAGGCCAATGTAGACTTCGCTGTTTTGGGCCCAGAGGAAAGTTGTACGGGTGATGTGGCCAAACGCACTGGTAATGAATTCTTGTTTCAGATGCAGGCTATGATGAATATTGAAGTTTTAAATGGCTATGAAATAAAACGTATAGTAACCTGTGATCCACATTCTTTCAATACACTTAAAAACGAGTATCCAAGTTTAGGCGGAAACTATGAGGTTTTTCACCATACACAATACATCAAAGAGCTGATAGCTAATGGACGTCTATCGCTTAAAGGTGAATTTTATAAAGAAAAACGGATTACCTTTCACGACCCATGTTATTTGGGAAGAGGCAACTCGATTTATGATGCACCCAGGGACGTTCTCAAGAAAACCAATGCCGACATTATTGAGATGAAACGCCACAAAAAAAGCGCTTTATGTTGTGGTGCAGGTGGTGCCCAAATGTTCAAGGAACCGGAAAAAGGGGATATGGACATTAATGTGTTGCGCACAAAAGATGCTTTGGAAACCAATCCCAATATCATTGCAACGGGTTGTCCTTACTGCAATACCATGATGACCGACGGAATTAAGGCTCACGAAAAAGAGGAAACCGTTACCGTTTTGGATGTAGCTGAACTAATTGCAAATTCTTTGTAGGATGCTAGTTGATTTTGAGTCCCTTCCGGACACCTCGCGAATCTGGATTTATCAGTCCAACAGAAGTTTCACAGATACCGAACTTGAAGAAGTAAAGGAAAGCCTTGGCAATTTCCTTAAGGAGTGGACGGCCCACGGAAGCGCATTGAAAGCTGGTTTCGAAATCCGATACAAACGGTTTCTTATTATAGGATTGGACCAGAGCAATGCCAGTGCTTCAGGCTGTTCCATCGATGCTTCGGTGCATTTTATTCAACAGTTGGAGCAGCAGTACAATGTAATTCTATTGGATCGTATGAATGTATCGTTCAAACAAGGCGATTTTGTGGCTTACAAACCCCTAAATGATTTCAAAAAGATGGCTAAGGAAAAGGCCATTTCCAAAAATACCATAGTATTCAACAATTTAGTGGCCACAAAAATGGAGTATCTAGAGAACTGGGAAGTTCCGGCAAGCGACAGTTGGCATGCACGATTTATTAAATAAGATGCTTAAATTATCTTAATTCCAGTGCTTTCTTCGACGAAATACAATATTTTTAACCGTTGTAAGTTGATGTCCTAGACAAGATATTTATGCGGATAAACTTTTACCTCTCCTTTTTCTTATTGTCTTTTTTGAGTGCCTTTGGACAGCAACATCCATTGGTAACGATTGATTCATTGGAACAACAAGGTTGGGTAGAGGCCGAATACAGTAAAATGACCGTGGAAGAACGTATTGGTCAGCTGTTCATGGTAAGTGTGGCCTCAAGCCAGGAAAAAGCCGCTACCGATAAAATAAAAACACTTGTAAAGGAACATGGTATTGGAGGGGTGATTTTCTCAACCGGAGGACCAGTACGTCAGGCTGAACTTACGAACGACTATCAATCCCATTCCAAAATCCCTTTGCTGATCGGAATGGATGCCGAATGGGGGCTCTCCATGCGATTGGACTCCACTTATGCTTTCCCTTGGAATATGACCCTTGGGGCAATTCAGGACAGTTGTATTGTGGAAAAAGTGGGATTTCAGATAGGAAAACATACCAAACGGCTTGGGGTCCATATCAATTTTGCTCCGGATATCGACGTAAACAATAATCCTAAAAATCCAATAATTGGGAATCGTTCCTTTGGGGAGGACCCCTTAAATGTGAGTCGAAAAGGTGTTGCATTTATGGAGGGGATGGAGCGTGCAGGGGTATTGTCTTGTGGAAAGCACTTTCCCGGACATGGGGATACAGCCACGGATTCCCATAAGGCATTGCCCATCATCAACTCCACAAAGGATCGGTTGGATTCTATCGAGCTATATCCCTTCAAAAATCTGATTGAAAATGGACTGAGCTCTGTGATGGTGGCCCATTTGGATGTACCCAGTCTGGAAATTAGGGAAGGATTACCTTCCACACTTTCCGAACAAATAGTATCTGGTGTGCTAAGGGACGAACTGGGTTTTGAGGGACTGGTTTTTACAGATGCGCTGAATATGAAAGCTG
>JANQRD010000263.1 GCA_028284725.1 Allomuricauda sp. | reverse complement strand
ACGTTCATCCCTTTCCCATTCCGTAACCGGGGCTGGCCAATCCACATCCAACTTCCCTTGATGTTCCAAAATCCCAAAACAAGTTGCCAAAACACTTTTGGCCATGGACCACCCCAAGATGCGGGTATCAGGTGAAAATCCATCCACATATTTTTCCGCAACCAAATGTCCCTTATAAAGTACCAGGGCAGTTCGCGTTTTTTGGATTTCTGGATTCGCAAAAGCGGAGGCGATTGCCTTATCAAGTTGATTCATGTCCAGCTCTGGAAATACAGTGTCCAATGGTGCCGCTTGTCCATAAGGATAGGGGATGGTATCCGTTATGCGGTTTCGGTTTGGTTTGAGCATTGGTTTGTTTGGGTCAAAATCATCTCCAACCAACACAGAACCTAATCCATCGCGATATACCGCCTCAGTAGTTATCAACCCATAAAGGGAGGCAAAAGCTTTTTTACCTGATTCGTCCACATCAGTTTCTGCCAGTTTAACGAAAGGAATATTATTATCGTTCTCTTCGATGGAAACCTCCGACCTATCGGCAATAAAGACACCCGATGCCATGTTTTTGGCGGCATATCCAGTAATTATGGTGAACCTAGGATAAACAAAATAGAGAAGTAGGCCAATAATGACCAAAAGTAGAATAAGGGAACGTTTAAGCAGTTTCATAGATGGTGATGTATTTGTAACTTTCTGGAAATAAATATAATCATTTAAGCTATGTCGAATATAGGGTTGGTCATTGAAGAACGAAGTCGGGATATCGGTGATTTTTTGGTAGGTCGATTGATTCCTTTCAGGAAGAAAAGAATGATAGGCCCATTTATTTTCATAGATCATATGGGACCAACCCAGTTAGGGCCAAAAAACTATATGGATGTGGACCAACACCCCCATATAGGCCTCTCAACGCTTACCTATATGTTGGAAGGAGAGTTAATGCACGAAGACAGTATTGGAACCTGTCAACGTATAAGTCCCGGTTCGGTAAACTGGATGACTGCCGGAAGGGGTGTCTCTCATACAGAACGCACCCCTGAAGACCTGAGGGGTAAAGTGTTTACAGCCCATGGTTACCAAATTTGGGTGGCCTTACCGAAAGTATTGGAGGAAGTGGAACCTGAGTTCCATCATATTCCTGGTTCAGAATTACCTCGATGGAAGGATGGGGATACCTCGTTCACCTTGGTCGCGGGAGAAGGCTATGGCCGAAAGTCCCCAGTTCCGGTACATTCACCGTTATTTATGGTCGAAATCAAAAATGGCTCTACCTACCAACTCAATGTGGATGGAAAACTAAAAGGAGAAATTGGAATCTGCATTGTGGAGGGCGGAATCGTCGCTTGTGACCAAGAGATAAGTAAAGGAAACATTTTGGTTTCCAAAGTTGAGGATGTGTGCGATGTTCAGTTAAAACCGAATACCCATCTATTATTGTTCGGAGGTGAACCATTTCCGGAGGAACGGCATATTTACTGGAACTTTGTATCCACCAGTAAAGAAAAGATTGAAGTTGCCAAGGAACAGTGGAGGCAACGCACCTTTCCCATGATGCAAAATGATAGTACTTACGTTCCGCTTCCCAGGTAAGATTCCAAAGAATCTGTACCTTTAGGAACCAACGGTAAGTTCGTTCCTTTTGAAAAAGCTACTCATTTGTTCCTTGTTTTTTGTGGGATGCACAGTAAAACCACAAGAAGTTGAAAAACCTGCTTGGGAATGGAGAGCTATTGATGTTACGGCTTCGGCCTATAATTCTGTAACATGGCAAACGACAAGCGAAAATCCGAACATCGCTGCATGGGGAGACACCTTGGTTCCCGGAATGAAGTGCATCGCTGTTTCAAGGGATTTACTCAAAATGGGACTTAGGCACAATACTATGGTAAAGATCGACACCTTTCCAGATACCTTTTATGTAAAGGATAAAATGAACCGAAGATGGAAAAATCGTATTGACATCTATATGGGGCTGGACATTAAGAAAGCACGGGAATGGGGGAAACGCAGGTTGATGATCTGTTATGCCATCCCAATCGATACTATTGGAAATTCAAATGAGTAAAATGAAAAACATTGGGTGGTGGGCTTTGGCACTGATGCTGATAACATCTTGTAATGTCCAACAATCTATTGTGGATAAGCCCATCATTTTTGATGAGGAACGCATTGCCCTTACCAAAGAGTATTTGTTACAGCGCTACCAATTAGAGCAAGAAACCCCAGAGATTGTTCCCAAAATGGTGGTATTGCATTGGACTGCAATTCCAACCTTTAAGAAGTCCTTTGAAGCATTCGAAAAATCAACCTTGCCGAATTGGCGCCCGGATATTGAAAGTGTAAGTGGTTTGAATGTATCCTCCCATTTTTTGGTGGATCAAGATGGCACTATTTACAGATTGATGCCAGAGACCACTATGGCCAGACACGTCATTGGTCTGAATCATTGTGCTATCGGTATTGAAAATGTTGGCGGAACTCCGGAAACCCCTCTGACACGAAAACAACTTCGAGCAAACATCTTTTTGGTAGAGTATTTGGCCTCCAAATATCCCATCGAGTATGTAATTGGACATCAAGAGTATACACAGTTTGAGGGACACCCGCTTTGGTTGGAGGTGGATGACGGGTATCGCACAGTAAAAACCGACCCTGGAATGGACTTTGTACAAAAGGTGCTAAAAGTCACGAAAAGGTTTAATTTTAAACCCGTGCCTTCAAAATAAAAATATGCGCAAAGAAATAGTATTGTTGTTGGTAGGATGTTTTACACTGATGACTACAGCCCAAGAATCCATCACCTCAAAATTGTATGAAACCTATGACCAGTTCAAGGAATCTACTTTGGACAAAAGACGCATCAAGCACAAACAATTGCAACCTTTGATTCAAAAATTTGATGCCAATCCCAAATTTCAAGTGCAAAAAGTTGGGGAGTCCATCGAGGGGCGAGATCTGCATTTGATCAGTATCGGTTCGGGCGAGGAGAATATTTTTCTTTGGTCACAGATGCATGGAGACGAGCCAACAGCTACCATGGCCAC
The DNA here is from genome assembly GCA_028284725.1 of Allomuricauda sp. GTDB lineage: Bacteria > Bacteroidota > Bacteroidia > Flavobacteriales > Flavobacteriaceae > Flagellimonas. The sequence goes on along the minus strand of JANQRD010000263.1, from coordinate 18,905 downwards.
TTTCGATATCCTAAATTTTTTGGATGCACCTGATTTCAAGGATGAAAAAGCTGAAATCCTATCCAAACTAAAACTGCACTTTTTGCCTATGCTAAATCCGGATGGAGCCGAAGTGTATCAACGTAGAAATGCACTGGGCATAGACATCAATAGGGATGCACTGCGTTTACAATCTCCCGAAGGGAGAACCTTGAAAAGACTACGGGATAGTCTCGATGCCAAATTTGGTTTTAACCTGCATGATCAGAGTACCTATTACAATGCGGAACTCACTGATAAACCAGCAACCGTTTCGTACCTGGCCACAGCCTACAACTACGAAAAGGACATTAACGAGGTGCGCTCCAATGCCATGAAGGTCATTGTTTATATGAACGATATCATCCAAAAATATGCTCCAGGACAGGTGGGCCGCTATAACGATGATTTTGAACCAAGAGCTTTCGGGGACAATATTGCAAAGTGGGGGACAAGCTTGATTCTGATCGAATCGGGAGGCTATACCAATGATGTGGAAAAACAGGAAATCCGAAAGTTGAATTATGTTTCCATTCTTTCGGCCCTATACACCATCGCACAAAAAACCTATTTGGACATCCCAATTGCGGAATACGAAAAAATCCCAAGAAATGACCGCAAGCTTTTCGATTTAAAAATTGAAAACGCTACCTATGAACTTTTGGGCAACGATTACATTCTCGATCTAGGTATCTATCGACAAGAAGTTGACAATGAAGATCACGAATCCTTTTATTACAAGAGTAGTGTTGTAGATCAAGGTGATTTATCCACTTATTACGGGTACGAAACTTTTGATGCCACTGGATATCGCATTGTACCTCCTAAAGTATACCCTCGGGCGATAAACACGAACACTAGGGCTTTATGGAACACAGAGGGAAGTCCATTCAAGTCTGGGTATGGTTATTTTAAAACCGATTTTCTACCACCCATTCCCTATACGGAAATGCCAGGGCATTTTATTTCAAATAAGTACAAACTACCAGAGTTTACCTTGCAACCTGGTGTGAATCCAACATTTTTTCTGGAAAAAGAAGGAAAATTGACCCATGCGGTCATCAATGGGTTTTTGATTGACTTTTCTAGACCCATCGAAACCCAAAACTTTGGGAACGGACTGATTTATCGTTAGTATCCAAATTGGATATTCATGTCGAAACCATAACGAAGCAAAATGACCAACATGGTCAAAAGGGTTCCGACAATGGAGACAAACAAGGAGAGCACCAAACTTTTGTAGCCTTTTGATAAAGGCCCGATGGCACTGTTCTGTATAATTTCTTTTACTACATCCATGGCAATTTTTTTTGAGTTAAACTTTCAAGCAGTTTATTCGGATGCAATTAGTTGTTGTCTGTATTCTTAAAACAACTGTTGGTCTAAAAACCCTACCAAAATGTTTGCCAAAGTCCTAATTTTCAGGGAGAATTCGTTAACTTGATTTTTAGACAACCGATTTGTAAGCCAAAAAACATGAAAAAAAGAGTATCCCTGATTTTTGCACTCTATAGCCTGGTTTTGACCTCAAATGCACAAGAAACCACAATCGAACTGTTTAATGGAAGTAATCTGGACGGTTGGGTGAACCACGGTGAAGAAAAATGGTATGTGGAGCAAGGTGAATTAATCTGCGAAAGCGGTCCAAAAGCGGAGTATGGATACCTGTCTACCACCAATTTTTACAAGGATTTTGAACTTTCCCTTGAATTCAAGCAGGAAAACAATGGAAATAGCGGGGTTTTCTTTAGATCCTCTTTTGAAGGGACTAAAGTAACCGGATGGCAGGTTGAAGTTGCTCCTCCTGGGCATGATTCGGGGGGTATTTATGAATCCTATGGGCGCGGTTGGCTCATCAAGCCCGATCCCGAAAAGGACAAAGCTCTAAAAATGGGGGAGTGGAACACCATGAAAATAAAGGTAGTCGGTCCTGAAGTCACTACATGGCTCAACGGAATGGAAATGGTACACCTTACCGATGAAAAAATAGGAGCAAGCGAAGGAGCCATCGCATTACAGATCCATGATGGCGGTGGAATCAAGGTCAGATGGCGGAATATTAAACTTAAACCGATAACAGCAAGCAACCAAAATGAAAAATAACAGAAGAAAATTTATCAAGAACGTCTCCCTGGTTGGGGCTTCCGTCGTCACTGGGGCAGCCACAGCTCTAGAATCCAAAATACAAACAATTACATACCTAAAGCGCACCCATTTTACGTTCGGAACAAACAACGTCAACCTTGCATTGATAGGTGCAGGAGGCATGGGAACAGAGGATACAAATACCTGCCTGAAGCATAAAGGTGTAAAACTGGTTGCAGTCTGCGATCTTTATCAAGGACGGTTAAAGGAAGCCAAAGAAAAGTGGGGCGGTCATTTATTTACTACTACCGACTACAAGGAAATTCTTAAGCGTAAAGATGTTGATGCAGTGATTATTGGGACTTCCGATCATTGGCACAAGCAAATTGCGGTAGATGCCTTAAATGCTGGAAAGCATGTGTACTGCGAAAAACCTATGGTGCATTCCATCGATGAGGGCTGGGAAGTCATCAATGCATGGAAAAAATCAGGTAAGGCAATGACGGTTGGGGCGCAGGGAACATCTTCTGTTGGTAATGAAAAAGCAAAAGAACTTTTGGCGGCAGGTGCTATAGGCGATTTGAACTATGCGGAGGGGTTTTGGGCCAGACATTCCTCAACTGGAGCTTGGCAATATGCCATTCCGAAAGATGCTTCCGAAAAAACGGTAGACTGGAAACGCTATATAGCAAATACCAATAAGATTCCTTTTGATAAAACCCGCTTTTTCAGATGGCGTAATTACCGGGATTACGGCACAGGGATGTCGGGTGATTTGTTTGTCCACTTGTTTTCCAGCCTACATTTTATAACAAACTCCAAAGGACCGAACCAGGTTGCGGCACAGGGCGGACTACGTTACTGGAAGGATGGCAGAGAGGTTCCCGATGTAATGTTGGGAATGTTCCAATACCCTGAGGTACAGGAACATCCGGGCTTTAACTTATCATTGCGCTGTAACTTTGTAGATGGTACCAGCGGCACGACGTATCTGCGTTTGGTAGGTAGCGAGGGATCAATGGATGTGAAATGGCAAGAAGTCGTCTTAAAACGTAATAATGTTCCTCCCGGAGACGCATTTGCCCAGGCCAAAGCCAAAGAAGCTGGAGTAGTGGAATCTGAACGAAAAAAGATGCTACCGCCTTTGGAAACCACTTATCGTGTAGAGGACGGGTACAAAGGAGCACATTATGACCATCACGGTTATTGGTTGGAGGCCATTCGAACCGGAGGTTCGGTCTTACAAGACCCTATCTTTGGATTTCGAGCAGCTGCGCCAGCGTTGCTTTGCAATGACAGCTACTATCAAAACAAGTTTATCAACTGGGATCCTGTAAAGATGAAGGTGATTTAGTTTTTGATTGGGGTTACTTCAAAACTCTTGAATTCAACAGGGCCATGATCTCCTTGAATCATAATTGGGCCAGGTTCCCCTTCTTTACTATCCAAAGCCCCTCCAGTGATTCCAGGAATGGTCTGGTCGCTGATGATGGTCTTCCCATTGGCAACAATGGTTACTCGTTGTCCAATTAAAGTAATATCGTACGTCTGCCATTCACCTGCAGCCTTGGCTGCATTTTCGTTGGGCTCCAAAAAGCCGTAGATGCCTCCAAAATAAATGTCCATAGGATCCAGTCCCTTATTGTCCGCTATTTGCACCTCATAACGTCCTCTAAGAAAGATTCCACTATTGCTTCCTTCTGGATAGCGGAATTCGGTATGCAATTTAAAATCCATGAATTTTTGATTCGAAATCAGGTTGCCGCCAGCTTTTGGATTGACCAATATCCCATCCTTTACAATCCATTGTTCCTCGCCATCAGTGTGCCAACCATCAAGATTCTTACCATTGAATACCTTAATTGTCTTTCCCCAATCTGGATTCTCGACATAAGGTAACTTGGGTGCTTTTGTTCCCTTCCAATGAACTACACTGCCATCGGTGTAAATCATGGTACCCTTTAGCTTGCCTTCGATCAACTCTCCATGAAAAACCATATCGTTTCCCTCAGGTTCCCATTGTCGGGGGATACTGAAATTGAATTTATCTCCATTAGTTTTGACCTCTGAAATACCCCGCGCACTGCCAAAAGCGAATACAAAACGGCCTACCAGAGTCTCATGCCCAGAATGGCGCACTTCCAACCAGGAGGGTGCCGTTTTTCCCATAAATTCCATTTCTAAATCCCATCTCCCTTCCAATGGATGAAGTTCTTGGGCCAACAAAAAAGTAGCATGTAATAGCATTAGGACAACCACGGCCATTCGGCACAATTTCAATCTGAAAACCATAACAAGTCTTGTTTATTTATGGGAAAGATAACGATTTATCTAAGACCAAATCTTCAGATTTTGTGAGATGCTAAACAGTCTGTTCTATTCACAACCCCCCATGAACCCATCCGCATCGAACTCGGTCTGTACAGCACCCTGAAGTCCTCCGTTAGTTAATTGAATTACAAGGTTGTTGTCACCACTTCCATCTCGCTTGGGGGTACAATATTCGAACAGGTAAAAACTATTGGCCTGTTCTGCTACGCGCTGGGAAATCTGGTTGAACGTAGCCTCAAGCTCTTCTTTGTTTCCGGCAAAAACACTGGCAGTCTTTCCGATATCAGCCAATACGTCAGCATCGATTTCGGCACCGAGACCAATGGTAAAAAAAGAGATATTGCGATTGGCCTCGTTAACTGCCCTTAATGCAGCATCCTCCGAAAAACGGGACGCTTGATCGGTACCATCGGTAAACAATACTATTGAAGCAGCCCCTATAATGGAGTTTTGACTGTTTTCCTGGATCAACTCTTCAGCTCTTTCCGTGGATTTTATCACTGCTCCATACAAATCCGTTGAAGGGTCGCTACTGATATCCTCAGTAATCCCATCAATCGCGGACGTAAGTTCTACCGCAGAGGAGGTAAGGTCATTTAAAAGATGGAGCTCATCCTCACCATCGAACCAATAAATGGCCATTTTGAAAGCTTCTGTTTCTGGGGTAGGAATCACATTATTTATAAAACTAATTGAAGCCGTTTTCAATTCTTCCAAGCTTCCTTGCAAAACACTGTTACTCAAATCCAACACCAACAAGGTGTTATTGTTAAAGACCTGGGAATTTGGGGAGATGCGTGCCAATGACTCAGAAGAAGAAATGGTATTAAAGCAATCATCATTCCTACCTTGCTCATAAATGGTAAACTGATCTGCTGTTAAACCAGAAATCGGATTTCCTTGCAAATCGGATACCTTAAAAAGGATGGAGATTTTTCCCGGCAGGGTGGTAAACTGATCTTGAATGGATAATAACAACTCGTTGTCTTCGAAGCCTAGACAGTTATCCGGTTCTTCGCCCAGCCCAAGTTCCCGTTGGTTGATATCAAAATTGACATCGTCATCAGCATTTCCGCAGGAAAAAAATAAAAGAGTGATCAGTGAAAGGGTAAGGTATTTCAGTGCATTTTTCATTTTCATAAAGTTGAGGTTCCTCTTGCAGAACGTCAATTTTGCCTGAAAATTATTTTGCACTTATCTAATAGCATTAAAGAAAAGTTAAAAAAAGAGACGCCCTGTTAAAAAAAAAACAATGACTTCAAATTTTGGTAACTTCAACAGGAAATCCTTTTGTCAATCACTCAATTCAAACAACTATGCCAACGTATCAAATTAAAGTAAACGGGGCTACCCAGTCCGTTGACGTTTCGGAAGACACCCCTCTACTATGGGTGTTGCGCGATCATTTAGACCTGGTAGGCACCAAATACGGCTGCGGAATTGGCCAATGTGGCTCATGCACGATCCATGTTGACGGTACCGCTATGCGAAGCTGCTCCCTGACCTTAAAGCAGGTCGAGGGAAAATCCATCACCACCATTGAAGGCCTTTCAGAGGATGGTACGCATCCGGTTCAGGAAGCTTGGAAAGAAGTCGATGTTCCCCAGTGTGGATACTGCCAAGCGGGGCAGATTATGACGGCCTCCGCATTTTTGGAAAACAATCCCAATCCCACTGAAGAGGAAGTAAGGACCGCCATGCACGGAAACATATGCCGCTGTGCTTCGTACACCAGAATCCGCGACGCAGTGATGATCGCTGCTGAAAACATGGATTGATCTAACCCACTTCACCCTTAAAAACGAAACAATGTCAACGAATAAACCTAAAACATTAAGTCGAAGGGCTTTTATCCGCAATTCATCCCTAGCGGGAGGAGGAATGGTTATCGGATTTAACCTTTTTCAAGCCTGCAAGCCCAAAGTAATTGCCGAACCTGCTATTGATTTGGCAAGTTTGGATTATAATGATTTCAATGCCTTTATAAAAATTGCGGACAACGGTGCCGTGACCATTTTTTCTCCAAATCCCGAGATTGGTCAGGGGGTAAAAACCTCCATGCCCATGATCATCGCTGAGGAACTGGATGTAGCATGGAAGGATGTTTATGTAGAACAAGGCATTCTCGATACTGAAAACTATACAAGACAGGTCGCCGGGGGTAGCCAGTCCATTCGATTTGGATGGGACGCACTGCGTGAGACCGGTGCCAAAGCAAAACAAATGCTGGTTAGTGCCGCTGCAGCGCGATGGGGGGTTGACCCTTCTGAATGCTCGGTGAGCGAGGGAGTCATTACCAATGCTGCTGGTGAAACACTCGGATACGGAGAGGTGGTAAACGATGCTGCACTTTTAGAAGTTCCGGAAGAAGTGGAACTCAAAAAGCCAAAAGACTATAAAATCATAGGGAAGGATGCGTCCAATGTGGACATCGACAAGATCACCACTGGAAAACCCTTGTTTGGATTGGATTACAAGGAAGAAGGAATGGTGTACGCTTGTGCAGTACGCCCACCAGCTTTCGGACATAAATTGGTCTCCTTTGATGCCACCGAAGCCAAAGCCATGCCCGGTGTAATTGATGTTATTACGATTGGCGAAAAATTACGGGGTCTTTTGGAAGAAGTTCCTCGAATAACCAATATGACCAGCGATAGCGATAAGGTCGTGGTGATTGCCAAAACCACTTGGGAGGCCATGAAGGCCAAAGAAGCTATCAAAGCGGAATGGAAAGCGGAGACGAAGGTGGAAAGCACCGAAGAGCACGATAAAATTCTAAATGGTCTCTTGGATGGAAACAAGTTTGAGACCCAGCGATCCGACGGAAATGTCAAAAAAGCGTTTGCCGAAGCAGATCAGATTCTTGAACGTACTTATGAGTCACCGTTCTTACCACACAATTGTATGGAGCCCATGAACTTTTTCGCCAATGTTACTGATGAAAAAGTACATTTGGTGGGCCCCATCCAAACACCACAGGGAACAGCCGGATTTATTGCCCAGATGTTGGGAAGAGATCCGAAGGACATCCATCTTGAAATGACAAGAATGGGAGGTGGATTTGGAAGAAGACTGTATGGAGACTTTGCGGTTGAGGCTGCTGAGATTTCCGACGCTATCAGAAGACCGGTCAAATTGGTATTCTCTCGGGAAGATGACATGGAGGATGGTGTTTACCGGATGGCAATAAAGTATAGAATAAAAGCTGGGGTGAAGGATGGTAAAGTGACTGCCTATCATTTAAAGGAAGCTGCTGTCAACTCCAATATGTATGGATTGATTCCCAATTTCTTTCCTGCCGGAGCCATTGAAAACTACCAGGTGGATACCGCCAATTACGATAGTAACATTACAACCGGAGCTTGGCGTGCGCCTTACACCAACTTCCTAGCCTACGCAGAACAAAGCTTTTTTGATGAACTGGCCGAAATGATGGAAGTAGATAAGATCCAATTACGACTGGATTTGTTGGATAAGGTGAAGCCTGAAGAGGATGAACGAATCCAATATTCTCCAGATAGAATGAAGGAAGTCATCAAAATGGCTGTTGAGAAATCAGGTTGGGGTACGAAACCTAGTAATGTCTATCAGGGATTTGTCAACTACTACTGCCACAACACCCACGTAGCCGAAGTGGCTGATGTTGAAATTGAGAATGGGGAGCCCGTGGTCAAAAAAATAACCTGTGTGGTGGATTGTGGAATTGTTGTGAATCCATTAGGTGCCTTAAATCAGATTGAGGGAGGCGTAATCGATGGTGTTGGGCATTCCATGTACGGAGAGCTCCAATTTAAAGATGGAAAACCTGCGGCCAATAATTTCGATAAGTATCGCTTGATTCGAATGAAGGAAGCTCCGGTCGTGGAAACGTATTTCATTGAGAATGATCTTTCACCAACCGGTTTGGGCGAACCTACCTTACCACCAGCAGGTGGTGCCATAGCGAATGCGTTCAAGGCCGCTACAGGAAATAGACTGTACAAACAACCATTTATCAAAACACCAGAATTATTAAAAGTCCCTGAGAAGGAAATTATAGGTTGATTTTATGACGATACTTTTGTTTGGGATCACAAAGGACATTGTGGGCAGTTCCACATTGTCCGTCCCCACTTCTAGCGCCACAGGCAGAAAAGTTCCAAGAACAGTAAAAGAGTTGAAACAATTTTTGGGTGAGATTTATCCGGAACTCAACAAATTGTCCTCTTTGGCCGTTGCCGTGAACAACAATTATGCAGAAGACGATCAGCACATTAATTCGTACGATGAAATTGCACTCATTCCACCGGTAAGCGGAGGATGAGTAGGTGCGCAAAGAGGATATTTCATTAGCTTTGAAAAAGAATTATGTTAATTGATAATCACAATAGAAAAATCAATTACCTAAGGTTGGCAGTTACCGATCGCTGTAACCTAAGGTGCAACTATTGTATGCCTGCCGAAGGGATTGATTTTGTAAAAAACGATAAGCTGCTTACCATTTCCGAATTGGCACAAGTGAGTGAGGTGCTGGTAGGGCAGGGCATTGATAAAATTCGGATTACTGGCGGAGAGCCCTTTGTTCGAAAGGATTTAATGGTGCTGTTGCGCAAGCTGACGACATTGGAAGGCCTCAACGATATCTCAGTAACCACAAATGCCACGCTTATTGGCTCCCATATCGATGAACTGAAGGAACTGGGCATCAAAAATGTCAATGTTAGCCTCGATGCCATCAATCGGGAAACTTTTGAACGGATTACCAGGCGTAATCAATTCGATACGGTTCACAACAATCTTATCCGTTTGATTACCGAAGGATTTAATGTTCGCATCAATTTTATTGTGCTTGATGGACAGAACGAGCAGGACATCATTCCAATTTTGGAACTGATGAAGCATTACAATGTATCAGTTCGATTCTTGGAAGAAATGCCCTTTAATGGTGGTAGCAAAAACTTTGCGTCCATCAAATGGAACTATAAGGCCATTTTGGAACATATTGCCGAGCATTATCCCAATTTTGAAAAATTGGAATCACATCCTACATCTACATCCATCAATTATAAGATTCCAGGGCACAAAGGGACGTTTGGAATCATTCCCTCCTTTAGTCGAACTTTTTGTGGCACCTGCAATCGATTACGGATTACCGCAACAGGAGATGTAATCACTTGCCTTTATGGGAAACCCAAGGCCAACATAAGGGAAATGGTACGCGGGAAAAATTCGGTTGAGGAAGTTCAAAATGCAATATTGAAAGCCGTTGGAAGTCGAGCAAAAACAGGATTTGATGCCCAAGAAGAGCATGCAAAAACCATTTTTGACAATTCAATGACCTCCATTGGCGGTTAAGTTTAAAAGAAGAAATTAAAGTCAATGAAGGAAGCGCCAAAATTATATGGTCTGGTTCTCGCTGGAGGGAAAAGTACCCGCATGGGCTCCGATAAAGGACTGATTAAGTACCATTCCGTGCCACACCAGGAATATTTGTATGGTTTATTGAACGAGGTATGTGATGATGTGTATTTGAGTATCCGCAAAGAACAGGAAATCCATTTGGAAAATGACTTGAACGTCATTGAGGACAAAAACGAATACCGAGGCCCCTTTAATGGAATTTTGAGTGCGCATAAAAAGCATCCAAAGGTAGCTTGGCTGGTAATCGCCTGCGACCTTCCTTTGTTAGATCTATCCTCCTTGAAGCTTTTAGTGGAACAGCGAAATCCCGAAAAATTGGCCACTTCATTCGCCACTAAAAAAACAGGTTTGCCGGAACCGCTTGTGACCATATGGGAACCGCATGGGCTTGAAAAAGCCATGGAGCATTTGGCAACATCTGAAAGTAGCTGTCCAAGAAAGTTTTTGATCAACTCAGAAATAGCCTTGGCACATCCCTTAAAGGATGAAGTCTTGTACAATGCGAATTCCCTAGAGGATTACGAATTTGTGAAATCCAAAATTGCCATATCCCATGAGTCCTAGGTATACCAGACAGACGGTACTTAAGGAATTTGGTGCTGAAGGCCAAGCAAAACTCGCCCGAGCCAAAGTGCTTGTGGTTGGTCTTGGTGGCTTGGGTCTTCCGGTTTTGCAATACCTGAATGCAATGGGAGTGGGGACTTTGGGTCTAATGGATCAAGATGTGGTGGAATTGCACAATTTGCAAAGACAAATCTTGTATACGGAGAAAGATCTTGGAGCACAAAAGCTGGATGCAACCCACCAAAGACTGAGCGAGCAAAATTCAGAGACCGTTTTGCGAACTCACGATTCCTTTCTTGTAAGGGATAATGCGTTGGATATTATAAAGGATTACGACCTCGTCGTGGATGCCACCGACAATTTTGCAACGCGTTACCTCATAAATGATGCTTGTGTTATTTTGAAAAAGCCATTTGTATATGGTGCTTTACACGGATTCGAAGGCCATGTGAGCGTGTTCAATCATAAAAATGGGCCAACCTATCGTTGTTTATACCCCGAAATACCTTCCGCTAACGAGATACCCAATTGCAATGAAAATGGTGTGCTTGGGGTTATTCCGGGAATCATTGGAAGCTTGCAAGCATTGGAAGTTGTGAAGGTAATTACTGGAATTGGGGAAGTACTTTCAGGCAAACTTTTAATATATAATGGATTGAACCAGCATGTGGGCAAGATTTCCTTCAGGTTAAATCCAAAAAATAAGAACATTAAAAAACTGCAACAGTCCTATGCTTCAGAGAACTGTGTAACCATTCCCGAAGTACCCGTGGAAGATTTTCAAAATGTGAGAGCGTCAAATACCCCATATGTATTGATTGATGTGCGTACTCCCGAAGAATTTAATGAACATCATCTTGAAGAAGCCATCAACATTCCGCTCAACACCTTGGAAGAATTTAAAGCGCCATCTAACCAAAACATTATTTATCTTATTTGCCAAAGTGGTGCTCGCAGTGTAAAGGCCTTGGAACAACTTCAGCAAGCCCATCCCGACTTAACTTTTTATCATATTTTAGGAGGGATGAACAAAATGATGACCTTATGTCCGTAGCTTGCGGCGATTTTATCTTGTTATTACTTTCTTTTTTCTGTATTGCGACTTTGTACTCGGCCGCTGGGTTTGGAGGAGGATCTAGTTACCTTGCCGTTCTGGCTTTGATCATTACCAGTTTCATGACCATTAGAAGTACGGCCTTGCTTTGCAACTTGGCTGTGGTGACGGGTAGTTGTATCCTATTTTTCAAAAGCGGCCATTTCAATTTTAAAAAATTTTTGCCATTTATCATCACCAGTATTCCCATGGCTTTTCTTGGCGCCACATTTCGGCTTGAAGAACGGGTCTTTTTTGTGATACTGGCATTGGCGCTTATCGTTTCCGCATTGGCATTGATCTATCAGACCCAAATGCTCAAATCAACAGATGAAGTAAAGAAATATCCCAATTTCCTTTCATATGTTTTAGGTGGAGCCATTGGACTCTTATCCGGTTTGGTCGGCATCGGTGGAGGCATTTTTTTGGCTCCGGTGCTCAACCATATGAAGTGGGGCAAACCTATCGTCATAGCTGCATTGGCGAGTTTTTTCATCTTGGTGAATTCCGCTTCAGGCCTCGGTGGTCTGATTTGGAGTGATTCCTTCCAAGTGTTTTGGCCCGAGATTTTGGGATTGCTCTTTGCAGTTTTGCTTGGGGGACAATTGGGGGTACGATTGACCATTAGTAAGCTTTCCGCCAAACGCATTCGGATGCTGACCGCAATTCTTGTACTTTTTGTGGGGGTTCGCGTATTCTTAAAAAATGGGCTGCAACTAACACTTTTCTCATGATTCCATTTGAAACTGCACTGCAAAAAGTTCTTGAACACACCGAAAACTATGGTCATGAAAAGGTTGATCTTCAACATGCTACAGGAAGGGTATTGGCAGAGGCCATTTTCGCAGATCGCGATTTTCCTCCCTTTGATAGGGCAACTAAAGACGGAATCGCAATAAGGTACACCAAGGATGCAAAACCGAAACAGGCTTATCAAATAGCAGGTATTGCACCGGCCGGAAGCCCGCAACTAACTCTGGACAACGCATCATCCTGTATTGAGGTGATGACCGGGGCTATAGTGCCCAAAAATGCAGATACGGTGGTCATGTACGAGCATATCCGAAAAGAAAATCAATCTTACATCCTGCAAGAACCCGTCAAACAAGGACAAAATATCCATTATAGGTCTAGTGATGTGCCTTCTGGAAGTAAGCTCCTTGAGATGGGCACTCCAATAGGGGCCGCTGAAGTCGGAGTGCTTGCCACTGTAGGGAAATCAAGAGTATTGGTAAAAAAGTTGCCAAAAATAGCAGTCATTTCTACCGGAAATGAACTTGTGGATATTGACATGGAACCGCTGCCGCATCAAATACGGAAATCCAATGCGCATACCTTGCGAACACTGCTTCAACATGATGGAATAGCAGCAGATCTTTTCCATTTGGCCGATGAACAGAACATCTTGCAAACAAAACTGAGTGAAATCCTCAAAAAATACCAAGTGTTGCTATTGAGTGGTGGTGTCTCCAAGGGCAAGTTCGATTTTTTGCCGGAAACCTTCGATGTGCTTGGGGTTGAAAAGGTCTTTCACAGAGTATTGCAAAGACCTGGAAAACCCTTCTGGTTTGGAAAACATCGCGCGGAAAAATGTCCTGTTTTTGCATTTCCAGGAAATCCGGTATCCACTTATGTCAATTTCCATACATACTTTAGACCTTGGCTTAACAAAACTTTGGGACAGCCAATACCGCATTTTGATGTATTTTTAAAAGAGCCAGAGGCGAACAAAACGGACTTGACTCTTTTTATTGGAGTAAAAATGGCTTTGATTGACGGAGTTTTGACCGCAAGCCGAATTGCGACAACAGGTTCTGGGGATTTGTTGAGCCTATCCAAAGCGGATGGATTTATTGTATTGCAGCCTAAAGCATCCAAAGAAGCAAAAAGTCTTGTTCCATTCATTCCAACAAAACGGATTATATAGCCCATGACACACGAGTTGAAGACCATTGTTCAGCATTTTGAAAAGAGACAGTCCAACGAAAAGGCAGTGTTGGCGACAGTGGTTGCTTTGGACGGCTCTTCGTATCGCAGGCCAGGTGTTCGAATGCTGATTTTTGAAAATGGTGATATGGTCGGAGCCGTTAGCGGAGGTTGTGTGGAAAAAGAAGTGCTTCGTCAGGCACAATCTGTGTTCACTACGGGAATTGCAAAAATCATGGTTTACGATGGTCGTTACCGTCTCGGTTGCGAAGGAATCCTGCATATCTTATTGGAGGTCTTCCATCCAACTGAAAGGTTCATCAATCATTTTTGGAAGACCATTGAAAATCGCTCCATATTTTTCATTTCATCCTATTTCAAAAAAGAAGAAGGGGAAAATCAACAATACGGTACCATATTTCACTTTGATGATGTGGAAATTCCTGTTTCAGAAAAGAATATCCCTCAAAATAGACTTGAACGGTTTGAGCAGCAGATGAATCCCTGTTTTCAGTTGGTGATTATAGGTGCAGAACATGATGCCGTACAGCTTTGTAAGTATGCTGCACTGACAGGCTGGGAAGTTACCGTGGTCTCCAATCCCAGAGAGGAGAAAACTGAACGGGATTTTCCTGGTATCCACAAGTTGATTACTGCAGAGCCAGAGGCTTTTCGATTGAGGATGGATGATCAGACAACTGTGGTTGTCATGACGCATAGTTTTGTGAAAGACTTACAATTTCTAATAGCACTTAAGGAAGAAAAAAGAGCTTATATTGGGCTTTTGGGACCTTATCGTCGTCGCGAAAAACTGTTCGATGAACTTTTGGAAAGACATCCCGAAATCCCGGAAGACTTCTTGGATTTGATACATGGTCCAGCGGGGATTGATATTGGGGCAGAAACTCCTCAAGAAATTGCTATTTCCATCCTATCCGAAATTTTGTCGGTCATAAATAAAAAAGAACCGACTTTGCTCAAAGACAAAATGGGTAAAATACACAGCTAGGAAATGTCCGAAGAAATTTCAGTTTTGCTTTTGGCGGCAGGAGCTTCTGTTCGGATGGGAGATAACATCAAGCAACTTTTACCTTGGGGCAACAGTACGCTGTTGGGGCATGCATTGCAACAAGCCAATCAAATTTCGGATGACGTCTGGATAGTACTTGGAGCAAATGAAGAAGTTATCAAGAAATCTTTACCACCAGATACCAAAACGATTTTTAATCCAGATTGGTCGTTGGGAATCGGTACTTCCATTGCAGCAGGGGTAAAACAGCTTTTGCAGAGTGATGACAGAGGGAGGCCCTTGCTCATTATGTTGGCCGATCAACCGTTTTTGGATTCCGATTTTCTCAGTCAACTTAAAAAGGAATTCAACGAAAATCCCTATAAAATTGTAGCCACGGACTATAGAAACAAACTAGGAGTCCCTGCCATTTTTCATCCATCCATGTTACCTGAATTGACAAATTTGAATAAAGATTTTGGTGCCCGAAAAGTAATCCAAAAGTATCGGGCTAATGCTGGCAAGGTTCTTCCAAAAGGTAAAGAAATCGATATCGATACTATGGAAGCTTATCGTAGACTTTTTCGGAAAACACATTTATAATCCAGTTCTTATTCCAAAACGGACAAAGAACCATCATTTTTTGGTTGATGTGGCTTTAGAAGTTTCTTCTTGATCTCCCAAATCTTGGAAAATACCACAGGAAATCTGTTTTTTGATCAAGGAGCTGGCCTTTTTATGCTTGACCAAGGCTTCAATTTCCTTATTTAAAAACTGCATGGGACAAGGGTTTCTTTAGTAACGGATTACTGATCCAAATATTTTCGTGAATTCTTTCATTTTGGGTTTAGACCGGCATCTGTTTCTCAACATAGTCCAAAACAACCATCCAGTTCATTTTTAAGATCAAAGCAGCTGTGGGGACATTGTCCTCAGCTATAGCCTGTAAAATGGCTCCGTTTTGATTGTCCACATTTTCATAAAAGGAAGCATTGGCACCCAAGCCTTGTTCATAAAAAAGAAGCCTTGCTTTTAAATCATCCAATATCTGGAGTAAAACGGCATTGGTACATTTTTCCACCAACAACCGATGAAATTCAAAACGTGCCCGTAATCGTTCTGCAAATGTTTGGACCTGCTGTGATTGGATTTGCTGTTCACGGAGTCTTTCAATATCATCCGCTGCAAAAACCGAACTCTCCAATGCCATTACCTCGAGCTGAGCGATGAGTTCGTAGAGTGCCTTTGCTTCTTTTTTGCTCAGTTTGGTTACCACAAAACCCCGGTTGGGAACAGCATTTATGATTCTGGCTTGCTCCAATTGACTCAGAGCCTCGCGAATCGGTGTTACGCTGACCCCGATTTGTCTTGAAAGTGCTGCTAGGTTAATGGTTTTACCAACCTCCAATTCCCCTTTTTGGATTTGCTCCAATAAATGGGTCTTAACTTGGTTTCGCAGTACCTGAGGTTTCATGATGTTCCAAATATACACAAACACCTACAATCGATACAAAATCAGCACCTTATCTTCTTAATATCAGTATCTTACCTACAAATAAAAAACACTGAATCATGAAAAAAGCAACCAACCTCAGTCTTCTTTTACTATTCGTTAGTTTTATGTATCTGGCATGTGCTAGTAGTTCAGATGATTACAATCCGCCAAGCGAGGAAGAGGAATCTTTAATCCTGGAACAAGCTCAAATGGCTACAGACAGTATCAACGCCAACGCTGAAGAATCGAATTGATTCCAAACAGTTCCCCCTACAATTTATTCCCTGACATATCTTGGAATTCCCCAAATTCCAAATGGAACTCCTTTTGCATTTTGCCAAATTCTCCCTATTAGGCTTCAACGGCTTGATATAATTCCTTACTTTTCTATTTCAAACCACCAAAGGAAATTCCATATTTAGACTTATGAAACTTCGATTCATTACCCTTGCCCTGACATTTTTATTGGTTGTATCCTGTAAAAAAAAGGAGGCCTCTGCAGTAACGAGTTTTTATGACACACAACTTTTCAAAGATGTGCAACTGGCTGCAATTTTTAAGGATTCCAAGACCTTTGTGGACCTGGTTCCAAAAGCGCATTTTTTGGAGTTGGAAGCCAACTATCTAGAGGCTAAAAAGGCTGAGGGTTTCAATCTTGAGAACTTTGTAGAGGACAATTTTGAGGACAGATCGATGAAGGCACTGGAGTTCGAAACGGATACCACCAAGACCATGTACGAGCATATTGCTTTGATGTGGGATAAATTGACTCGGGGGCCAGATAGCGTAATTCCGAATTCTTCCAGGATAGCATTGCCCTATAAATATGTGGTGCCGGGAGGGCGTTTCCAGGAAATCTATTATTGGGACAGTTATTTCACCATGGAGGGTCTACTTGCCGATGGTCGTGAAGATCTGGCCAAGGGCATGGTCGACAACTTCAGTTTTTTAATCGATTCCATAGGATTTATTCCCAATGGCACTAGAAACTATTACAAATCCCGATCACAGCCTCCATATTACGCGCTGATGGTCGATGCGCTCTGTAGCAATGATCGCAAACAGTTAGTGGATTATCTGCCCCAGTTGCAAAAGGAGTATGATTTTTGGACCAATGGTCTTGAGTCGGTAGATTCCGGGGAAGTGGCTGTCCATGTTATCAAAATCAATAACAACACACACCTAAATAGATTTTGGGACACGGATTACACGCCGAGACCCGAGGCATACAAAGAAGACCTTCATTTAGCTGATGGGCAAGAAAATGATTCGTTGAAGAAACTGCTTTTTAATCACCTAAGGTCTGCCGCTGCCTCCGGATGGGACTTTAGCTCTCGATGGTTTGGCGAAAAGGGGGATTTTAGAACCACTGAAACGGCTGCCATACTTCCTGTTGATTTGAATTGTCTGCTCTACTTTATGGAAAATCTAATCGCAGAAGCAGCGATGATTTCTGGAGATCAGGGTCACGGAAAAGCATTTCAGGAAAAGGCGGCGCAACGAAAGGAAGCCATCCAAAAGTATTTTTGGAATGTTGATGAAGGATTCTATTTCGATTACAATTTTGAGGATAATACCACTGCATCAGAACTTACTTTAGCGGGTGTATTTCCACTCTACTTTAATATTGCGGATGAGAATCAAGCAAAGCTTGTTTCAGAAAAGATTAAAAGCACTTTCTTAAAAGACGGGGGCTTGGTGACTACTCTTGAGCATTCCGGGCAGCAATGGGATGCCCCTAATGGATGGGCACCTTTGCAATGGATTGCCGTTAAGGGACTTTTGAATTATGGATTTGAGGAGGATGCCGTGGAAATTATACACCGTTGGTTGGCCCTCAATGAAAAGGTGTACAAGAACACCGGAAAAATGATGGAGAAATACAACGTTGAAGATCTTTCCTTGCTTTCCGGGGGTGGGGAATATGAGACCCAGGATGGTTTCGGTTGGACAAATGGGGTTGCCGTGGGCTTCAAAAAAATATTGGAGGACTTGGAAAAACAAAACCAATAATGGTGTAAGTTTTCCATTGGCAGTTAGACCAATTGTTAACAACCTCAATCAAAAAATGTCTAAATCCCTATTGTTCATCCCGGATATCTCGGGGTATACCAAGTTCATTCAAACTACCGAAGTAGACCACAGTCAGCACGTAATTTCTGAGCTGTTGGAAGTATTGCTCAACGCAAATATCCAAGACTTAAAGCTCGCCGAAATCGAAGGAGATGCGCTTTTCTTCTACAAGGAGAATGAAATTCCCTCACAAGAAAACCTGTTGGCTCAAATTGAGTCTATGTTCACTGCGTTTTACAGCCATCTGAAAATGTTGGAAAAAAACCGGATTTGTCCCTGTAATGCCTGTGCCACAGCACCCAATTTACAGCTAAAGATTATTGCGCACAGCGGAAACCTTCAGCATATCGAAGTACAAGGGACTAGAAAACCTTTTGGTGAACAGGTCATCGAAGCGCACCGACTTTTGAAGAACTCCGTGGAAAGTGATAACTATGCCTTGATCAGCAGAAGTTTGGCGCTTGATATTCAATTGTCGCCCTACTATTCCAGCAAAATATATAGGTTTCGGCAGGGTTCGGACACTTATGATGATAAGTCGGTTGAGTATCTCTATTCGCTTATTGATCCGAAAGAACTTAAACTCAGGACGTTTGCTGAACCCAAAAAGGTGACTCTTGATTTTCCACCGCAGATCATATTTAGGGAAGCGTTTCCGATTTCAGCTTCCAACTTGATGGAATACATTACGAATTATTCGTTCCGGCATCATTGGGTTGATGGGGTGGATCGATTCGAATACAATGAAAATGAGGTGACACGATTGGGAACCGAACATGTTTGTGTGGTAAACGGTAAACATTTCAATTTCGTTACGGTCACAAAAGAAAGCGACCCGGACAGTTTGATATACGGTGAACTCACCACAAGTCCACCACCATTTGATGAATTATACCAGTTTTATACGCTAA
>JANQRD010000251.1 GCA_028284725.1 Allomuricauda sp. | reverse complement strand
TTTGTTATATGAACAAAAGAGTGTCCCTTGAAGAATTCTATGAATCCACTCAACGATACGTACCTGAGAGTGTTAGAACTGGGATTGGACATTTCAACGTGTTCAAACTGGACGAGTTCGCCGGTCCCAAACCCAAACCGATGCCCTTCAACCGAAGGGATTATTTCAAAATAAACCTAGTGACCGGACGCAGTCGTGTGCACTATGCGGACAAGACCGTAAACGTGGACAAGCAGGTGATGGTGTTTTCCAATCCGCAAATACCCTACAACTGGGAAATGATCGATGAACAATTGACAGGGTACTTTTGTGTGTTTACCGATACGTTCTTCCATCAATTTGGAGACCTTACCCAATATCCGGTTTTCCAACCCAATGGTAATCCGGTCTTTCAACTGACAGATGCCCAAAAGGAAACCATAACCCCTATTTTTCTAAAAATGTTCATGGAAATCGAATCCGATTATCCATACAAATACGATGTGCTGCGTAATTTGGTGTTTGAATTAATTCACACTGCTCTAAAATTGCAACCCGCAAAGCTGGATGTAACGCTTCATTCCAACGCCTCGGAACGTATATCACTACTCTTTATGGAGTTATTGGAACGACAGTTCCCCATAGAGCATCCTTCCCAACAAGTACAGCTGCGCTCCGCTTCCGATTTTGCCCAACAATTGGGTGTTCATGTCAACCATTTGAACCGTGCTTTAAAGGAAAACATGCAAAAGAGCACTTCCAACCTTATTGCGGAAAGAGTAGTTCAGGAATCCAAAATCTTACTTCGCCACACCAACTGGAACATTTCGGAAATTGCCTTCTCACTTGGATTTGAGGAGACGGCCCATTTCTCCAACTTCTTCAAAAAGCACGCAAATTACTCCCCAGCTTCATATCGGAAATTGAAAATTATTTGATTTTTACAATAAATGACTTTCTACTTACAAACTATTTGATCAGGCTCCCCGGAACTTTGCAGTATTCATAAGTTCAATTTAAAAACATAGATATGAGTACTTCAAAAATTGCCCTAGTAACTGGTGGAAGCCGTGGCCTCGGAAAAGATATGGCGATCAACCTGGCCAAAAATGGTTTGGACGTTGTTATCACCTATCATTCCAATGTAGAATCCGCAGAAAATACAATAAATGCTGTCGTAGCTCAGGGGCAACGGGCATTGGCCTTTCAGCTCGATACCCGAAACACAAATTCATTTAAAAAATTTAGAGATCACCTTTCGGAGAAACTCCATCAGGAATGGAATACCTCCAAAATTGATTTTTTGGTAAATAATGCCGGTTTTGGCCATCACAGTTCCATAGCCGATACAACTGAAGAGAGTTTTGACGACTTGCTCAACGTTCACTTAAAAGGAGTCTTTTTTCTCACACAAACTTTACTGGACGTATTGAACGACGGAGGCGGTATCATCAACATCTCCAGTGGATTGGCGCGCTTCTCGTTTCCTGGATATGCAGCTTATGCCAGCATGAAAGGAGCTGTGGAGGTATTTACACGCTATCTTGCCAAAGAACTTGGAGAGCGAAAAATAAGAGCCAATATCGTGGCGCCAGGGGCCATCGACACTGATTTCAACAAGGAACGCTTTGAGCAAATGCCACAAGTGGTGGATTATATTGCTTCCCAAACGGCTTTAGGACGTGTTGGCGAAAGCGAGGATATTGGAAGTGTAGTCGCCTTTTTGTGTACCACCAATGCTGGTTGGATCAATGGACAACGTATTGAGGTGTCTGGAGGGATGTATCTGTAAACAGAAAGTAATCAACAATTTCAGTTTAAAACTGTTCGGAAGGCATCTGCAAAATCAAGTCTAAAGCTGTAAATTTGCATTTTCTTAATCCGTTCAACAATTAGGCTGATATGATTCATTTCTTTGGGGACGTTGCAACAAAGGTTTTTGCCGTCCAGACCACTCAAGAAATTGCTCAAGAAGACATAAAAAAACTTACATGGTTGTTCGGCAACCAACCTAAAATACAAGCGGCGTCCCTGGACGCCTTTTTTGTTGGCCCCCGAGCAGCCATGATTACCCCATGGAGTACCAATGCGACAGAGATTACACAAAATATGGGGATTGAGGGAATCATCCGAATCGAAGAATTTCATACTGTTGAAGAGTCCCACGTTGATTTTGACCCCATGTTGCTCCAGAAATACGGCGGACTAAATCAAGATATATTTACAATCGACATTATCCCTGAACCCATTTTGGAGATTGCAGATATCGCAGCATATAATAAACAGGAAGGGCTGGCTTTAAGCGAAGAAGAAATTGGTTACTTGGAAAATCTATCCAAAAAAATAGGGCGGAAGCTAACTGATTCAGAGGTCTTTGGGTTTAGTCAAGTGAATTCCGAACACTGTCGGCACAAAATATTCAATGGAACATTTGTCATTGATGGCGAAGAGAAACCTACTTCCTTATTCAAACTCATAAAAAAGACTTCTGCGGAGCATCCGAATGATATTGTTTCGGCCTACAAAGACAATGTGGCTTTTGTAAAAGGCCCAAAAGCAGTCCAATTTGCTCCTAAAACTGCTGATAAACCGGATTTTTATGAAGAAAGCGACTTCAATTCGGTACTATCTTTAAAAGCAGAGACCCATAATTTTCCGACCACAGTGGAACCTTTTAACGGAGCAGCTACGGGTTCTGGAGGGGAAATCAGGGACAGGCTGGCCGGTGGAAAAGGCTCTTTACCTCTTGCTGGAACTGCGGTTTACATGACATCATACTCTAGATTGGAGGAAGATAGGCCCTGGGAAAAAGCCATGAAAGAACGGGAATGGTTGTACCAAACCCCAATGGACATTCTAATCAAGGCTTCTAACGGAGCATCTGATTTTGGCAATAAGTTTGGGCAGCCACTCATCTCTGGGTCCGTGCTTACGTTTGAACAGCAAGAACCAGAAAATGTTTCCCCAGAATCGGATGTCGATTCCCGAAGACTTGGTTTTGACAAGGTTATTATGTTGGCCGGAGGCATCGGGTACGGAAAGCAGGAGCAAGCATTGAAGGACACTCCTAAAAAAGGGGATAAAATTGTAATTCTAGGTGGCGACAATTACCGAATCGGTATGGGTGGCGCCGCAGTTTCCAGTGCGGATACCGGAGAATTCAGTTCAGCTATCGAATTAAACGCCGTACAACGTTCCAACCCCGAAATGCAAAAACGTGCATCCAATGCGATACGTGGTTTGGTGGAAAGTCATGAAAATCCAATTGTTTCCATACATGATCATGGAGCTGGGGGGCATTTAAACTGTCTTTCTGAATTGGTAGAGGAAACAGGCGGTGACATTGACACTGATAAACTTCCCGTTGGGGATCCAACCTTATCTGCCAAAGAACTTATCGGCAACGAATCCCAAGAGCGAATGGGCCTGGTTATTGGAGAAGAGGATATGGAACTTCTAAATTGTGTTGCCGCACGTGAGCGCTCTCCCATGTACGATGTTGGTGTTGTCACTGGTGACCACCGATTCACCTTTGCTTCGCAAAAATCAGGGGAAAAGCCTATGGATCTGGAACTTTCTGATATTTTTGGAAGTTCACCTAAGACCATCATGGAGGATTCCTCTATAAAACGGATTTATCCGGAACCAGCTTACGCACTGGAGCATTTCCATGATTATCTGGAGCAAGTCTTGCAATTGGAGGCTGTAGCCTGTAAGGACTGGCTCACAAACAAGGTAGACCGTTGTGTGGGCGGTCACGTTGCCAAACAACAATGTGCGGGACCTTTGCAATTACCGTTGAACAACTGCGGTGTAATGGCCTTGGATTTCAAGGGGAAGGAGGGTATCGCCACAAGTATTGGCCACTCCCCTATTTCGGCATTGATCGATTCTTCAGCAGGAAGTCGAAACAGCATTGCCGAGGCACTGACCAACTTGGTTTGGGCTCCGTTGAAAGATGGACTGTCTTCGGTATCACTTTCGGCAAACTGGATGTGGCCCTGCAAGAATGAAGGTGAGGATGCGCGGCTTTATGAAGCAGTACAAGCTGTGTCTGATTTTGCCATTGAATTGGGTATCAACGTCCCGACGGGAAAGGACTCCCTATCCATGAAACAAAAGTACAAGGATGGTGATGTCATCGCCCCCGGTACGGTGATTATCTCTTCAGTGGGTCATTGCAATGATATCGCCAACGTGGTAGAACCGGTACTTCAGAAGAATGGTGGTGACATCTACTACATCAATCTCTCTAGGGATAATTATAAGTTAGGGGGTTCTTCCTTCACTCAAATCCTAAACACCATTGGAAGCGAAGCACCTTCCGTAACCGATTCGGAATACTTTAAATTGGTCTTTAATACCGTGCAACAACTCATTCGAAATGAGCAAATACTTGCAGGTCATGATGTGGCCTCCGGGGGATTAATTACCACGTTATTAGAAATGTGCTTTGCAGATAGAGACCTGGGGGCAAATCTGGATTTATCTGAATTGGGAGAGGATGATACCATCAAATTACTGTTTGCTGAAAATGCAGGAATCGTTTTTCAAGCAGAAAATACCACAATTGAAGAAATTTTGGATGATGCTGGAATCGACTACAAACAATTGGGAAGCGTCAATTCAGAGGGTCTCCTCAATATCAAAAACCATGGAATAGAAATCGGTCTGAACGTTGGTTCCCTCCGGGACACCTGGTTCAAGACCTCTTACCTGCTCGATCAAAAACAGACGGCCAAAGGTTTAGCCGAGGATCGATTCAACAATTACAAAAATCAACCTTTAACATACCATTTCCCCAAAGGATTTAACGGAGATTTACCAAAAGTCGACGTTCCAGGCAACAGGCCCAAAGCGGCCATTCTGAGAGAAAAGGGAAGCAATTCCGAACGCGAAATGGCCAATGCCATGTATTTGGCTGGTTTTGATGTAAAAGATGTACATATGACCGATTTGATTTCAGGTCGGGAAACTTTAGAGGATATCCAATTCGTTGGAGCTGTCGGAGGTTTTTCCAATTCTGATGTTTTGGGAAGTGCCAAAGGTTGGGCTGGAGCCTTCAAATACAATGAAAAAGCCAACAAGGCGTTAAAAGACTTTTTTGCACGTCCCGATACCCTTTCCATCGGCATTTGCAACGGTTGCCAATTGTTTTTGGAATTGGACATGATCAATCCGGAACATGAGGAACACGCGAAAATGACCTATAACGATTCCGGTAAGCACGAAAGCAATTTCACTTCGGTAAAAATTCAAGAGAATAATTCTGTGATGCTTTCATCTTTGGCGGGCACAACACTAGGTGTATGGATTTCGCATGGCGAGGGCAAATTTAGCCTCCCGCTTTCTGAAGAAAATTATGACATCGTAGCAAAGTATGGGTATGATTCCTATCCAGCCAACCCCAATGGAAGTGATTACAATACAGCGATGTTATGCGACAAAACGGGTAGGCATTTGGTCACCATGCCACATATTGAACGTTCGACCTTTCCATGGAATTGGGCACACTATCCGAAGGATAGAAATGATGCCGTTTCACCATGGCTGGAAGCATTTGTAAATGCTAGAAAATGGGTGGAAAAAGTCAATAATGATGATTAGAAGGGCTAAAAAAGAAGATGTTCCCAAAATTGTGCAAATGCTTGCCACTGATGCATTGGGGCGACTTCGCGAAGATTTCAAAGAACCCCTTCCAAAAACGTATATCGATGCTTTCCAAGCGATTGATAGCGATTCCAATCAAGAGTTGGTTGTGATTGAAGGCCAGAAAGGCGATGTGGTAGGGACCCTACAGCTAACTTTCATCCAATACCTTACCTATCAAGGTGGAATCCGAGCGCAAATCGAGGCGGTAAGGGTCCATCAAGAACATCGAGGAAAAGGAATTGGAAAAATGCTGTTCGAATGGGCCATTAATCATTCAAAACAGAAAGGTGCCCATGTAATTCAGCTTACCACGGATAAAAAAAGACCCGAAGCCCTTCAGTTTTACAAGTCTTTGGGGTTCATGGACTCCCACGAAGGTATGAAGTTGCATCTAAATACAAATTGAATATGTGTTATGATGCCATCTTACGGAATGTCGCCAAGCATATTCAGCTTAACCCTAAGGAAACGGAACAGTTTTGCGCTTGCCTAACAACAAGGAATTTAAACAAACGAGAGGTATTGGTGAAGCAAGGTGGTATTTGCGACGCCATCCATTTTGTAAATGAGGGGGTGCTGCGCGCCTACTTGTTGGGAGCAGATGGCAAAGAGACCACTATTATGTTCGCGATAAAAGACTGGTGGATAACCGACATGTATTCATTCATCAACAACAAGCCGAGCATGGTAAATGTGGAAAGCTTGGAACAATCAACCATACTCTCGCTCAAAAAAGCCGATTTTGACCAACTTTTCGTAGAAATTCCAAAGTTTGAACGCTTTTTTAGGATTCTCATGCAAAACGCATATATCAGGGAGCAGTTGAGGGTGATGGAAAACCTTTCATTACCGGCCAGGGAAAAATATCAGATTTTCCTCAAAAAGTATCCGACCATAGCAAATCACCTCAATCAAAAGCAGATAGCATCCTATTTGGGCATTACTCCTGAATTTTTGAGTATGATCAAAAGCAATCAAAAACTTTGATCTCTTAAACTATTTTATTTTTCCGTTCAGTTCAAATTCCTTCCTTTACAAAAACAATGCACCTATGATGATTTTGATTGCGGGCCCTTACCGCAGTGGAACGAACAATGACCCCAAACTCATGAAAAGAAATCTTGAGCGCTTGGAATCGGTGGCGCTTCCCCTCTTTAGAATGGGGCATATGCCGATTATTGGGGAGTGGGTGGCTTTACCTCTTCTTAAACTTGCGGGTGCCAAAGAGCCAGGTGATTCCGTTTGGCAGGAAATCCAATATCCAGCTGCGCACAGAATGTTGTTGAAATGTGATGCCGTGTTACGATTGGAGGGAGCGTCCAAAGGAGCCGATGAGGATGTCCGTGTTGCAAAAGAGCATGGCTTGAAGGTTTTTTATTCACTAGATGAGGTTCCCCCCGCCTAAATTGTTTCGTTAACGATTTTTCATTTTTTACCCTCTTCAGCTTAGGATTCCATTTCTTAATATGGGTCTGATTTCCTATTTTGCAATTACTTTACAGAAACTTACTATGCAAAAAGTTACCAGATTATTCGATTTTCCATATCATCAACTGGAAAAATTCCCCCTAGAAAAGTCCCTAGTCACAAAACACAACGGTAAGTGGGTGAGCACTTCCACCCAAGAGTACATTGATCAATCCAATGCCATTAGTCGAGCCCTTTTGCGAATGGGCGTACAACCCAACGATAAAATCGCGGTGATTTCCATGACCAACAGAACGGAATGGAACATTATGGATATTGGTGTGCTTCAGATCGGGGCGCAGAACGTTCCCATTTATCCGACCATTTCTGCAGCAGATTATGAATACGTTTTGAACCATTCCGAAGCCAAGTACTGTTTTGTATCCTGTGGAGAAGTGCTGGAAAAAGTTTTGGAGGTTACGCCAAAGCTTAAAAAACTGAAGGATGTGTATTCCTTTGATGATTTGGGCAATTGCAAAAATTGGAAAGAAGTCCTCGAGTTAGGCGCAGATGATTCCAACCAAGATGAAGTTGAAAAACTGAAGGCAGCAGTAACACCGCAAAATCTCGCTACTCTGATCTATACATCGGGCACCACGGGAAGACCAAAGGGCGTGATGCTTTCCCACGACAATTTGGTGAGCAACGCCATAGAAAGCTCAAAACGCTTCCCCATTGCGGATGGAGAGACCAAATCGTTGAGCTTTCTCCCTTTGTGTCATGTATACGAGCGAATGCTCATTTATTTGTATCAGTTTAGGGGGGTCACCATATATTATGCTGAATCCCTGGAAACCATAAGTGATAACCTTAAGGAAACAGCTCCACATGTTATGACAGCTGTACCCCGCTTGTTGGAAAAGGTATATGACAAAATCATTGCCAAGGGCACAGAACTAAGCGGAATAAAAAGAAAACTGTTCTTTTGGGCTGTTGAGGTTGGGTTAAAGTATGAACCCTACGGAAAAAATGGTTGGTGGTACGAAAAGAAGTTAGCGCTAGCTCGAAAACTCATTTTTAGTAAGTGGAAGGCCGGTCTGGGTGGTAACTTAACGCTCATCGCATCAGGAAGTGCAGCCCTACAACCCCGATTGGCTCGTATTTTCAATGCGGCTGAAATGGGAGTCATGGAAGGTTACGGGCTCACCGAAACCTCTCCTGTGATTTCCGTAAACGACATGCGCGACAATGGTTTTAAAATAGGCACCGTAGGAAGACCAATAGATCGAACGGAAGTTAAAATTGCCGAGGATGGTGAAATCTGCATCAAGGGACCCCAGGTCATGATGGGCTATTACAAAGATCCGGAGAAAACCGCTGAAGTAATCGTTGATGGCTATTTCCATACGGGGGATATTGGTGAGGTGGACGCTGATGGGTTTTTAAAGATTACCGATCGTAAAAAGGAAATGTTCAAGACTTCTGGTGGAAAATATGTTGCTCCACAATTACTCGAAAACCGTTTCAAGCAATCCCGTTTTATAGAACAGGTCATGGTGGTCGGCGAAGGTGAGAAAATGCCCGCCGCATTGGTTCAGCCCAATTTTGAATTTGTTTATGAATGGGCCGATCGTCACAATATTACCTTTGGTGAAAATTCCGATATCATTTTAAATGAAAAGGTGATTTCGAGGTTCCAAGAGGAAATTGATGTAGCCAATCAAGAGTTTGCAAAATGGGAAAAAGTGAAACAATTTCGGTTGACCCCCGATGTTTGGAGCGTGGACGATGGACACCTTACCCCTACCATGAAACTCAGAAGAAAAATCATCAAGGAAAAATATTTAGACCTTTACAACAGTATTTACGGTCGCTAAGGAGCATAAATTCATAATCAATGGATACGAAGCCCGAGATATCTTGGGCTTTCTTTTTTCCCTTCTTCCCTTTCAAAATTTATTATGCATGCATAATAAATTTTTGTATATTTGAACACACCAAACTTGTTCTATGAAAGAGTTGACTATTGATTATGCACTTAGAGCCACATGGCAGGCCGTAATCAAAATGTACAATGAGGAGGCCAAGAATTATGGACTTACCATGGCCATTGGTTTTACACTGTTGAGCATTGATCCGAAAAAAGGTACGCCCAGTACCGCGTTGGGGCCAAAAATGGGAATGGAAGCCACTAGTTTGTCCAGAATTCTGAAAAGCATAGAAGAAAAAGGATATATCCAACGTAAACCCAACCCAAAGGACGGAAGAGGTGTCCTGATTCATTTGACCGCTTTGGGGCTGGAGAAGCGCAAAGACTCTAAAGATGTGGTCTTGCGGTTCAACGAGGTGGTACGCGAGCATGTTTCCGAAGAAGAACTTTCAGGTTTTTTCAAAACTGTGGATATTATCAACAAATTGATCATCGACAAAAAAATATACGTCAAAACAACTAATTAATTCAAGCTTATAAATGAAAAGGCATATCAACAAAGTTGCCGTTATCGGTTCCGGTATCATGGGAAGTGGCATTGCTTGCCATTTTGCCAATATTGGGGTCGAAGTTTTATTATTGGATATTGTTCCCCGAGAACTTAACGAAAAAGAAAAGGCAAAAGGACTGACCTTAAACGATAAGGTTGTTCGAAACCGCTTGGTCAACGATTCACTGACCGCTGCCCTAAAATCAAAACCATCACCTATTTACCACAAAAAATTTGCTTCAAGGATTACCACAGGCAACCTTGAGGATGATATTGAAAAAGTTGGGCAGGTGGACTGGATCATTGAGGTGGTCGTGGAGCGGTTGGACATTAAAAAACAGGTGCTTGAGAATCTGGAAAAACACAGAAAACCAGGCACTTTAATCACTTCCAATACCTCTGGTATCCCTATCAAATTTATGAGCGAAGGCCGAAGTGAAGATTTTCAGAAGCACTTCTGTGGAACACACTTTTTTAACCCGGCCCGGTACCTAAAGCTTTTTGAAATAATTCCCGGACCCAAGACATCTGCTGACGTACTTGAGTTTTTGAATGGGTACGGTGAAAAGTTCCTTGGTAAAACCTCCGTGGTTGCAAAAGATACGCCCGCCTTTATAGGTAACCGTATCGGTATCTTCAGCATACAAAGCCTTTTCCACGCCGTTAAGGATTTGGGCATGACCGTTGAAGAGGTTGACAAGCTTACAGGTCCCGTTATCGGAAGACCAAAATCGGCCACATTCCGTACGGTGGACGTTGTTGGTTTGGATACTTTGGTCCACGTAGCCAATGGCATCCATGAAAATTGTAAGGATGATGAACGTTTGGAGCTTTTTCAGTTGCCTGATTTCATCAACACCATGATGGAAAACAAATGGCTGGGTAGTAAATCCGGCCAGGGTTTCTACAAAAAGGTCAAAGGTGATAATGGTAAAAGTGAAATCCTAACCTTGGATTTGGACACCATGGACTATCGTTCTAAAAAGAGTGCGAAGTTCGCTACTCTTGAGCTCACCAAAACCATCGATAAGGTGGTCGACCGATTTACGGTGTTGACATCAGGAAAAGATAAGGCCGGAGAATTCTACAGAAAAAGTTTTGGTGCCCTGTTTGCTTATGTATCACATCGAATTCCCGAAATCTCCGATGAGCTTTACAAGATAGACGATGCCATGAAAGCCGGTTTCGGATGGGAACATGGCCCTTTTCAGATTTGGGATGCGGTCGGATTAGAGAAAGGACTGGAATTTGCCAAGGCCGAAGGCCTTGAGGTCGCTTCTTGGGTAACGGAAATGAAAAATGCCGGAATCGACTCCTTCTATTCCGTAAAAGATGGCGCGACTTATTTCTATGATATTCCAAAAAAGGCCATGGAAAAAGTTCCAGGTCAAGATGCATTCATTATTCTGGATAACATCCGAAAATCCAACGAAGTGTTTAAAAATAGCGGTGCCGTTATTGAGGATTTGGGAGATGGGATTCTAAATCTGGAGTTCCAGTCCAAAATGAACACCCTCGGTGGCGACGTGATAGCTGCACTAAACAAAGCCATCGACCTTGCTGAAAAAGATTTTCAGGGCCTTGTTGTTGGTAACCAAGCTGCAAATTTCTCAGTTGGAGCCAATATTGGAATGATCTTTATGATGGCAGTGGAACAGGAATACGACGAATTGAACATGGCCATCAAAATGTTTCAGGACGCTATGATGCGGATGCGGTATTCCTCCATTCCCACAATTTCAGCTCCCCACGGAATGTGCCTAGGAGGTGGATGTGAACTTTCCATGCATGCCGACAAGGTAGTGGCAGCGGCCGAGACCTATATCGGACTTGTGGAATTTGGGGTCGGGGTTATCCCCGGCGGTGGTGGATCCAAGGAAATGGCGTTGCGCGCTTCTGATACCTTCAGAAAAAATGATGTCGAACTGAACGTACTGCAGGAGTATTTCCTGACTATCGGTATGGCCAAGGTATCTACTTCGGCCTATGAGGCTTTCGATTTGGGAATCCTGCAAAAAGGAAAAGATGTAGTGGTCGTCAACAAAGACCGACAAATAGCTACGGCAAAGGCCTATGCCAAATTAATGGCCGAATCGGGATATACGAAACCTCCAAAACGAAAGGACGTAAAAGTGCTTGGAAAACAGGCTTTGGGAATGTTCTTGGTTGGAACCGATTCCATGGAGGCCGGACATTACATATCGGAACATGATAAAAAGATTGCCGATAAGTTGGCCTACGTAATGGCAGGGGGCGATCTGTCCGAAGCCAGTTACGTAACTGAACAATATCTTTTGGATTTGGAGCGGGAAGCATTCCTATCCCTTTGTACCGAAAGAAAAACATTGGAACGTATACAACACATGTTGAAAACCGGTAAACCCTTAAGAAACTAGATGATTAGATGGTTGGATTCTTCGTGTAAGACTTCCAATTATCCAAAAATCCAAAATCTAAGAATCAAAATAAAATGAAAACAGCATATATAGTTAAAGCCTACAGGACTGCGGTCGGAAAAGCCCCAAGAGGATTGTTCCGATTCAAAAGACCCGATGAATTGGCAGCCGAGACCATCGAGCATATGATGAAAGAACTCCCTGGACTGGATAAAAAAAGAATTGATGATGTCATTGTAGGAAACGCAATGCCGGAAGCCGAACAGGGATTGAATATGGCTCGTTTGATCTCTTTGATGGGATTAAATATTGAAGATGTGCCCGGTGTTACGGTGAATCGATATTGTGCCTCTGGATTGGAGACCATTGGAATAGCCACGGCCAAAATTCAGTCCGGAATGGCAGATTGTATCATCGCAGGTGGTTCAGAAAGCATGAGCTACATCCCTATGGGCGGCTACAAACCCACTCCAGATTATCAGACCGCTAAAGAAGGTCATGAGGATTACTACTGGGGTATGGGATTGACAGCAGAAGCTGTGGCCGAACAGTTCGACATTTCGCGCGAAGATCAGGATGTTTTTGCCTACAGTTCCCATATGAAAGCTCTAAAAGCACAAGAAGAAAATCGTTTTCAAGATCAAATTGTACCCATTGAGGTCGAGCATACCTTTGTGAACGAATCCGGAAAAAAAGAGACCACTTCCTATACAGTCAATAAAGATGAGGGACCCAGAAAAGGTACCAATATCCCCACACTGAACAAGCTACGTCCTGTTTTTGCGGCAGGTGGAAGCGTCACAGCGGGAAATTCTTCACAAATGAGTGATGGAGCAGCGTTTGTGATGGTCATGAGTGAAGAAATGGTAAAAGAATTGAATTTGGAACCTATTGCCCGTTTGGTCAACTACGCAGCCGCAGGAGTTGAACCGCGAATTATGGGAATTGGTCCAGTAAAGGCAATTCCAAAAGCGCTAAAGCAAGCAGGGCTCAAACAGAATGATGTTGAATTGATAGAACTGAACGAAGCCTTCGCTTCCCAGTCCTTAGCCGTAATCCAGGAATTGGGACTGAATCAGGAAATCATCAACGTTAACGGCGGAGCCATTGCCCTAGGGCATCCGCTAGGATGTACCGGAGCAAAACTTTCGGTACAACTATTTGATGAAATGCGAAAACGCGATATGAAAGGAAAATACGGTATGGTCACCATGTGCGTGGGCACAGGACAGGGAGCCGCTGGAATTTATGAATTCTTAAACTAGAGAAAAGACTTATTGAAGCAAGAAACAAGAAATGTCCCGACATAACTTTAAGAACTTAACTATTTGGCAAAAAGGAATGGACTTGGTAAGTGATACATATAATTTGATTCGGTCTTTCCCGGATATTGAAAAATATGGTTTGTCCTCGCAAATGATTCGAAGTGCAACTTCAATCCCATCAAATATTGCAGAAGGTTCGAGTAAAACCTCGGACAAACATTTTAATAATTATCTAGAAACAAGCCTTGGTTCTGCTTTTGAATGGGAAACTCAGTTAAACGTTGCACTTATGCAAGGTTATCTGTCCAATCAAAAATTTAAAATATTAGAAAATAAAATTCAACAAATTGAGAAAATGATATCAGGTTTCAAAAACAGCCTAAAAAGCTAGTCTTGGTTCCATTTTCTTGAATCTTAAATCTTAAAAGCTATGAGTACCGAGACCCTAAATAAAGAAATCTTACGAGGTGGACAGTTTTTGGTGAAAGAGACCAAATGCGAAGATGTTTTCACCCTTGAAGACCTAAATGAAGAACAAAAAATGATGCGCGAAAGCACCAAAGAGTTTGTAGATCGAGAACTTTGGGCGCATTGGGAACGATTTGAGCACAAGGATTACGCCTATACCGAGGAAACCATGCGAAAAGCCGGCGAACTTGGACTGCTTAGCGTTGCGGTTCCTGAAGCCTATGGCGGTATGGGTATGGGATTTGTGTCCACGATGCTGGTCTGTGATTACATTTCGGGGGCAACAGGTTCTTTCAGTACTGCTTTTGGAGCACATACAGGTATCGGAACCATGCCTATTACGTTGTATGGGACCGAAGAGCAAAAACAGAAATACGTACCGAAATTAGCTTCAGGTGAATGGTTTGGTGCCTATTGCTTGACCGAGCCTGGAGCGGGTTCTGACGCTAATTCTGGAAAAACCAAAGCAGTGCTCTCCAAAGATGGTAAGTACTACAGTATCACGGGTCAAAAAATGTGGATTTCCAATGCGGGATTCTGTAATCTTTTCATTGTGTTTGCCAGAATCGAGGATGATAAAAACATCACCGGTTTTATTGTGGAGAATGATCCAGAAAATGGCATCACTTTGGAA
>JANQRD010000038.1 GCA_028284725.1 Allomuricauda sp. | reverse complement strand
CAAAAAAAGGAATGATTCCGTCACGCGCCTTGGCTCGCTGGAAAATCGCACCGGCCAGCGCCACCGCTCACCAGCCGCCAACCGCAACGACCCGCCCGAACGCATCGCTCGGTGCGGGCGGGAATCATAGCCTAGACCGTTGTGTACAATTAAGGAATTGAAAAAATTATTGAATTGATCCAACCTTTTGAGATTAATCAAATGCCAGAAAATAAGTTAATATTCGGAATTATCATGATCATCACAGGTTTAATTTTGTTTTATTTTTTTGTGTTAAAAGAGTATGAACAGAAAAAGAATTCTTGGGGAATGGCAATGTTTTTTAAAGGACTCATCGGGTCTTTATCGTTTATTCTAATAGGGATAATTAGTTTGTTAATTTACTTTCAACTTCTTTAATCTGTCGAAACAGAAAAAACTGTACACAACAATGGCTATAATTCATTGCTTCGCAAGTCGGTTAGGTAGAGGAGCTTTTCCTACATTTATAACTGAACAAAAAAAGGAATGATTCCGTCCCGCGCCTTGGCTCGCTGGAAAATTGCACCGGCCAACGCCGTCGCTCACCAGCCGCCAACCGCAACGGAATCATAGCCGGGACCGTTGGCAACAATATCGAAAATTTGGAATTGATTCATTTTTGGTGTAATTTTACACCAAATTTGTGAATTATGGCACGGCAAAGTATCTCCTTTACGGAACCTAACGATGAATGGTTAAAATCCCAAGTGGACAATCAAGAATATTCCAGTAAAAGTGAATTGGTGAATGATCTTGTGCGACAAGCAAGAAAACAACAGGCCCAAATCGACTGGATTAAGGCCAAACTGGAAAAAGCTGAAAAGAGCGGATTCACCAACGACGGAAAGGACGAGATTCTGAAACAATCAAAAGCAATGCTGAATGGCTGATTACAGACTCAGCAATGAAGCTAAAAATGATTTAATACGAATCCACCAGTACGGAATCAGAAAATTTGGACTTGCCCAGGCTGATAAGTATTTCGAAACATTTTTCCAATACTTCGAGATAATAGCTGATAGACCATACTCTTTCGAATCTGTGGACTATTTAAAAAATGGTTATCGTCGTTGTGTCTGTGGCGTGGACAGTATATTCTATAGAATAAGTGGAGAAGTTGTTGAAATTATGGCAATAATCGGCAGACAGGACTTGGACAATATACTCTGAAAATAAAAAATACTGTCGCCAACAATCGCTATAATTCAGCTTTCCCTTGGACAAACCAAAAAACCATAACTTTAAAAAACGGCTGGATTCCGAACTTGGAAAATCCTAGCGGATTTGCCAAGCCGAAATCATAGCCGAGACCGTTGTGTGTCATAAAATAATATGGACCTTAAAATCAGAAAATATAATCCAATCCTTGATTACGAGAACCTAATGAATTTAATCCAATCTGAAGGCGAAGAATGGAATGGTTATTTAAATCCTATCTATCGAGAAGCCCTTGATAACTCTGTTACATATGTTGCGTTGATTGGGGAAGAATTATGTGGATATTCTCGTTCATTAAGTGATTCTGGATTATTTGTTTGGGTGATTGACTTACTGGTAAATAAAAATCGAAGAGGTCTTTCGATTGGGAAAAAACTTATGGAATGTATTCTACTTGATTTTCCGGATACAGATGTATTCGTTATGTCCGATGTTGATGAGTATTATGAGAAGCTTAATTATGAGAGAGAAGGTTCAATCTTTAAAATAAAACGACACACAACAAAACCTAAACTTCATTAAAACGCAGTTTAGCCGACACCGTTATGTGCAATATGACAAAAAAAACACTAAAATGACCAAAAGTGAGCAATTGGCAAACCGACTTCGAGAAGTAATTTTAAACGGTACTTGGATTGCGAATACAAATTTTAAAGACCAATTAGAAAATTTAGATTGGGAAATTGCAACAAGAAAGTTTCAATCTCTAAATACAATATCAATTTTAGCCCAACATGTCCATTATTATATTAATGGAATCAAAAATTTATTTGCATATGGAAAACTTGAGATTAGAGATAAATACAGTTTTGATTTTCCGCCTATTGAATCACAAACCGAATGGGAGACATTCCAAAACAAATTTTGGGACGACACGGAAAGGCTTGCCCAACTAATAGAAAAAATGACAGATGAACAACTTAATGAGGATTTCGTTGATGAAAAATACGGAAGCTATTTGAGAAATATTAACGGAATGGTAGAACATAGTTACTATCATTTAGGGCAAATTGTATTGGTTAAAAAAATAATTGACCTATAAAATGCCGCACACAACAATGGCCATAATTCATTGCTTCGCAACTGCTCATAGCCAAAACCGCTAGGCATAATCACATGAAAAGGGAACTATGAATTATTACTATTCCCATAAGTTGTTTTAACTACAAAGATTCCGATAAGTGATTTGAGAAAATCGCACCGATTTATCGAAAAGAAAATTGTGATAATTTCTGATTATGAACGATTTACAAGTGAAAGAGAATCCGCATTGTAATGGCCCTACTCCTTGGGCTTTATGTTTTGATTTTTTCTGAAAAGGTTCCCGGGATCATATTTGCTCTTAATTTTCCCAAGTCGTTCCATAGTTTTTTTAGGATAGGCATCCCTGACCCTTTTCTCTCCCTCATTATCCATAAAATTAACGTAAACATTGCCTGTGGTATATCTTTTCAGTTCATTAAAAACATCATCCGTCCACTGCTCTTGGTATTCCGTGTTTGCATCATCAAGCCATCTGGTCTGTATTACCAGGCCAAAATTGGCATTGCGATTGCCGAATGCAGTGGCCGCCTCAGGCATTTCTGCAAACTTTCCGCCAAGGTGTTGAATCTTTATATCCGAGAATGGTGATCCCAATGCCACTTTATCTTTCAATACCGCTATCATACTATCTGTAATCTCCATAAAATAATGCCCTTTCCAGATGTTATGGTACCCATTGCCCCAAGCTCCATCCAAACTCGATTGCCATTCGGTATATAGACGTGGTTTTACCAAATCGGCCAATGGCTCAACAATATTTCGAAGTGGAGCAGTATATTTTTGTCCGTCTTCCAGTGAACCGTTATACGTTATTGAAATTGCCACTACGGGCTTGCCATGTATGTCCTTTGGAAGCGCAGAAGAGATAGGAGCTTTTCGAAACAGCAACCAAGTGCCCAGATCATCCGGAATATCCTTGATATAATCACGATAAAAGTCAATGACGCTGTCCACATCATCCATGCTGTAAAATACCAAGCCCGCGACCAGTTTTGGTCCCACATCATGTAGTCGATAAGTAAAGGAAGTCACCACTCCAAAATTTCCTCCCCCGCCCCTGATTGCCCAGTAGAGATCACTGTTATTTTCGGCGTCTACCTCTAAAACATCCCCATTGGCTATCACTATTCGGGCGCTTACCAAATTATCACTTGCGGAACCAAGAGATCTATGTAGCCAACCGAGACCACCTCCAAGGGTATAACCGCCTATACCCACATCGGAAATAATTGCTCCTGTAGTCGCCAGGCCAAACCTTTGTGTAGCTTCATCCAACTTGCCCCATCTGACCCCAGGCCCGGCTATGGCGGTTTTGGTTTCAGGATTTACCTCAATACCGTCCATCAATGACAGGTCCAGAACCACGCCATTGTCGTTTAGTGAAAAACCGGCGCTATTATGTCCACCCCCTTTAATCGACAACAAAAGTCCCTTTGACTCTACAAATTTTAAGGTTTTGACCACATCTTCCTCATTCGAACACTTCACTAGTAAAGCTGGATTCAAAGGATGTCTTTTCCTATTCCAAATTTCAACTGCGGTGCTGTAACTTGAATCTTTACTAGTCAATAGCTCCCCTTTGATACTTCTTTTTAACGCAACCAATTCATTTTTGCCCACTTTGGCCACACCACCATCCAATTTTGAAACCTCCAAAAAGCTTTTGCTGTCCGTCTTAAGATTACAGCCCAAAATCATGCATACAGGCAGAATTGCCATGGTTATCCATTTGGAACACCTTTGTAAACTTTTTTTTATCATATCATTGCTTTAACTCATGAAAACTCCATCATATCCATAAAATACGACAAGAGCAATACCGTAATAGAACAAATGTAGCAGCGAGTTTTAGAGGTTGATGTGCTGTGAATTCCAAATTTTGTGGCTAAACTGTCAAGATCATGTCAGCTGCAGCATTTGTTACGTTCCGACATTTACCAGGTGTAGTACCGTATTGGTTTTTGAAAATCTTGATAAAGTGTGATACATTTTTAAAACCACTTTCCCATACCACATGGGCTATATCCATATCCGTATGCTCCAGTAACCACCTGGCATGTTTTAAGCGTTGCTGAACAAGCCATTTCCCGGGAGTCTGACCGTAAATCTTTCTAAAATCCCTCTGGAATCGGGATAAGCTGCGTTTGGAAAGATGGGCAAACTCATTAAGGCTAAGGTCAAAAAGGAAGTTATGCTCCATAACCTCCCTAATTGATATCTCTTGCCGACTACACAATTGCAAAAAATAATCGGAAAGCTGTGCATTGTTGGATTGATTCAACAACCGAACAATCAATTCTTTGAATTTCATGTGAAGGAGTTCCTTTGTGGGTTTAGCTGTCGAAGAAAAATAGCTGAGCAACGATATGAAATAGGCACTTATTGAGGCGTCAACATCCACTCGAATGATAGTGTCTGATGCTTCATGATTACGCCTCACCGGGCTTGTAGGAGCAATACACTTCAACGTATTGGCAATGAAATTATCATCAAGGGCCACTATCAAGGCTTCGAAAGGTTCCTCCTCATAAAAATTATGGGAAGCAAAAGCTCCTTTTTTGATAAAAAGGCATTGTTCTTTCCCTAAAAGATACCCGTTGTTCTGAGTGCTCCATTTTTTATTGCCATTTATGACATAGACAAAATAGTTTCTTGGCGTCCAGTATTGGTTTGAGAAGCCATATTCCAATTCAGAATTGGGGCTCAGGCAAGTATATTCAACATAAAGGACTTCTTCAATTTCCAATTTGTCGTACTTGCTTTCCTTAAGACTTTTGAACAAATTTTCCATTTCTAAAGGTTTGAAATTTTATCGAGACAAAAAAGCCCCAATAACAGGGGCTTTCGTTTTTTGATTGATGATCTAAACCAATTTCTAGACTGCCGTCTCCGTAAGTCTTAGATATGGCTTAACCGTTTCAAAACCTGTTGGAAACAGTTTTGTTGCTTCCTCATCGGACACCGATGGAACAATAACAGCCTTCTTACCCATTTCCCAATTGGCAGGTGTGGCCAGTTTTTGATAAGCGGTAAGTTGCAATGAGTCAATTACCCTTAAAAGCTCATCAAAATTTCGGCCGGTGGACGCTGGATAGGTCAGCATCAACTTCACCTCTTTTGCCGGAGATATAATAAAGACAGATCTTACCGTCATGGTGGAATCTGCATTGGCATGAATCATCCCATACAGTTCGGAAACACTTCGGCTATCATCGGCAATCAAGGGAAAATCGACATAGGCATGCTGCGTTTCGTTGATGTCCTTTATCCATCGCATATGGGATTCCAGATCGTCAACACTGATCGCAACAACCTTTACGTTCCGTTTTTCGAATTCCTCTTTGTAATTGGCCATTGTACCAAGTTCCGTTGTACAAACAGGCGTAAAATCAGCAGGATGGGAAACCAACATGCCCCAACTATCGCCAAGCCATTCGTGAAAATTGATTTCTCCCTCTGTAGAATTCGCACTAAAGTTAGGGGCCATATCCCCCAATTGGATTACATTCATTTTATGCTTATTAAAAATTAAGTATTGTAGGGTTTGTCAAAATCTGGGACGAGAATTGTTGCAGCGGCTCAAACTTAGTCCTTTTGCTTTCGCAGATTAATTTCCTCCATCCGGGTTGGAATGTTCAATAGTTCCGCCAGCTTCTTCTGATGCTGGAAAACCAAGGTCATAACACTCGTCATCACCTCCAGAACAGGAAACAAAAAAGAAAGCACCTAAAAAAAGTGCCAAAATAATTTTTGCTGTTTTCATGATTTAATCTATTTGTTTGGTCAAAACTACATTCACTTTTGCTACAGTTTTTACCCGAAAAATACCAAATGGGAAAATAGCAGAAAACCGGTAGGAGGTTACGTGCAGGTTTTAAATCAAACCGTGTTGAATGGCATATTTCACCAACCCAGCAGCGTTTTTGAGTCCTAGTTTGAGCAGGATGTTTTTACGGTGCGACTCCACGGTATGCGTGCTCAAAAACAGCTTTTTGGCTATTTCGGTGGTGGTATGCTCATCGGCAATCAGTTGAATGATCTCTTTCTCTCGGTCTGAAATTACTGCGGAAGTATTAGAGCCCCGTAAACCATCCAAGACTATTTTCATGGTTTCAGGGGTATAGAAAGATCCGGTACTGTAAAGTGTTCCAATAGCCTCTAGAAGAAGCTTTCGTCCGGAGTCCTTTGGTAAATATCCATTCGCTCCAGCAGCAAATATATTTTTCAAAAACTGGGGGGACTTGTGCATGGTCAGCACTAATATTTTGGGAATGCTATCAAGTTTTTTGATTTCCCGTAACGTATCGAAGCCGTTCATTCCGGGCATTTCAATATCCAATAAGAGCACATCGATCTGTTCCCTTTTCAAAAGGTCAAGCACTTCCTGGCCATTGCTTGCTTCTCCAATTACCGTCATATTATCCTGGGCATTCAAAAAAGTGGCCAGCCCTTCCCGCAACATCACATGATCATCGGCCAAAACCAATCGTATCATATCACAGGGGAATTTGTATGTTCATGGTGGTACCTTTTCCCATAACCGAATCGATGTTCAGTGTTCCTTTTAAATGCTCTACCCTCGATGTAATGTTAGCAAGGCCCATGCCCCTTTTGGAATCAGACTTCATTCCCACACCATTGTCCTCGACCATCAAGTTCATATGGTTTTTATGTCGGTTGAGATAAATATTCAATTGACTTGCCTTTGCGTGCTTCAGTACGTTTTGGACAATCTCTTGGAATATTCTGAAAAGGTAAATCTCCTTGGTGGAATCAATTCGGTTGTCCATTTCGTGTGCGTAAAGTTGCACATCCAATTCGGTGTCCTTTAACTGATCCAAAGTTGCTTCAATTGCTGGTACCAGCCCAAATTTCACCAGCTCCGCAGGCATCAAATTATGTGAAATCTGCCTTATATCCTCCGCCGTTTTGGTAAGCGATGATATGGCTTCCTGAAGCTCTTGCGAATGCAGCTCTGTGTTTTCATGTAGATGCAACAATTTGCTCTTTGTAAGTACCAAGTCCCCTCCCACACTATCGTGAAGATCTTGCGAAATACGTTGCCGCTCGGCATGCTGCGTATCTGCAATGGCATGGATCAAATCTTTCTGTTTTTGATTTTTGCTTCGCTGTCTAAAAATGACAAACACCAGCCCGAACACTATGATGGCACCCACCAAACCAACGCTCAAGCGCCGTATTTTCATGTCCTGTTTGGCCATAGCGATTTCTGCTTTCAGTTTTTCTTCTGAAAGTTGAAGAATGCTCTTTTCCTTTTTCTCGGACTGATATTTGATTTCCAACTCACTGATGCTCTCTAAATGTTCCTTATTGGCAACACTGTCCTTCCATTGCTCGTAAAGTTTTCGGGAACTTAATGCCCTTGCAAGTTCTCCATTCTTTTCATAGGCTTCAGCAAGTCCTAAATAATTGTTTCGGATGGCGTCTTTGTAGTCTTGTTCTTGTGCAATTCTTAGACTTTCCGAATAATTTTTAATTGCCTTGGCAAAATTATCTTGTTTGACATATAAATTGCCCAAATTGTGTAGGGCACTGGCCATGGCGGATTGGTCTTGCGCGATTCTTGATTTTTTTAAACTTTGTTGATAGTACTCAAGTGCCTTTGGATAGTTTTTCAATTCTTCATAAAGCGTACCGAGGTTATCGTAATTTCTTGCAATTCCCCTTTCATCCCCTAAATCCTGAAATACTTTGTTGGACTCCACATAAGCATCAATAGCATCCTGAAAACGATTTTGATTTTTGTAAATAATGCCCAGGTTGCCCAGGGTATACGATATCCCTCTTTTTAGATTGTTTTCTTTGCAAAGGGTAAGGGATTGCATCATATACTTCTCCGCATTGGGCCAATCTTCAAGTTTTATGTAGGTAATACCGATATTGTTCAGCACTTGGGCCTTCCCGTGCTCCATTTTATGGAGCGTACTTATTTTTTCGGCCTGTAAATGTGAGGTTATCGCCTTGGCATATTCACTCCGGTAATAATATGCCACTCCCTGCATGGTGTACGTATCCACTTGACCTTGCGGGGAAAGACTTTCAAATTTGTCCAATGCCTTTGCTACGTATAGAAAAACACTATCGTAGCGATCGTTGGTCAAATGGTCTTGGATTTGGGCTACATGCACTTTTCCCAATATGGAATCTTCTACGGCTTTTCTTGAAAAAAGAACGGCCTGCTTAAGGTGTAGTTGAGAGGAATCAGGGGCTTTTCGCTGTAATCGTTTAAACAGGTTCAGGTGCAAAAGTATTTGTTCATTGACATCCGTTGCCTTCGCCAAATCGTTTCGTAAACTGTCAACAGGATCGGGATCATACGCATTTGACGCCATAGGACACAGTAGCGTCAACTGAAGAACAAATAATAAAAAACGGTGCATTTTTAAAAGAAGCAAGGAAATTTCCAACAACGTGCGCAAACTTAGGGGATATTTTTCTTTAAACCTTTAATAATGTGTAGGTCTCTCGATTTATTATATAATTGGTCAAGTAATCGCCATAATTAGAAATTAACGCATAGAATAAGTTATACTTTCATATCAGTATTATCTTGGTTTTGGAGGTATATCGATATATTTCATAGCTATATAAATGCTGCGTGTAATTATTAATCAAAAAAATGAATAGACTATTGAAATTAACCAATTGAATTATTTTGATTTTATCGACCTGTACTGGAATTGCCCAATCACAGGTTTTAAGGACTTGGACTCAGCGTAGTTCCCGAGTAATTTGGCAAGGAAGGAAAAATGTTGCACGCCGGCTACACCAAAATTTGACCACTTCGATTTAAAGTAAAGATTCCCATCCATTTTCAAACCAGGAAGAAATCTTAAAACAACAAAAATCAATAATATTTCATCCTTGACCCTCTGCCAACTTTCTTTTGTCTTTTCATCAATACTTGGCAATTGATGTAACCCTTTAATGGACAAGTCTTCCGATCAAATGGGAGTTTTACGGTAAGCATCAATATTGCTTTTTCGGGCAAGAACATTCCATACAATAGACCACCACGCATTCCTTACCAAAAACTAGGGTGTTTCCTTTGGGTCAATACGTATTTATTGCTATTTTGGATTCTTTTCCAACTGCACGGATAAGCAGTAAATAGCATCTCACCATGCAATTACAGAACAACATTCGGACCTCGGACGGCTGGGATATCATTGAAAATTCTTTCAACCCTGATCAATTGGTGACCACGGGTAGCAATTTTATGATCGGTAATGGCTATTTGGGCTACCGAGGCACCTTTGAAGAATGGGGCGCACAGGAATACGTTGCATGTGTGGTCACCGATACCTGGGATCAGGCCAAAGACAGCCGCTGGAGCGAATTGTGCAATGTGCCCAATGGGTTGTTCACCGAACTGATCGTAGATGGAGAAAAGCTTTCTGCATTCGATGGGAAAACCTCGGATTATTTCCGCTCCTTGAATCTAAAACACGGTCTCAACCATCGGAAAATGAATTGGACGTCCCCGAAGGGGGCACAGGTAACCATTGATGTTGAAAAGTTCGCGAGCCACGACAACCATCATCTACTGGTCATGCGATATCATCTTACAGCCATTAGTAGCGGAACTTACCTTGTAAAAACTGGAATTGATGGAGAAGTCTGGAGTATCAATGGCGAACACTTTAAGTCCTATACTCAAGTAGAAAAAGACAATCTGATCGGTCTGCAGCTCCATACATATGAAATGAACACTGAAGTGTGTGTGGTTGAGGGAATTTCTGTCTCAGGAAAGCAACCTATCCAAATAGATTTCAAAAAAGATAATAAGAATTACCTCAGGGAGCTCCAGTTCGATCTGGAGGAGGGGGATGAAGTCATTTTGGAAAAAGTGGTTTCCATTACCCATTCGAATGAAATTGAAAAACCTTTGGACTTAGCCTTTAGCGAAGTGGGTGAAGCTTTAAGTCAAGGATATAAAAAGCTGAAAGGTGAGCACCAAAAATATTGGGACGATTTTTGGGAAAAATCAGATATCAAGATTGAAGGTAATATCGAGGCCCAGGTATTGGCACGATTCAATATCTATCAAGCGTATATTGCAACACCTACGCATGATAACCTCCCTATTGGAGCCAGGGGTCTTTCTTGCCAAGTATACCAAGGTGCAGCATTTTGGGACCAGGAAACCTTCAATTTGCCCATGTACGTATACACACAACCTGAAATCGCCAAGAAATTGGTGGCCTATCGGCATGATACTTTGCAAGGTGCCAAACGGAAGGCAAAAAGTTTGGGCTATTACGGAGCTTTCTATGCGTGGACCAGTGGTAAAACAGGAGATGAACTGTTTCCAGATTTCTTTTTCACGGATGTATTGACGGGTAGGCCCATCAGAAACCATTTCAATTGTTGGCAAATCCATGTCTCACCCGATGTAGTCTACGGTATTTGGCTCTATTATGAGGCGACTTCGGACTGGGGCTTTATGCTCGAACAAGGAGCCGAGGTCATATTTGAGGTTGCCCAGTTTTTGGTTTCCAGGGTGCATTTTAAAAAGGACAAGAATCGATACGAAATCATTAGACTTCTCGGCCCTGATGAGTACCACGAAAATGTGGACAACAATGCCTATACCAACTATTTGACCCAGTATTCGTTGAAAAAGGCATCTGAAGTGTTCCAAAAAATGCAAAAAGAGAATCTTGATACATTGGCAGTGTTGCTAAATAAAGTTGGAATTTCAAACGAAGCAGTCGAAACGTGGAATGAAATTGCCGATTTAATCTATATTCCCGAAGCGGATGCAACAACCCACCTCATTGAACAATTTGATGGATATTTCAAACTTGAGGATATAAAGCCGGATGAACTTCGCAAACGACTTATCGACCCAGGTGAATATTGGGGCTGGCCCAATGGAATAGCGGTCAACACCCAAGTACTTAAGCAGGCCGATGTTGTACAGCTTATGGCGATGTTGGAAGGATTCTCCCAAGAAGAGCTTACGGCCAATTACGAGTATTACGAACCCCGAACCGAACATGGTTCGTCATTGAGCCCCAGTGTACATGCTTTGGGGGCAAGCAAGGCAAATCATGCCAAAGAAGCATATCGCTACTTCATGGAATCGGCCACAATTGATTTGTATAATGCCAGTAAAAAAGTGCTGAGCGGAGGTTCCTTCCTTGGAGGAATCCATACTGCCGCTGCGGGTGGGGTTTGGCTTATCATTGTAAAAGGTTTTGCCGGTTTTGGGGTGCTCGAAGATGGTATCCGTTTTGATCCTAAACTCCCCAAAGCATGGGACGGTTTATCTTTCCGTTTAGAAATCAAACAATGCAAATTGCAAATCATGTTGGATACAAACAGTTTGACCATAAGCAGGACAGACACTAAGGAACACGACCTTAAAGTATATCTGAAAGGGAAGCCAGAAGTCTTAAAATCTGGTCATTCGATTTCCACCCCAACAATCTAGCACTTAAATCCACAAAATTAGATGTTGCCGTAATTTCGCAGAAGAATTGCATCAGTCTCCTCCTTCGAT
Organism: Allomuricauda sp.; assembly: GCA_028284725.1. Classification (GTDB taxonomy): domain Bacteria; phylum Bacteroidota; class Bacteroidia; order Flavobacteriales; family Flavobacteriaceae; genus Flagellimonas. Next base: position 2,264 of record JANQRD010000038.1, on the reverse strand, counting down.
TTAAAGACATCGAATGTTCTGCCCTGGGTGCGCTGCGCCCCCAACGCATTGGCGTATTTTGCCGCCCTAATGTAGTCTGTGGGATTCTTTAAAAGCCCAAAACCCAGTCCGCCGGCAAAGGAATCCCCACATCCCGTCGTATCGACGACATGTTCTACCTTAACCGATTTTACATTTTCACTTCGTAGGGTATCCCCGTCCTTATAAAAAACCGCTCCGCCACTGGAATCCAAGGTAACAATCAGGCATTTGATTCCTTTTTCGAGGGAATGTTTGGCAAATGCTGGTAAATGGGAACGATCAGCTTCATCAAAATGGGTCAGGTCTTCTGGTTCGTATTCCTTTTCAAACCAACAGCACTTGGATTCTTCCAGATTCATTTTAAGTACGTCAATATAGGGCAACCATTGGTCACGGTCGATCCAAAACCGAATTTTCCGATCGCCTAAAATGGTAATGGTATTGGTTGGGCCATGGGCATCGAAAATAATCAGCCCCTTACTGTTCGCTTTGATGTACTTTAAGGTTTCAAGTGGTACCTCATAATCCGTTATGGGAACACAGACAAAAACATCGCAATGCATCAAATCCTCAATATCCTCCGGAATAATGGGATTCATAAACCCGGTCTGCTTTTCCAATCTATTGTTCTGATCCACAAATGTCAGGCTGATCACATCGCCCTGATCAGCATCGGAGGTGATGTGGGATACATCTATGTTAGGATAGACCGAAAGCAATTCTTTCACAGGGCCTTCGTCCTTTTTCCGAACATGGGATACTAAATGCACAGTACCTTCATCACCCAACAAACGAGCCAGACCGATAGCAGTATGGGTCGCACATCCATACTTTTCAATCTCTTCCCCATGATGAGTGGTAATATGGTCGCGCGGAATCGGACCCAGTACGGCTACATTGTATTTCGACATATCCTTTAATTTCAAAAGAAAATACAAAATTTACCTCACTCCATACAACCTTCTTTGGTTATTTCTTAAAAGTGCCGGACTAATTTACAATTAAGGTTAGAATGCAATAAAAATGAAACTACAAATTCAACCATTGCTTAAATTCGGCGGCCCTGTTTTTACTGATAATAATATCCACTTCGGAATCGGGATTGACCAATATCTTGAGCTGATTGTTTCCATATCTCACAATTTTATTGATGGCGGCAATGGCGATGATAAACTGTCGGTTCGCCCTAAAAAAATAACTGCTGTCCAAATTGGAAAAAAGTTCGTCCAGACTAAGATTCGTGGTGGATCGCTTTTTGTTAAAACAAACGACGTAGGTGATGGTATTTTCCGTGTAGATATGGGCAATTTCCTCAATGGGAATGGGAATCAATTCATTGCGGACATAGGTAAGAATCCGCTTCTTCGATGAACTATCGTTACCATTCTCCTGAGGTTGCTGTACACTTACTTTCTGTTGATAATCCCCTACTGCCCTGTTCAATTTGGACAAGTTGACCACTTCGTCCTCCAACTTCTGGTTTTTGAGCTCCAGCCTTTTTTCATAGGCACTTCCAATGAGCCTTACGGTAATCACATAGGAAAGAATAACAATCAGTCCCATAACCAAAAAAATCGTGTAGAACCTTCTTTTAATGGAATCCAACTTTGCGGAAATCAAATTGATATTGGTATGGGCGGCCACCATCCAGTCCGAGTTGGGAACGGGTTGAATGTGTATCACCTCAGATTGCAATCCCTCATCTTCTGAAAAATCGGCCAATCGATTTTGCAAAAGCTCATAAAAATTTCCTGTTCCCAAATCATCGGTAACCGAAGAGACAAACGACTTATTCGAACTTGCAGGCTGTCCTACTTTTTTAATATCAGGATGGCAAACAACCTTGCCCGACCAATCGAACACGCTTACATAGCCCATTTCCAAATCCGTTCCCTGCAGACTCTGTTGGACTTGATTGATTACGGAATCTTTTTCACGATTATGGGATAGCTGGTGTCCAATTAACATGGCCATGGTCTGGGTCTCCCTTTTGCTGAAATCCAAATGCAGTTCCAGCAACTGTTGCGTGCTTGCCTTTATAGAATAGTGTAGTGCTACGCTGGCAATGACAGCATAGATTACCGTGATGGACAGAAACGTAAGAAAATAGAGCTTGTCCTTTCTCATACCGATTAGGTGCAATTTTTCCCGAATATAACAATTTGATTTTCATCCATGACCCCTCTTGCTTCCCTTTCAAGGGAAAATTGTCACTTTTAAAATCCCGCGATTCCGTTCAAGTC
>JANQRD010000249.1 GCA_028284725.1 Allomuricauda sp. | reverse complement strand
TTGATCGGCTCCATTCACATTCAAATGAACTTGATAATCCCCCGGCACAGCCTTCGCCCCTTTTAGATTGGCCCACCATAAAATCATTCCCTTCAATTTTTCAGCTCCCTTGCCACGGGTATCCCAAACATGGGAATTACCACCCTTTTTGGGTTTCAATTTTTTGTCTTTGTCTTTGGCATGGGTGCTATAGCTGGTCAAAGTGTCCCCATTCATTTTGGTGTATGTGATGGCAATACTATCTTTTTCCGAAAAATCCTTAAGATAAAAATGGGTGATTACACCATTGGGGTGATTCTGGCCTTCGGTCAATGAAGGTTCCTTTGCTGCGCTTCCTTTGGTTCGATAACTGTCTTTAGGTTGATATAAAATGTTATCTGCAGTCTTTTTTGAGGCATCCAATTGATGCAACACGGTTAAATCGTCAATAATCCAGACACTACGCCCTTGCGTTGCCACGACAAGATTGTTGTCCTTAATAGTCAAATCAGTGATTGGGACTATAGGTAAATTCAATTGAAACTTTTGCCATTGTTGTCCGTCATTGAATGAAATATACATTCCTGTTTCAGTACCGGCATATAGCAATCCCTTTCTTTTAGGGTCTTCCCGAAGGGTTCGAGTAAAATGCTCATCATTTATCCCGCTTGTTATTTTTGACCACGTTTTTCCGTAATCCGTGGTTTTAAAAAGATAGGGTTGAAAATTCCCTAATTTGTATCGGGTCGCTGCAACATAGCAGGTGCCTTCATCAAAAGCTGAGGGTTCAATGCTATTGATCATGCTCCATTCCGGTAAGCTGGCTGGGGTAACATTTTCCCAAGTCGAACCTCCATCTTTAGTTACGTGAATTAATCCATCGTCACTTCCCACCCAAAGCAAGCCTTCCTTGATTGGACTTTCATTCGCTGTAAAAATGGTACAATAATATTCCACCCCAGTATTATCTTGGGTAATGGGGCCTCCACTTGAAACCAGTTTCGTTGGATCGTTTCGGGTTAGATCATCACTCAACAATTCCCAACTTTGCCCTTCGTTGTTGCTCATGTGCACATGATTGGAAAAGGTGTACAACTTTTTAGGGTCATGTTTACTGAAGATAATGGGAAAGTTCCACTGAAATCTGTATTTCATGCCTTCTGCTCCATATCCCATGGGGTTGTCGGGCCACACATTGATGCCCCGGACCGTTTTGTTTTTGTGGTTCACCCGAGTTAAAAAACCGCCGTAGCTTCCTCCATAAACAATATCATTGTCGGTTGGGTCAATCGCGATATGTGCCGATTCACCGCCAGCAGTTCGCTCCCAGTCATCTTCGCCAATTGATGCCTTATCGCTTCGATGGTTAATGCGAATGGTGGAATTATCCTGCTGTGCCACATAAATGCGATAGGGAAATGCATTGTCCGTAGTTACTCGATAAAACTGTGCAGTGGGTTGGTTGTAATAGGTACTCCAGGTTTCACCTGCATCATAGCTAACCTGTGCTCCTCCATCATCACCAATGATCATCCGTTTAGAATTTTCGGGTGCGATCCAAAGGTCATGGTGATCACCATGTGGCGCATTGAAAGTCTTGAACGTTTTGCCCCCATCGGTGGATCGGTGGTATCTTACATTCAATACATAAACAATGTCCTCATCTTCTGTATCAGCGTAAACACGGGTATAGTACCAAGCACGTTGCCGTAGTTTACGTTCATCGTTGACCTGTATCCATTTTTTGCCACCGTCATCAGAACGATAGAGACCTCCCTTTTCTTTGTTTTCAACAATGGCCCATACCCTTTCACTGTTCTTAGGTGAAACGGTCACACCAATAATTCCCAAAGTGTCTTTTGGAAACCCTTCATTCTTAGAAATTTCAGTCCAGGTTTCCCCACTATCGGTGCTTTTCCAAAGCGCTGACCCATCTCCTCCACTACTCAAACTGTAAGGGGTTCGCTGTACCCTCCAAGTTGATGCGTAGAGAATCCGTGGGTTGTTGGGATCCAAAGTCAAATCCACAGCACCCGCCTGATTGTTTGCAAACAATACCTTACGCCAAGTTTTTCCCCCGTCCGTACTTTTGTAAATGCCCCGTTCCTGAGTGGGTTTGTAAATGTTTCCCATTACAGCGGCATACACAATATCATGATTTGTAGGGTGTACCTTGATTCGTGGCACATGTCGGCTTTTTTCTAGCCCTATTTGTTTCCAAGTCTTACCGGCATCCTCAGTTTTCCAAATGCCATATCCTGAGGAAACGTTCCCTCTAACGGTTTTTTCACCACCACCGACATAGATCACGTTAGGGTCGCTTTTGGACACTTCAACGGCTCCGATACTTCCGCCGAAATAGCCGTCGGAAATATTTTTCCAAGACCGTCCGCCATTGGTGGTTTTCCATACACCCCCTCCAGTGGCCCCAAAATAAAAGAGATTGGGTTCGCCGGGAACCCCGGTCACCGCCGCGGAACGACCTCCACGGAATGGCCCTACCAATCGGTACTCCAAACTGGAATAAAGTGTTTCAGGATATTCCGGTGCGGTTTGGTTTTTCTTTTTACGTTGTGATTCTGCAGGAATCGTAAATAAGCTAAAAGCCAGCAAAAAAATGCCAGCTTTGGAAAGCAATTGTTTCATTTCTCAGAAATTGAATTAGTCGGACTTAAATGTAGGTAAAAAGTGAAATCTTTTTGGGCAAAACCTTAAATATTAACACTATTGACCTACGCTTATTTAAAATCCACCTTGAATCTCCCGTAACAATGTGGATAATTTTATACTAATGATTTGGAAGATGCACTCATCCATTTTTCATAGTTTTAAAACACAAATTCAAAAAACACTGTACCATGGATATTTTTGGCAAAATCAAAGAGAAACTTACCAATGAGTTTATCGACATTGTCGAATGGCTCGACTATACAGACGATACGATTGCCCATCGATTTGAGCGGTATCAAAATGAAATTAAAAATGGCGCGAAGCTCATCGTCCGAGAAGGACAGACCGCCGTCTTTATCAATGAAGGTCAACTGGCCGATGTATTTACCCCCGGCACCTATGACCTCACCACAAAAAACCTCCCCATTTTAGCCACCTTGAAGGGTTGGAAATATGGTTTCAATTCTCCATTTAAGGCCGAGGTCTACTTCGTGAACACGCATTTGTTCACAGACGAGAAGTGGGGCACTAAAAACCCCATCACTCTAAGCGATGACCGATTTGGTCTTGTAGAAATTCGGGCGTTTGGGACCTATGCCTTTAAAATTTCGGATGCGGGAAAGTTCATTATTGACATCGTAGGAACAGATAATAATTTCACCAATTTTGAAATCAATGAGCACTTAAAAAGTTTGATCGCCACCCGTTTTACCGATACGGTCGGAGAGGCAAATTTGCCCATCGAGCTTTATGCAGCCAATACAACAGAACTGTCCGATACCTGTCGCGAGGTGATGGCCCCAGAATTTGAAAGTGTCGGGATTTCTTTGGAAAAGTTCTTTATCGAAAATGTGTCCATGCCAGAGGACCTTAAAAAAGAAATCTTTGAGTACAGCCGAATCGATAAACTAGACCTGGACAAACTCACCAAGTTCAAAACTGCCAAGGCCATTGAAGCAGCCGCAAAGAATGAAGGCGGCACAGCCGGTGCCGGAATGGGCATGGGAATGGGCTTTGTGCTGGCTCAACAAATGGGTGGTATGATGTCCCCACAAATGGGAACTCCCCAAATGCAACAGACTGCTGGGGCGGTACCGCCTCCAATGCCGGTTCAGACGCAGTATTATTATGCGGTCAACGGGACACAGCAGGGGCCTGTTTCCTTTGAGCAGTTACAAGCCTTGTTCGCTGGACGCACAATCAATCGAGAAAGTTTGGTCTGGAAGCAGGGCATGGCAAATTGGGCAGCATTAAAAGATGTGGAGGAACTGAAGTCCTTTCTCGGCGGAAATACTCCCCCGCCCTTACCCAACCCATAAATTAATTTTGTCATTCCTGTGAAAACAGGAATCCATAAATAAGATTCCCGCCTTCGCGGGAATGACATGATGAACGAAACAGTAAAAAAAACAGAACTTAAAAAGTCGTGCATCAACTGCGGAGCGGAGCTTAAGTATAAGCCAGGCACCACAAATATCAGTTGTGAATATTGCGGGCATGAGGAATCCATCGAAATTGATGAAAATGGATTTATGGAGCTGGAACTGCATCCATATCTCCAAGAAATGGGTGCCCAAAAACACAGTGAGGAAATTTCCATGCTGCATTGTAAAAACTGTGGCGCCAATCAGCATGTGGAGGAGAACTACAAATCGCTCCATTGTGTGTATTGCAGTATGCCTTTGGTAATTGAAGATGCCTACAAAGAAGAGTGGATCTTGCCTGGTGCCGTACTCCCTTTCCAGATAGCAAAAGAGCAATCTTTTCGCATCTTTAAGAAATGGGTGTCCCGATTATGGTGGGCTCCCAACAAACTTAAAAAAGCAGCACTTGACCCTCAATTTACCAAGGGACTCTATCTTCCGTATTGGACATTTGATGCTCAATTACTTGCTTCCTATACTGGGCAACGAGGCGAATACTACTATGAAACTCGAAGGGTACGGAATGCCCAAGGAAAAATGGTAACACAGCGAGTCCGGAAAACGCGTTGGTATCCGGCATCTGGTGAGGTTTTTGGTTTCGTGGATGATACTTTGATCAAAGCTTCCAATCAAAAAAAAGGAAGGGTTCCCCACAAAATTGCACGTTGGAACCTAAAACTATTACAACCGTTCAATAGCAGTTTTCTTTCTGGGTTTGTGACTGAAAAGTATACCATCCCTTTAAAACAAGGCCATTTACAATCCAAAGAAGTGGCACGTGATATTGCCACCCGCTGGTGTAGACAAGATATTGGCGGGGATACACAACGCGTTACGAGCATGGATATGCAACTTTCCGAAGAAACTTTCAAACACATTCTACTTCCGGTGTATGTTAGTGCCTATCGCTACAAAGGAAAGGAGTACAACTTTTTCATAAATGGAGAAAATGGAGAAATTTCAGGTTCTCGTCCCTACAGTTTCTGGAAAATCTTCCTAGCAATGATGGCCGTTGTTTTATTGATTGTGCTTTTTGTGTACTTTGGTGGTGCATAATCTTCTTCAACAATCAAAAAATGAAAAAAATCTATCTATTGGCGCTGTTGATTGCCTTAGGTGCCTGTATGGAACAGCCATCGGTTCAAAACGAATGGCATGTGGTTTTCAAAACGGATAAAGACGGGACGGTTCTCCAGGGCAGCAAACAAAAATTGATGAACGCCATCCGGAATGGGCAGGATCTAAAAATTGGATGGGGCGTCAAAAGGGAGGATCTTTCCATTGAACATCTTTCTGCCCCTATTTGGTTGGCTATTTTGAGTGAAAAAGAAGTTATGGCACATTTGGATCCACAAGTGTTGTCGAACATTACTTGGGACAGCCTTGCCGCAGATTACACGAATTTTGATCTTTTGCAACAGGAATGGCGCGTAGTGTTGACTACAAAGGGTGATTTCGACGCCGTTTGGTATGATAGAAAAGCGGATACTGTAATCAAAAGATGGCCTCAAAAGCATCGCATGACCTGGTTTGCAAATGGAAATGTCGAAATTGTTCCGCCTCCACTTTTTGAAAAATAGATGACTTTCGAACATCAGCTCGCACCCCCGCTCTTCGCTGGCATTTGCCCAAAGCTTTGTTTAGTACTCTTTCTTTTTTCAAGCACGCTAAGCTTAGGGCAGTTGGAGTCAAAAACTGTTGGTCTATCCTTCGAAAAGGATTTAATACCGGAAGGTATCGCAATCGACCCGAAATCAAAAAAAGTATATTTGAACAGTCTTCGCCACAACAAAATTGTACGCTGCAACCTTGATGGCAGCGAAGCAGAAGATTTCATTACCGCAAATCAATATGGGTACTTATCCGGATTTGGAATGACCATTAAGGGGGATACGCTATTCGCTTTGGGCAATACGCTGCCGAAGGTAAACAACAAATCAATCCTGTTGCTTTTGGACGTCACTTCGGGAGATTTGATTGAATCCCACTCCATAGTCAATTCTGAATTTATATATCTCAATGATCTGGCACTGGGTTCAAAAGACAAATTGTTCATCACCAATTCGGAAAATAATGAGTTGTACACTTTGAACAACTCCTCTGGTGAACTGGAGGTTTTCTTTTCCAGTGATGAAATCAAGCACCCGAATGGCATTGCCATATCGGCTGATGAGAGGTTCCTTTATTTGGCATCATACACCACGGGCATTCGCATTCTGGAAATCGAAACCCTTAAACTAGTAAATTCTCCAAATGATCACAAAGGCATTGATGGAATGAAATGTTTGGACAATAGTCTGTTTGCGATAGTAAACAGTCGCAGGGATACATCACAAAACGGCCTGTATCAATTTTACCTATCCGATGAAGGCTCCAAAATTGTGAAAAAAGAAAAACTATTGGATTGGCAAAATCCGTCTGACATCCCCACCACATTTGATTCTTATGAGAACAACTTGTATTTTGTACATGATTCCCAAATGGACAATTTCAATCAAGAGACAAACGAAATTATTGACCAGAGCAAATTGGAGACTTACCTATTAACCGAATTAATATGGGACAAAAATTAAAAATACCATTTAGTATATATGCATGGAAGCTCTTATGCTGCCTTTTTCTGGTTTTTACCTTTCAGACATCCTATGCACAAGAAAAAAACAATCTACTTTCCAAAAACTATTGTACGGAAATAGGTCGTTTTGATATGCTTATCGACAATGACGAGGTGGCAGGCGCATACTATCTCATCCATAAAAATGCCCTAGGTGGAGTTTGGGGCAAGCTATCTGGTAATGTTATGAAAGGTAGATGGCACGATGCAGATGGTAAGGGAAATATCATTATCACCTTTTCGGATGACTTTTCTTTTTTCACTGCCGACTATTGCAGCGATGCTGAACCGGAAAAATGGTACAAAGACTCTTGGCATGGATCTTTAAGACCGGATGAAAGTGCATCTTCTTTTGAATCTAACAACAAAACTTATCAATGTGAATAAGTTGAAAGCGCTTCTTTTTATAATTAGTTTGGCTCTTTTAGGATGCAAATCGGAAGAACAAGTCCCAAATGCTTCCCAAGAACCTGGAACAAGAGGAGCTTTCTTTGGCGTAGTGCCTACTGATCAGCCTCAACTCTTGGCGCCAGAACTTTTGGCGTCACCGGTGGTGGAATACAATGGCACCTTTTCCCCTGATGGTACAGAGTTTTATTATACCACCGATACCCCCTCCAGTGCATACATCACATTCACTAAAATGCAATCGGATAGTACTTGGAGCACACCAAAAATTGCTGCATTCTCCGGTGAGTTTTCGGATTATGACCCACTGTTTTCTCCTGATGGCAACCGAATCTATTTTAGTTCAAGTCGACCCGAAAGCGACAATCAAAATAGTAAGGTCTGGTATGTGGAGCGAAAGGATTCTTTATGGAGCGAACCGGTTCGGGTCGTTTTGACCGGGGAAGAAGAAAACGAATATTACAGCTCATTGACCAATGATGGTTCCATTTATTTCAATATTTGGTCCAAAGGGGACATCTACAAGGCCATTAAAACCGATTCTATTTATCAGGTTGAGGCTTTGCCCGAAATCATCAACTCCGGGAGGGATAAGGGAGATCCTTTCATCGCTCCGAATGAGGAGTATTTAATTTACCGAGGATACGACGATACTTTGGGAAGAGGGGATCTGTACATTAGTTTCAACATTGATGGAACTTGGACAAAACCTGAAAATTTGGGGGAGCCCATCAATTCGTCATCTCATGAAATGTGCCCTTGGGTAAGCCATGATGGAAAGCTGTTTGTATTCGCCAGTGGACGTGTCCAAGAGAAATTAAACACCTCTGCTTTGGATTCCATTCAAAAGGTTCATGAAAAAAGCACTTCTTATGACAACGGAAGGTTAAATCTGTATTACACCTCAACGGATTTCATCCGAAGGATGAAGGAAAAACATTTGAAGCAATAGCGCTAGTCAATCCAAAAACTCCAAACAGACGGGACTAGGCAATTTGGTTTCGCTCAGAAACTGTAGAGTGCCTTTTTCAATATCCCGCTCAAAAATGGTGATGTTACCACTATACTGATTCGCTACCAAAACAAAATTTCCACTGGGATCCAACGTAAAGTTGCGCGGCCAATTTCCCTTGACAGATTCTCGACCAACCAAATCCAATTTTCCTGTAGAGCCATCCACTGAAAAAATCACAAGGGTATTTTCACCACGATTGGAGCCATATAAAAACCTTCCATCTAAAGAAAGGTGGATGTCGGCACAGGCATTTTCCCCTTCGAAATCGGATGACAGGGTTTCAACCGTTTGGATAGGATTAAAACTCTCTTCATCATCTTTTTCAAAAACTGTAATCGTAGTGTTGAGCTCATTGATGACATACAAATAGCTTTGATTTTGGCTGAACACAAAATGTCGGGGGCCGGCTCCTTTTGGCAGATCGATGGAGGATTGATGTGCCGGTTTCCATTCATTGCTGGACAAGGTATATCGCTTTAAGGCATCGAGTCCTAGATCAGCTACAAAGAGTCCCTGTTTCGTAAATTGACCCATGTGGGCATGCGCAGCTTTTACAGTGTCCAGAACTTTGTGATCTATCAACTGTCGATTTCCCAGGCTTCCATCAGATTGCAAATCAAAAATGGCAACGTTCCCCCCAGTGTAATTCGAAACGACAAGCTGAGCATCACTGGAAAGTGAAACATGACAAGGATGCGCTCCGCCCGTGCCCATACTATTTTGGAGTTCCAGAAGTCCATCTTTCAATTTAAAAGCGCTTATTCCTCCCTCCAAACTGTCAAAATCCGCAGTTTCCTGTACCGCATACAGATGATTTTTGTCCAGTGAAATTTTTAAAAAGGATGGGTTGGGCAAGGCAGCCACTAAAACCTGATCCGAGAGTACGCCCGTACCAGTATCAAAAGTGAACTTGTAAATCCCTTCACTATCTCCATCGGTATACGTCCCAACAAATAATTGATACTTCTGTGCCATTTCCTTTTTTTCTGAACAACCCAAAGTGCAAAAAAACAATAGACCCAAGGTCAACCTTAAAATTTTCATTCCAAAAGTGTTTTGCTAAAAATAACAACTTAATATCGAATCTGGATTTAGTTTGCCGATGTCTTTTTAATTTTGAAAGATGCAAAAGGATACGCTCATTCTGGTTTTAAGTTGCTTGGGAATAGCCCAGGCGCTTTTTCTTGTGGTGTATCTGTTTACGCTCAAAAAGCGAAACGACCATGCCCCAGTTTTTCTTGCATTGGTCATCTTGGGCTTGACCATCCGTATTGGGAAATCCATTCTAAATGTCCATTTCAATTTAGAGCCTTGGCAACGTAATCTTGGCCTTTCTGGAATTTTACTGACAGGGCCATTTTTATGGTTTTATGGCAAGTCATTGTTGGCCGGTATGAAAAGAATGGAAGGTATGGATTACCTACACCTTATCCCCTTTGTTTTGTTTGTGGCTTTCTGTTGGATTGTTCCCAACGACGGAAATTGGGCGTCCTATGCCATCTATACCGTCATTTTTGCCCACTTGGCGGTATATGTGATTGTGTCTTTTGTTGTTTTTTATCAATTCCGAAATAGGGCGCACAAACAACGTACCGTTTGGTATAGAAATTTGGTGATTGGCGTCGCCTTGATCTGGTTGTTCTACATGGGAAATCTTGCCGGGTTGTTTTCGTTTTACATCGGAGGGGCTCTTTTCTTTTCGCTGTTGATTTATGTTTTTTCGTTTGTCTTTCTACAGAAGCACGCTTTCCGTTTGGGGAAATACAACACGTCCACCTTGGAAAAGTCGGCTTCAGGGAAGTTGATGGATTCCGTAAAATCACTTTTTAGCAACGAAGAAATTTTTTTGGACAGTTCCATTTCGTTGGAATCGGTGGCGAAGCAACTCGATGTACCTCCAAGAAGGCTTTCCCAGGCCATTAATGAAAATGAGCACCGCAGTTTTTCCGATTTTGTAACTGAGCATCGGATTGAAAAAGCAAAATCATTATTGATCGACCCAAAATACCAGCACGAAAAAATTGTAGCAATCGCCTACGATTGCGGCTTTGGAAATGTTACTTCCTTCAACCTTTCTTTTAAAGCAAAAACCCAATTGACTCCTTCGGAATACCGCAAAAGGTTTCAGACCGCTTAACCCAAAATCGTTTTAAGAATCACGTTTTTTAAAGCGTAAGCCATCAAATTTCCAATCCTTTGCCAAAATAAATGTGATGAAACGATTCATTTTATTGGGGTTGGTTCTCTTGGTAAGTTGTGCCGAACATCAAACCCAATTTTCATTTTCACCAGAGAAGGAAACGGTCTTCGAAGGGTTGAATCATCCTTGGAGTATTGCCTTTCTATCTGAAGATGAAGCTCTGGTCTCGGAAAAGGACGGAGATTTGGTACGGATAGATCTTGTTTCCAAGCAGAAACATATCGTTAAGGGTTTTCCAGAGGATTTGACCGATAGTATTAGAGCCATTCACTTTGGGGATAATTCGGGCATCTTTGAAGTTTTGACCGATCCTGATTTTGAAAACAATAGCTGGGTGTACGTATCCTACGCAGCAAAACAGGAAGGTCAGAGTACAACTACAAAGGTGGTTCGGGCGAAGTTTGAAAACGATTCTTTGTCCAATCACGAAACATTGCTGGTCGCCGAGCCTTACACTCGGGAGTATTTTCACTATGGTGGCGGGATGGTATTTGGAACAGATGGTAAGCTGTACATCACTATCGGAGAACGACTTTTTTGGGAACGGGATGAACCTGAGCTTCCCATCGCACAGGACGTTAGGGACAAACGCGGGAAAATATACCGTATCAATGCGGACG
>JANQRD010000234.1 GCA_028284725.1 Allomuricauda sp. | reverse complement strand
ATAAAGGGCCTTATCTATTTTCAGCTTGCCCTCTAGGGCCGGACCCCTATAAGCTTTTCTAGGAGTCTGGAGCGTTCTGTCAAAATAATCGGGATCTTCGTCCACAGCCTCTGCGATACCAATACCTCCTTGCGAAAAAACCTTTATATCGCCAGTATATCCCCATTCCTCTTTTAGCTCCAATATGGCCTTCTGATATCCTTTGGAAGAAATTGTGCCCGCCGTGGCCAGGACACCTATTACGGCATTCTCATCTTTAGCTATACCCTCCAATGTTCCCCTGACCCCGGCATCAATGACCCCTATCACCCTAATGTTGGCATTGGCTTTTTTTAGAAATTCCTCAATGGACTCCTTCCCGTAAGCCGTGGCCGTATTGCAGGCAACAACCATGGCCTTGATGGGTCGTTTATCCGTGTTCACGGTCTTGTCCATGGCATCGGAATAGTATTTGTTGCCCAATAAAAATTGGGCATCCTTGATAATGTGCTCCCGTAACAGATCTACCTTTCCAACCTCGGAATAATTGCCATAGGGCATATTGGCCTGGTCCCCTAGGTATATGAATACCTCCTTTTCAAAATCAAGCCGCCCGTCGCTTCCCTTTGCAAACGATTCGTTATTGTTCCGGTCATAATTCACAATAGCCCTAAGCACAGTCAACCCACCAGTACCCGAATCGAACACCCCGATGGGAAGATCGGAGTCCCTAGCTGGATAATCCGAAAAGTCGATGTAATAAATACTGTCCTCATCATTGATGATAGTATTCGCAATATCATCTGGACCAGCTGCTAATTTTGGTGCTTGGGGTGCTTGACATAAGCAGCCATTGGTCACCAAAAATAACAGTGCGAAGCAGCTACCTGTCAATTTTATCTTTCCCATTGCCTAAAATTTAGTATAGAAGAACAGTTGCTCCGAATGTTCTTGCCCCATACATGCTTGCTATGGTAAAATCATGATACGACCAACATCGGGCACCGTTACTATCTCTAAAATGCATACTACTCCATTGCCACTGCCAAGCGCTTAAAAATCCATTGTAAACAATGTGCTTTTTATGGATACTGTCACCCTTGTAAACAAAGTACCCCTTGCGAACAATGAATACCTCCTCCAGGCCGTCCTCGTCCGATTCGAAAGCCAAATAGGCCAGGGCCTCCCCAAGCTTGGCCGGATCTATCCCCAGTTCCGCAGGTGTCCGCTCCTGCCATTCCCCTGTTGGAAAAACCATACCCAATTCCTCCCCTTGGCCTTCGCACGAAATCGAAAAAAGAATCAACATCTGAAACAAAAGTAGTTTTTGCATAAGTGTTGTTTTATTGGTGAATCGCATCTGTAGTTATAAGTAGTGTCACGTGGACTTCCCTACAATGATCTACTGGGAAGGGTTTCATTCCTTTCTTCTGACCAATATCGCCCAATCAGCGTTTTCTTGTGATGGTGGTCTTCCCACACTGGAGGGAAGGCCTCCCTCTAATCTGGAAACAGACCCTTTTTGAAAAATCCCTCCCTTTCTGGGGTCATACCATAGGACTTCATAGTTGCCCTGTTGTCCGCTTAAGTCCAGTGTCTCCGTGCCTCCATTTTTCAGATATATTACATAGGTATCCCCCTCCTTTCCGAAACAAAAGTTCGAATTCTCCTTTAGTTTTTCGTCCAAACTGATCATTTCAGTATAGGGCAAACCTTCAAAGAATGCCTTAGCTATGGCAGATTGCTCCCAAATCATCTCCCGACTGCGCCAGTCCTCAGCATTTAGGTCATGGGGAGGTTTGAGCCATCCGAAGTACCATTCCACCCCTGCCCCACCGGCCGTTAGTGTTGACCACAGGACCTCCGTACGCAAAGAGTCTAGGCGCGTGTTATGGGCATCATTCGGAGTTCCGGTATGCCAAGGACCTATTTCATCCATACTAACTATCCATTTCCTATTTGCTTTTTCGGACAACGCCATCCAGTTTTTAATGTCCCGATGAATATCCGTAATATCTGATATCTGCATAGAAATGCCGTCCAACCTGTCAAATCCCAAAAGAGGTCCAAGTATCGGTGCCCTTTGTTCTTCTTCTGGCAAAGTGTGTATCACTATCGGGTTTTTGTAAGGGTCGGTATCCTTTAGAAAACGTATCATGGAAAAGCGCTGTTGGTCATTCTGTCCTTGTGGCCACCAAGGGGCTGCTCCGTTTTCTTCACCCATGTTCCAAATGATGTTTTGATGGTATCCAAATCTTGCGATCAGCTCTCTATAGTACAGTTTTCGTCCATCCTCGGTCTCCCCATTGTCGAGAATCAACTCATTTTCCTTTTCCTGGGTAACCAAGTGCATGATAATACCCAATTTCTCCGCATGTGAAAAAATAATATCCCACTGGGCAAGTTTGCTAACATCATATCGCTTAAAATCGCGCCTGTGATGACTAAGAAACGGCCAGACGTCCCTGGCATCCCCTTCGATATTCAAAGTAAGGGCATATACTGAATTCATGCCTTTCGAAGCCAGATAGTTCAGCGCACCCAGTATACCTTTACCCTTATCATCTTGCCATGTGGGGTCTCCAGGTTTCCAATCATTGATATGGGGTTCCCATGTTTTGATATAATTTTTTTCAAGTTCGTAATTATAGGTACTGTCAATGTCCTTATAAGCCAAGAAATTCTCGGGCGAATTTGCACCAAACTTTAGCAGAGGTTGTCCATCCTCGGTGTGCAAGTACCTGCTTTTCATATATTGTAGCCTACCCCTGCTGCCAAAAAAGCCTGCATTCTTAGCTGCTGGCAGAACCTCGACTGCTCCTTTTATGCCATCATGGGGCTCTACTTTTTGACCGACATAGAAATCATCATCGATAGCGATATCCTTACCTTTCTTAAAGGATACCACGTATTTCCAAATTCCTGGTTTATTGGGAGTAAACATAACCCTCCATGTACCACCTTTATCAGCACTGCTTTCAGCGGCATTGCCGTCCGCTGCATAAAAGCCTGGAATAGAAAATTTTGCATCTTCCGAGGAAAATTCAACTTGTAACCGATAGTCCATAAACGGATTCACTGAAGCCGTCTCAGAGGTAGCTTCAATTTCGAAATCAAGGGTTATTGGTCGATATTGTCGGTATTGCTGCCCCCATAATCCAGCTCCATAAAACAACAGAAGCGCAAAAAAACAGGTGTATAAGCTCTTTCCCATATTTTTAATTTAATAAACCGTTATTTGATAATAATTGGTGAGTGCTTCCTGGGCTATTTTTTCATCCATCTCAGCATCCATGGTACCTGCTACTGCAATGGCCCCCGTAATTTGGCCTTCAACGATTATTGGTTGCCCACCCTTTAACGGGATATAAGGATTTGGGGTGGCCCCATCAAGTACCAGCATCGGTGTCCGACCCGACAAAATCGCACTTTCCAATTCACTGGAAGGTCTCATAAATGCAACACATGTCGAGGCTTTGCCAATTGCAATATTTGATGCTGCAAACATGGTTTTGTCAGCGCGCTCCAAAATTATAGGGTGACCGCCACGGTCCACAATGGCAACAGCTCCTGGGACCCTGTACTTTCCCATACATTCCATAGCCAACATCATCAGTCGTTTTGCTTCGCTATAACTTATATCCAGTACCTGTTTTGGCATAACATTCTTTTTATAATCTATAAATCTCTTTGCGTACCAATTTCATTAAATCCATATACTTTTCCCCATGCATTAGATTCCGATACTTTTTTCTATCAAGCTTATCCACTAAATTCCAGAGGGCCAGGTTCATTTCAGCATGCTCGGTAAAAAACCCGATCATATCAAAAATACGGGGAGAGGCATCAGCTGTGAAATATTTGTCATAGCCATACTCTTTAGCATAGAACAAAAATTCAACAGTATGGAGGAAATTTCGCGACCCAGAAATCAAATCCCAATCGAAATTAAAATCATTGTCATTAGTGTGTAAATAATAATTGGTATTGGTCTCTTCGCATAATGCAATAACCTGTGCAGGATTCTCTTTGGCTAAAAGAGCATGGCCAAAATCAATGGTCACCCCCATCGATGAATTCCCGACTTCCTTTAAAAAAAGTATAGTTTTTGCACAAGTATCCAACTGGGCATGCACCCTTGTCTCGTTAATCTTGTATTCAATGTACAGTGGTATTTCCGGCATATAATCTGCCGCCTCGGCAACAGTTTCAACCATGCTTCTCCAAGCCTTGGGATAGTCTACTTGAAAAAGATTGTCGTAACCATCCGATAAGGGGCAGCAAGTGACCAACGGAGCACCAACAATCTTGGCATAATCTTTTGCTTTCTTGATGATATCCACTGCCCCACTGCGCAGCTCAGAAGAAGGTCTTGACAGCGCGCCTGGCACCCACTGGGGCTCTTTTTTAATATTGGCATTTACCGCAGCAAAGCCCAATCCCCTATCCTCCATCATTTTTTTTGTGGCCTCAGGCTCTTCCGTCTCATAGGGATAGACGATCTCGATTCCGGTAACGTTTGGAATTTGAGAAACCAAATCCAATCGCTGTTCCAATGACGTAGGCTCATGATATTCTGAGAATCGGTCTTGAGTTCTTCCTAAAAATGCGGTGATGATGCTTTGCTTCATTTAGTTGATGATTTAATCTGATATATCCTAATACCTGTTGTGTATGCAGCTGAAAAATCGGGCAAACCGGTTTAATATTCTTTTATTTTTGTTTTTCTTATGATTTGTGGGTCGGTGAATCGATCCATTAAATCATTGACCTTTGTGGAAAATGAATACATGACCGCGCCCCTCTTGCCTGCCTGAAACCAGTGTTTTGTACCAGGTGGTAGAATTAACTGATCGCCAGCTTCCATTACCACTTCATGACGCATTGTATAGCAATCCTCTTTTCCTTTAACGATAAAGCCCTTCTTCATCGTATCTTCTCCAGGGGTATAGAAGTTTAAGTCTCCCCAAACCGCTCTTATTACTTCTTCCTTCCCAGGGTCATCGCCTACAGGGGGATGCCAATGTTCGGGTTCTGTCTGAAAAGGAAGTAAAACCAGAATCTTTGCAGCCATTCGATCAGTATCAAATAAGGTCAAAATCTGCACCCCTTCTTCTTTTAGCCGACTCAGGCCAAAGTCTGCAGCCGTAATATTTTTTTTATCTTCTTCGGTCAAAAAAAGTCCAGCTTCTTCAATCATTTTAATTGAAGTTTGACATACTTCATCGAGTTCTTTACCGGTAATCATAGATTTAATTATTAAAAGTCAAGTCAATTGCAATGGACGATTTGGGACTACGGCCAACCATAATAAAATTGCCAGAATGTTCAAACCTGCGGCCACAAAAAAAAAGGGTTCTGAAGAACCTGTAAATTCCAATAAATAAGGAAAAGCCAAAGCAGTCAAAAAAGAGCCTATATTTCCCGCCATGTTCATTGTACCGCTAACTGCTCCTGAAAATTGCTTTCCCACATCCACACAAGCTGACCAGGATGGGCTCAAGGTCATATCCGCACCAAAAAGGGCTAGGGAAATGAAAATTATTGCTGCTGTAACTTCTGTCATATAAATGCTCACAATAATTCCGACCGAGGCTAGCGTAAATCCCAAAATAGCCGGAATTTTACGTGACAAGGCCCATTTTTTCTTCTTGTATATCACATCAACCAAAAAACCTGAAAACCAATTTCCCAAAGCACCAAATAGTAGTGGTGCGGAAGAATAGAATCCCGCTTCCAACGCATCCAGGTTATACTTTGCCTTTAAATGTGGGAACAACCAGGTCAAACAGAAAAAAAAGGTGAAGTTGCTTGCAAAATATTGTCCCATAAGCAACCACATTGTTTTGGAGTTAAAAAGTTTTTTGAAATTTATTTTTACCTTTTCGTTGCTTGTGTCCCTATCCGTATGCTTTTGAATAAATTCCAGCTCCTTTTTTGGAATTCCTTTGTGGTTTTCTGGATTGTCCCGAAACCAGCAGTACCATACTATACCCCATAGTAATCCAACAAAACCTAATAGGACAAAGGTCAGGCGCCAACCAACCAAATCCATCAACCATGCTACAGTGGGAAGTGCAATAGCGGCACCGATTCTGCCACCCGAAAAATTTATTCCATTTACGATTCCACGTTCCTGAAAAGGAATCCAGCCATAAATAGCTCTAGCCATTCCTGGAAATGCCCCGGCCTCTCCAGCACCAAACAAAAAACGGACGATAAGAAGCACGGTAAAATTCCATACTGCACCAGTAAGAGCCGTAAAAAATGACCAAAGTGAAACAACAATGGTAAGTATTCGCCTAGGGCCATACTTGTCTGCCAACAAGCCAGCTGGGGTTTGAAAAAGCGCATAGCCCAGAGCAAATATGCTTAAGGCCCAGCCCATTTGTGTATCGTTCAGGGCTAGGGATTCTGCTACCGGATCCTTGGCGACCGAGAGTAGGATTCTATCGAAGAGCACAATAACCGCCAATAAGAATGTCCCGAAGACCATTTTATAACGAGTAGGAAATAGCGGTTTTTTTGTACTCGCCATACTTAAATTAAAAGATTCTTGGATTTGTTCAAGTGGTCAGTTATAAGGTCCATTGCCAGATTGACATTCCTATTCTTTATTGCGGATATAATCCCCAAATGTTCTGGAAGCGTTTCATGGGCTGGTCTGACCAAACCGATTAAGTCAATACATACCAGTAAATTTCCTTTATTGAAAAGGTTATACAGAAATCGATTTCCACAATTCTTGATTATGAAATTGTGGAATTGGCTGTCCTTAATCTGATATTCTTTTTCGTCAATTTCTTTACCCAATTCAAAACCACTAAAAAAACTGGCAAGTTTTTGTAGGTCATTATTGGTAGCTCTTTTCGTAAAAAGCCCGACAGCCGTGCTTTCAAGAGCAATTCTACAATCATATACCTCCACAATTTCCTCATTGCTAAACTCACGAACAAT
>JANQRD010000217.1 GCA_028284725.1 Allomuricauda sp. | reverse complement strand
TAACGGGATCCACGTAATCAATCTCTACAAAACGGTAGCAAAACTTGAAGAGGCCAATGAAGCCCTAAAGAAAATTGCTTCATCCGGTAGAAAAATTCTTTTTGTAGCTACAAAAAAGCAAGCTAAGGACATCGTAGCCGACAAGGTGGCCAAAGTGAACATGCCCTACATCACTGAAAGATGGCCTGGAGGTATGTTGACCAACTTTGTTACTATTCGAAAAGCAGTCAAGAAAATGACCGCTATCGATCGAATGAAAAAGGATGGTACGTTCAACACTCTATCCAAAAAAGAAAGGCTACAAGTAGATCGTCTTCGTGCCAAGTTGGAAAAAAACTTGGGATCCATTGCCGATATGACCCGTTTACCTGGAGCTATTTTCATCGTGGACACCATGCGTGAGCACATTGCTGTGAAAGAAGCACAAAAATTGAACATTCCAATTTTTGCGATGGTCGATACCAATTCTGATCCAAGACCTATCGACTTTGTGATTCCAGCCAACGATGATGCCGGAAAATCAATCGAGGCCATTATGACTGAAGTTACCAACGCGGTTGCGGAAGGTTTGGCAGAACGTAAAAATGATAAGCAAGAGGAAAAAGAAGCAACTGTTGAGGAAACTGTTGTTGCAGAAGCTCCCGTAGTTGAAGTGGCTGAGCCAGTAAAAGTTGAAGAGGCTCCTGTTGCTAAGGCTGAACCTAAGGTTGAGAAAACTCCAGAACCGGAAGTTAAGAAAGAACCTGTTGCTGAAAAGAAAGCCAAGGAAGAGCCAAAAGCCGCTAAGACCAAAGCTTCCAAAGCGGATGATTTAACCAAGATAGAAGGTGCAGGACCCAAGGCTGCTGAAGCCCTAGCCAACAGCGGCATCGATACTTTTGCCAAATTGGCAAAGGCCGACCCTGAAAAAATAAAGGAAATCCTTACCGAGGCCAGCTCTAGAATGGCGCATTTAGATCCAACCACATGGCCAAAGCAAGCCCAAATGGCTGCTGACGGTAAATGGGATGAGCTTAAGGAATGGCAAGACAACGCCAAAGGTGGTGTTGAATAAGCCAAGTTGATTTAACATTGACCTAAAACAAAACACTGCCATAGTGTTTTACTTTACATAAATTTTTAAAAAAGGAGATAAAAATGGCAAAGATTACCGCCGCAGAAGTAAATAAATTAAGAAAGACCACCGGAGCTGGGATGATGGATTGCAAAAAAGCTTTGGTTGAGGCTGATGGTGATTTTGAAAAAGCGATTGAGATCTTAAGAAAAAAAGGTCAAAAAGTAGCTGCCAAAAGAGCGGATAGAGATTCCTCTGAAGGTGCTGCTATCGCAAAAGTTAGTGCAGACAACTCAAAAGGTGTTGTGATTTCATTGAATTGCGAAACCGACTTTGTTGCCAAGAACGAAAGTTTTGTTGCACTTGCCAATGATTTGGCCGATTTGGCCCTTGATTTTGAGAACAAAGATAGTTTTCTATCTGCTCCCTTCAATGGAATGACAGTGACAGAAAAACTGACTGAGCAGACCGGTGTTATCGGAGAAAAAATAGAAATTGGAAGCTTTGAAAAGCTGGAGGCACCTTTCGTAGGTTCTTACATTCATGCTGGGAACAAAATAGCTACTTTGGTAGGTTTGTCCGCTTCGGTTGATGGTTCCGCACAAGCGGCCAAAGATGTGGCCATGCAAGCTGCCGCTATGAATCCCGTTGCATTGAACGAAGAAGGTGTAGATCAGTCCATAATCGATAAAGAAATTGAGATTGCTAAGGAGCAACTACGTCAAGAAGGCAAGCCTGAAGCAATGCTGGACAATATTGCCAAAGGAAAGCTGAACCGATTCTTTAAAGACAATACTTTGGTAAACCAAGCCTTTATCAAGGACAGCAAGCAAAGTGTTGCCCAATATGTGAAGTCGGTTGATTCCAATTTGGAAGTGACCGGATTCCAAAGAGTAGCCCTTGGCTAATAAGAAACATTTAAAATGAAAAAAGCCGCTTCTATAAAGCGGCTTTTTTTATGTTTTATATTGCCTATCTCGACTTAATTAAGATATCACCATTAAAGGTCTTGAAGAGCATTTCAGGGCCACCTCCATTGATCTTGCCCCGAACCCACTGTTCAATTTTTACCTTATAGGTTCCTGATGAACTGTTTTTGTTCACCTCTGGCTTTTGCGCAGCAATTTGCATTTCAAAGTCCGTAAATATTTCGCCCATATCCGATTTTGCCTTTACATCGGCCTTGAGTGAACTGGGAAAAGTGATGTCCAAATCCCCGTTCAAACTACTAAAGGCCATGTTGGCGCCCTGCGTAATGCTTGTAAAATCTATTTTTATATCCCCATTCACCGTATCGGTAGACGCCGAACCACTTACACCCTCCAGGGTAATCTCCCCATTCACATTACTGATTTCCATCTCGCCATTGACTCCCTTTACGGAAATATTGCCATCATTGACGGTTGAAAGATGCAGGGCAAAATTCTTGGGCACCTTTACAACAAGATTCGTAACCCGGTTCCATTGTTCATTGACTACTTGCACCACATTATTTTTTTCCTCAGCACCAATATCAAGGGAAGTGTTTGCTATCTTTTTCATACCATCACTCCTTTTCTCTTTGTGATAATGGTGCTTTTCACTCCCAAAAGTTGCCTTTATTACAACTTCTTTTCCTTCATACGCCTCTACATGAATGGAGCCCGATATTTGTTGGATGACCAATTTTCCGGGGCTGTTTGGGTTGCTTAAGGGAATCGAGAACAAATCAATACTCTTTTCTTGGGCCGTTAAATTGCTAGCCATTGCAAGGGCCAATATGGTTATTACATATTTTAAGTTTTTCATGACTTTATATTTTTTTGATGAATACATTTCCGTTTAGGGTTTCAAAATCAAAGTCCACCTGACCATTTCCAATCTGCACCACAGGTCGCGCTTCGTATTTGTACTTCGGTTTATTTCCCTTACCGGTCTTTTTACTGGTCTCCATAAATTGCTTGTTGATATCAAAATCCGTGAAAAGCTCTCCGTTCATGCTCTTGAAGGAAATGTTAGCTGACAATGCTTTTTGGTATGATATATTGATATCGCCATTCAACGAATAGTAAGTTGATGCCCTTTCAGGATTGTCCGCGTAGGAAATATTCACAGGCCCATTGATACAATTCACGACCGTTTTCCCTGTAATGTTCGTAAGTGTGATTCCTCCATTAATATTCCTGGCCTCTACCAAATTACCTCTAGTGTTTTTAATCGACACCTCACCATCATTGACAGTCCCCACATCAATCCGCATAGAATTGGGAACCCTCACCGTAAAGTTCAATCGGTGATCATAGGGTGGTTCAATATGATTATTGCACCAGTTGTACCTAAGGTTCTTCTTATCGAACTCCATATAGGGTGCATCTGGATGGAGAATCACCTTGTTTTCTTCTTCAATGACCTTAAGTTGGAGTTCCTGCTTTCCCAATTCCAAACCATCCGTATCATCGGAGGTGATTGTTTTTTCAACATTAACCAAAACTTGACTACCGTTGTAGCCCTCAACCGTAATAGATCCAAAAATATTTCGAATCACCAAAGTGTTTTCAGGATTATCGGAGACTGAGATTTCCTTCTTGATCTGTTCCGTAAATTTCTTTTGTTGGGCTTCCGAGTGAATTGCTCCAAACAAAGTGACTGCCCCTAAAATTAAAATTGACTTTTTCATTGTTATAAAATTGACTGTTCGTGATTTGATTTCTCCCATTTAGGGAGGATTGATAATTATTTAGATTATAGATTCAATTGATTTTTCAATTTTTTTCTGAACCGTGGTATCCAGTTCTTTTTCCTTGAGCAACTGCCGGAAAGGTTCAATGGAAGCCTTTTCTTGCAGTGCCACCATTAAATTGGCCAAAGTGATTTGCACCAATGGTGATTCCTGATTGGGAATGGACTGTACCAAACCCTGTCGCACCACAGAATGATTTACGTAATTTGTCAAGGACTCAATGGCGGCCAATCGTACATTCACATTGGAATCGTTGTTGAGTGTCTGCAACAATGCTTTTACCACGATTTCGTCAACATCATTGAACTTATTGGCCTCACTTACACCCTGCAAGCGTTGGTTGGCCGATGGTTGCTCCAAAAGGGTCAAGACCAACTTCTGGCGCACCGCTTCGGTTTCCTCATCAGCCACCAAAATCTCATTCGGTGCTGTACCACTGTCGGAATTCATGAAATATCCGATTCCCAAACCAATTCCCAATAACAATAGTCCATACGCGAATTGGGGTTTGAAAAGTCCGGAAAGGACTTCCGCAAAACTTTTTTTAGGCGGCTTTGCCACTTCCTTTTCAATGGCCGTTGATAGCATTTTGAAGAACACCTCGTCCATTTGGCTGGAAGGTTCCGGCGTACTTGCTGTGCGTACAATCTTCCAGGTTTCCACCAGTTCCTTGTACTGCTTGGCGTATTCTGGATTGTCCTTCAGAAAACTTTCGAACTGCTCCCGCTCCTTTGCCGAAAGTACTCCTGCGAGATAGTCCATCACTTGAATTTCAAACTGTTCCTTTTCCATTTCTTAAACCATTTCAAGTTGTAAAAAAATCTTTCTTAAATCTTTCAAAGCTCTATGTACTCTTACCTTGGCCGCTCCTTCGGAGCATCCCAGAATGCTTCCAATCTCACTAAACTTTAATTCTCGGTACTTGCTTAGCACCAACACTTCCCTCTTTTCCTCCGGCAACAAGGCCAAAGCCCTTTTTAACAACACATTGTTTTCCTCGGTCTCAAGCTTATGGGTCACCGTAGCATTCGTATCCATGTTTGAAAGCTCAGTTGTTTTCTCCATCGGAACTGTGTTTTTAGTGTTCTTTTTGTGATAATCATAATTTACATTCCGAGCCATCCTGAACATCCATCCAGTAAATGACCCCTCACCTGTGTATGAACTTCTATACTTTAGTATTCGAACAAAAACATTCTGTACCAAATCCTCACTCACCGAAGGATTGTTCCCCAAATTGTAAAAGAATCCAAACAATCGTTTTTTGTGACGCTCATACAATAGGCCCAACTTGTCCAAGTCGCCATGCTTTATTTTGAGCATTAATGCATTATCGGTTAAACCTTGCAATTGGTTGCTGTTTTTGCTTTGTTGAAGGGTATACTTCCATTTTGTGGAAAGGTTACAGAATGTATGATTTTTTTTGTGCATTTTATGTGGGAATCATCTCTTTTTCGGCTAATTTGCCCTAAATATTTTTGATTATTTTTGCCCAGACTTGAAGTTATCCTCCATGCAATACAAAAGAATCCTATTAAAATTAAGTGGTGAAGCCCTAATGGGCGAACAACAATACGGCATTGATCCGCAACGCCTGTCCGAATACGCCGAAGACATCAAAGGGGTGGTAGATAAGGGTGTGGAAGTTGCCATTGTGATCGGCGGCGGCAATATTTTTAGGGGGCTTTCTGGAGCTAGTCAAGGCATGGATCGTGTGCAAGGGGACCACATGGGCATGTTGGCCACGGTGATCAATGGTCTCGCCCTACAAAGTGCGCTTGAACTAAAGGGTGTTGAAACCCGACTTCAGTCTGCCATTAAGATCAATGAGGTGGCCGAACCTTTTATTCGGCGTAGAGCCATGCGTCACTTGGAAAAGGGAAGGGTGGTCATTTTCGGAGGCGGTACCGGGAATCCATATTTCACAACAGATTCCGCCGCGGTGCTTCGGGCCATTGAAATAAAGGCTGATGTTATCCTCAAAGGAACCAGGGTTGATGGTATTTATACCTCAGATCCCGAAAAAGATAAAACAGCCACTAAGTTCGATTCCATCTCCTTTAACGATGTGCTTTCAAAAGGATTAAAAGTGATGGATACCACAGCTTTTACCCTAAGCCAGGAAAACGAACTCCCTATTGTAGTCTTTGATATGAACAAAAGGGGCAATTTGATGAAAATTGTCTCCGGTGAAAACATTGGAACCGTTGTCAACATATAAAATCGGTACGTAATTTGATTCGGATACGTAAATTTTAGAATTATGGAAGAAGAAGTAACATTTATACTCGATAGCGCTGAAGAGAGCATGAACGGAAGCATTTCGCACTTGGAGAAAGCTTTGGTAAAGATTCGTGCCGGGAAAGCAAGTCCTGTAATGTTATCCACCGTAATGGTAGAATATTACGGCTCGCAAACCCCGCTTTCGCAGGTTTCGAACATCAATACGCCCGATGCCCGAACACTTTCCATACAACCGTGGGAAAAAAGCATACTTCCTGAAATCGAAACAGCCATTATCAACTCCAATCTGGGATTCAATCCGATGAACAATGGTGAAATGATCATCATCAATGTGCCTCCTTTAACGGAGGAAAGAAGGATACAATTGGTAAAACAGGCAAAATCCGAGGCCGAGGATGCTAAAGTAAGTATCCGAAGTGCACGACAAGAGGCCAACAAGGAATTAAAAACCCTTGAGATTTCCGAAGATCGACAAAAAAATGCTGAACTGGATATCCAAGAACTTACGGATAAGTACAGCAAAAAGGTTGATGCCATCTTTGGCGTTAAGGAAACGGAAATTATGAAGGTATAAACCTACACACCAACCTATTGATTTCCTTAGGAACACCGACAATCATTTTCTACCTTTGCGGCCAATAAAAACTAAATGGTTGCAAGACTTACAAAAGGATTTTGGCCAACGGTCGCCCGACTTATTCTGAGGAACAGAATCCTTATTCTTTTTGGAGTAGCCGCCTTCACCGTTTTTTTAGGACTTCAATGGAAAAACATGCAATTTTCCAATACAGAGGCCAACATTCTACCGGATGACCATCCCGCAACCATACAATACAACACCTTTAAGGGCATTTTTGGTGAAGAGGGAAATGCCATCGTACTGGGTATTCGTGACTCCACGCTTTTCACACCAAGCAAATTCAATCGTTGGAACAAACTGAGCAAACAACTCGAAGCCTTTCCGGAAATTGATTTTGTGGTTTCCACAGATAACCTCCAGGTTTTGGTGAAGGACAATGACAAGCAGGAGTTCGTCATGGAAGCCTTCATCAAAAGTCCGCCGAAGACCGAGGAAGAAGTGGATACCTTGAAAAAACACTTATTTGAAGAACTTCCTTTTTACGACAACATCATTTACAATCCGGAAAGTGGTACGATACAGACCATTGCCTATCTCGACAAGGATATCATGAACACCTCCGTTCGGAACGAGTTCATCCTGAACGATCTTGCCGACCTTGTAAAAAACTTTGAACAGGAAACAAATCTCGATGTTCGCGTCTCTGGGATGCCCTACATCCGCACCTGGAACGCCAAATCCATTGTGGATGAAATTGGGATTTTTATCGGTGCCGCCTTATTGGTCACTTCCATCATTTTCTTTTTCTTTTTTAGAAGTTTTCGAGCCACGATCATCTCCATGTGCGTGGTTATCATTGGGGTGATGTGGGCTTTTGGTATTTTAGGCCTTTTCCAATACGAAATCACCATTTTAACCGCATTAATTCCACCATTGATCATCGTGATTGGGATTCCCAATTGCATTTTCCTGATCAATAAATACCAGCAAGAGGTTAAAAAACATGGGAATCAAGCCCTTTCGTTACAGCGTGTCATTTCCAAAATCGGAAATGCAACCCTTATGACCAATATTACCACAGCATCTGGTTTTGCGACGTTCATCATATTGGATAGCGATTTGCTCAAAGAATTTGGGATTGTGGCCTCTATCAACATTGTAGGGATTTTTATCCTATCCCTTTTGATCATCCCAATCATTTACAGTTTTATGCCGCTTCCCAAAACCAAGCACTTAAAGCACCTGAACAAAAAATGGATCGACATGTTCGTCAATTGGATGGAGCGAATGGTACGCCACTATCGTATTGGCGTTTACATTACTTCGGTAATTGTGCTGGTTCTAAGTATTATCGGAATTTATCAAATCAAGATTACGGGCAGTCGAATCGAAGATCTTCCCAAGAACACGCATTACTTTAAGGATATCCGCTTTTTTGAGGAAGAGTTTGACGGTATCATGCCCATGGAAATTGTGGTGGACACCAAACGCAAAAACGGTGCTACAAAACCAGCCACCCTGCGCCGTATGGATCAGTTAGGAGAAGTTATCGAAGAAACGCCTGAACTTTCCAAACCCGTATCGCTCGTTAATCTGATCAAATATTCCAAACAGGCATTTTACAGCGGAATCCCAAAATACTATCAATTGCCGACATCCCAGGAAAATACCTTTATCATGGATGTGGCCCGAAAATCTTCCAATGACAGTGATCTTTTGGAAAGCTTTGTGGATAGTACGGGGCAGACAGCTCGGGTGACCACCTTTATGCGCGATGTAAAGATTGATCGGATGGAGGAAATTGAGGAAGATGTCTTACAGTCTATCTCCAAATTTTTTCCAGCGGAACGCTATTCCGTTTTTATGACCGGAAAGGCTCTTTTATTCTTGAAGGGCACCAAATATTTGGTGAAAAACCTGTTGCTTTCACTCGCTTTGGCCATTGGTTTGATATCGCTTTTTATGGCCTATTTGTTCCGTTCTTTCCGAATGATTATTATCTCATTGGTTCCGAACCTACTCCCCTTGGTCATTACCGCTGGGCTCATGGGCTATCTTGGGGTTCCCATAAAACCGTCAACAATTCTTGTGTTCAGTATTGCATTCGGTATTTCCGTGGATGACACCATCCATTTTTTGGCAAAATACCGCCAAGAACTTACGGCGAATCGTTGGCAGATCAAAAAATCGGTCTACGCAGCACTACGCGAAACGGGCGTAAGTATGTTTTATACCTCCATTGTGCTTTTCTTTGGATTCTCGGTTTTTATCATTTCCAGTTTTGGGGGCACCAAAGCATTGGGCGGATTGGTATCGGCTACTTTGCTCTTTGCCATGCTTGCCAATCTTATTCTTTTGCCCTCTCTCCTACTTTCGTTGGAAAGAAGCATTGCCAATAAACAGGTATTGAAAAAACCGCAGATCGATATCTTGCCAAAGGAAGAGGACAACATCAAGGACAAATAGCCCGGAACCCCACAAATATCCCGGTTCCATTGCCTTCATTTTTGATCAAAGAGCTATCTTTACCGCTTAATTTACGATAACCAGAAATGAACTCGTATTCCATAAAAGAACTGCTCAGCAAGCAACCAATTGGAGAAAATGTAGAAGTAAACGGATGGGTAAGGACTTTCCGAAGCAATCGATTTGTCGCCCTTAATGATGGCTCTACCATCCATAATCTGCAATGCGTGGTCGATTTTGAAAATTTCGATGAAACCATACTACGGCAGATTACCACGGGAGCTGCCTTAAAAATATCCGGAACGCTTGTTGAAAGTCAAGGAAGAGGGCAGAGTGTGGAGATTCAGGCCAGTGATGTCTTTGTGCACGGTACCGCTGATCCTGAGACCTATCCTATTCAACCCAAAAAGCACTCCCTGGAGTTTTTGAGGGAAAAAGCACATCTCAGGGTTCGCACCAACACATTTTCAGCCGTAATGCGTGTACGATCCGCTTTGTCATTTGCCATCCACAGTTATTTTCAGCAAAACGGATTTTACTATATGCATGCCCCTATAGTTACCGGTTCGGATGCGGAAGGAGCTGGCGAGATGTTCAGGGTGAGCACTTTGGATGCCAAAAATCCTCCCTTAAACGATCAGGGAGAGGTGAACTATGAAGAGGATTTCTTTGGAAAGGAGACCAACCTTACCGTTTCCGGACAGTTGGAAGCT
>JANQRD010000188.1 GCA_028284725.1 Allomuricauda sp. | reverse complement strand
GAACGTAGGGGACATTATGAAATGGTGGAAAAGGTAGGACTCTATTGGCACTTCGTAGATTTGGTCTGGGTATTCGTATTTACATTCTTTTATTTGGTTTAATTTGATTTTAGTTCCTGTGAGACGGGAATCCCAATAACATAAAATTAGTATGGCACACGAGCATAAATTGGAAATTTTTAGAGGACTACTGAAGTTCAAGTCGAATACCCAAAAAATTTGGGGTGTTTTGGCCTTTTTGTCCTTGGTTACCGCAGTAGAAGTAGTTTTGGGGATATACAAGCCCGCAGTGTTGACCGACAACTATGTACTGGGCATGAAATTGCTCAATTGGATTTTCATCATCCTGACCCTTGTAAAGGCCTATTACATCGCATGGGATTTTATGCACTTAAGGGATGAAAAGAGTGCTTTGCGAAGGGCCATCGTTTGGACTCCCATTTTTCTAGTGTCCTATTTGGTGTTCATCCTACTTTTTGAAGCTGATTATATCTACAATGTCTTCAAGGAAGGATACCTCTCTTGGAATTTCTAAGAAAGTATTAACAAATGCAAAAGACGGTTTCCTGACCGTCTTTTTTTATTTTTGTAAGTCAAACATTGTATGAAAAAGACGTTCGTTTTAGTGGTTTTGTTTGTCTTTCCCTTGGTGGCATACCTCTTCTTTGCCTCTGGCGTAAATAACTTTGGAAAGCTTCCAACCCTTACGGAAAACATTCCCGAACTCGAAGAATTTGATGGTGGAGTACGCTTGGAAGGAAAGATTACAATTCTGGGTTTTTTGGGCAGTGAAATCGACATGAAAAAAGGAAATGCCTTCAACCTGAATCAAAAAATATACAAGCGCTTTAAGGATTTTAATGATTTCCAGATTGTGATGGTGACCCCTAAGGGATACGACACACAAGCGGAAGCCCTAAAAAAGGAACTAGGGAAGCTGTCCGAAGCTGATAAGTGGAATTTTGCCTACGGCACCGATGATCAAATTGAAGCCTTTTTCAAAACCTTGGGTACAGAAATGAAGCTTGATGAGAACTTGGGAACCTCTTATGTGTTCATTGTGGATAAAGAGAGAAACCTAAGGGGAAGAAACGATGATGAGGACGAAGGGGTAAAGTATGGTTTCAATACCACCTCGGTGGCAGACCTCAACAACAAGATGGAAGATGATGTAAAAATCATTCTAGCGGAATATCGACTTGCCTTAAAAAAGAACAATGCCAACAGGAGCAACTAAAAAAAAGAAGTACACCTATGTTTGGGTGTCCGCGGTCATTTTGATTTTTGGGATTTTTGCCGTTAACGAAATCACCAAAAAAATGAAAGCTGGGGCCGTGGTTGAAAACGATCGCATGAGTACAGGTTTGCTTCAAAAAGATGTGGGCTTTGTGGTCAGCAATGGTGCCAAACGAAAGGTGCCGCCCTTCTCATTTTTGAATCAGGACAGTATCTTGGTTTCCAATGAAGATTATTTGGGAAAAGTATATGTGGTTGATTTCTTTTTTACCACCTGCCCAACCATATGTCCAATCATGACCAAGAATCTGGTAGAGTTGCAAGATACTTTTAAGGAATTTGAGGATTTTGGTGTGGCATCATTCACAATCAACCCTCGTTACGATACGCCTGCCATTCTTAGAAAATACACGGAGCGTTACGGTATCGTTGACAAGGATTGGAATTTGCTTACTGGGGAGCAGGAAGAAATCTACAAGTTGGCCCAAGAAGGTTTTTATATAGTGGCCAACGAGGTAGAGGATGCCCCAGGAGGTTTTGAGCATTCCGGAATGTTCGCTTTGGTCGATAGAAATGGATTTATCCGTTCCCGGGATGACGAAAATGGGAATCCCATAATCTATTATCGGGGAACGATCACCGAAAAACAAGGCGTAAACGATGAGGGCGAAGCGCAGCAGATAACCATGTTAAAAGAAGACATTAAAAAACTATTGTTGGAAGAGTAATGGACGAAGTTGTAATCTGGGAGAAAAAATTCAATAGATGGATCGCCGTAGTATCCATAGTCATACCGGTAGTAGTGGCCATGCTTTTTGGTTATAAAATCCCAAATGCCAAACCATTGTCATTTCTACCGCCCATCTATGCCAGTATAAATGGTGCAACCGCGGTATTGTTGATTTTTGCGGTGTGGGCGATAAAAAATGGAAAACGCACGCTCCATCAAAGGACAATGACCACCTGTATCGTACTTTCGTTATTGTTTTTGATCATGTATGTTGCATATCATATGACCTCGGAAAGCACAAAGTTTGGCGGAGAGGGCATTATAAAATATGTGTACTATTTTATTTTGATTACACACATTGTACTTTCCATTGCTGTCATTCCATTGGTATTGCGCACCTATGCAAAGGGCTACCTTAAGGATTTTGAAGGACACCGCAAATGGGCCAAATTCACCTTTCCTATTTGGTTGTATGTAGCCGTTACCGGCGTTGTGGTATACCTAATGATTTCACCCTATTATGCTTATTGACGATACAAAGAAAGCGAAATTTTTCATCTTGCTCATAGCATTTTTAATACTGCCCCAATTGGCAGAGGCGCAGTGTGCCATGTGCAGGGCGGTGGTGGAAAGTGAAGCGGATGGAAAAACGGCTGAGGGGATCAATAATGGAATTGTCTATTTAATGGCGATACCCTATATTTTGGTGGCCGGGCTGTTCTATTTTGTTTACAAAAAGCTACGCGGCTAGGCATATTTCTTAAATTTTAACACTTTTTTTGACGATAAAGTGTAACATTACGGTGTGGATTCTGTCATATAGAAGTACGTTCGCGTATTTCATCAATCATAAAAACCAACCGTTATGTTCGACATAGAAAGGTGGCAAGAAATCTTTGACACCATCCGAAAGAACAAGCTACGTACGTTCCTTACCGGATTGTCCGTGGCTTCCGGTATATTCATACTTGTCATATTATTGGGTTTCGGCCAAGGAATGCGCAATGGCATTGAACATGAGTTCAAACAGGACGCGACCACCAGTGTTTGGGCTTGGCCAGAGACAACATCCAAGGCATATAAAGGACTTAATCCAGGACGGAGAATACGTTTCAAAAACAAGGATTTTGAAACTGCCGGGCGTATGTTCATGGATGATATCGAATACGAATCCCCACGTGTTTTTGTGCGCGGTGTGAACATTAACTACGGAAACGAATCACTGGTATATAGCATTCAGGCCGTATCTTCTGAATTTCAGTTTATTGAAGGAGTATCTACGGTCGAAGGTCGATTCATAAACTACAAGGATGAGGTTTCCCTTGGCAAGGTGGCCATCATCGGGAAAAAAATAAAACAAGACGTGTTCAAGGAGGTGGAGACTCCCATTGGGGAGGTAATTGACATTTCTGGGATACGATTCAAGATCATCGGTGTTTTTAACGAGCAGAACGACCGGGAAGAAGAGCGGATTTACATCCCGATTACGACCGCACAGAGGGTATTTACTGGAGATGACAAATTGAATACCCTGTCCTATACGCTTCCGCCCGTTGAAAATTTTGACCAGGCTGTTGCCCAAGCAGTTAGTTTTAAGGACAATCTAAGAGAGTTTTTAAAGGAAGAACATATTGTGGCCCCTGAAGACAATTCCGGGGTTCGGGTTTGGAGCGCCATGGAAGAAGCCAAACGGTATTACGGCATTACCAATAACATGAAAATCTTTTTCTGGTTTGTAGGGGGATGTACCATCATTGCCGGGGTGGTAGGTGTCAGCAACATTATGCTCATTGTTGTGAAAGAACGTACCCGTGAAATAGGAATTAGAAAAGCATTGGGGGCCAAACCTTGGTCCATAGTGGGCATGATTCTGCACGAATCCATTTTTGTGACCGCCATTTCAGGTTTTACCGGATTAATTTTTAGCATGACCTTACTGGAGGTTTTGGGGCCGAATGTTCAAATTGAATATGTGAAAAATCCTTCAGTAAATTTTAATGTAGCCTTCACCACAGTGTTGGTTTTGGTCATTGCCGGAGCATTGGCAGGGTTGATACCCGCACTTCGGGCTGCCAGGGTACAAGTAATCGAATCGTTAAGGGATGAATAATAATCATGCATAACACCAAAAGCGATGTTCAATAGAGATAGATGGCGGGAAATTTTGGAAGTGCTCACAAGCAATGTGGGACGCACCATTTTAACAGCCTTTGGAGTATGCTGGGGCATATTCATACTAATAATTCTACTGGCAGCTGGTAAGGGCTTTGAAAATGGGATACGAAGCGATTTTGGGGATATCGCGACCAACACCATGTTCATGTGGACCAGACGAACCACTAAACCCTACGAAGGCTTGCCCAAGGATCGAAGTTTTGAGTTCAAAATAAGTGATGTGCAGGCCATTTGGGATAACGTGCCCAACCTTCGATTCATTTCTCCAAGAAATCAACTGGGGGGATTCCGTGGTGGCGGAAATGTAATCCGGGGTATACGGGTTGGTGCCTACAATATTTATGGTGACTACCCAGAGATTATCAATCAAGATCCCATGACGGTGACTTCGGGACGGTTTTTGAACCACAACGATATCAACGAAAAAAGAAAAGTGGCCGTTATAGGCCAAGGGGTCAAATCCGAATTGTATGAAAAGGGTGAAGAAGTTTTGGGCACCTACATCAAGATTCAGGGTGTCAATTTTATGGTGATTGGAACCTACAAGAAAAAGAACAATGATGGTGATGGAGAGGAAGCCCAAAAAGAAATATTTGTGCCCTTTACCTCCTTTTCCCAGGCCTTTAATCGAGGCGAAGAAGTTGGTTGGATGGCCATTACTGCCCAGGATGGCAGTTCCATTTCCCAATTAAAGGATAAGATCATCGATGTGATGCGGGAAAGGCACAAAGTACATCCAGAGGATAATCGTGCTATTGGATACTTTGACTTGTATGAACAGTTTAATAGAGTGGAGAGCCTGTTTGTGGGAATAAAGGCCATTGCCTATATCGTAGGTATTATGGTGCTCCTTTCAGGAATTATTGGAGTAAGCAATATTATGCTCATTGTGGTAAAGGAACGCACCAAGGAAATTGGCATTCGTAGGGCATTGGGCGAACAACCGTGGTCCATAAAAAAGCAAATCTTGATGGAATCCATTTTCTTGACCATTATCTCAGGGATGACCGGTATTATTTTTGGCTCTTTGGTCATTTACGGTATCAATTCCTTGTTGGATAGTGTGGGGCCAGTGGATATGTTCATCAATCCGAGTGTGAGTGTCGGTGTAGTGAGTGGATCGCTGCTCATCTTAATGATTTCGGGTCTTTTGGCCGGATTCATTCCTGCGAACAGTGCAATAAAAGTAAGGCCCATTGAAGCTTTGCGGACCGAGTAAATAAAATAGTAAATCAAAGAATCAATCAAAAAAACCATAAGAAGTACAATGAAAAAATCAGTAACCATTATCATTTTGTTGCTCATCGTAATCGTGTTCGGTGGCTCCATGTATTATTTATATCAAAAAAATTCGGAAGATCCGGTAGTATACGAAACCGAAAAACCTTCCAAGCAAAATATTGTTAGAAAGGCGGTTGCCACAGGCAGCATTCTTCCTTTGGAAGAAGTGTTGATCAAGCCCAATATTTCCGGAGTAATTGAGGAGATTTATGTGGAAGGTGGGGATTATGTCAAATCTGGGGATTTATTGGCCAAAATAAAGGTTGTTCCCAATTTGAACGCTTTGAATGATGCGAGAAATGCCATTGACGAGGCCAAAATCAATTTGGACGATCAAAAAAGAAACTATGAAAGACAGCTTTCCCTTTTCAACAAGGGGGTGATTTCTACTGCGGATTTGGAACGGGCCCAAGTGACCTATGACCAAGCAAAACAGTCCTACGGAGCGGCCAATAAACGCTACGATATTGTAAAAACTGGAACCACTCGTGGGTTGAGCAATGCAGCGAACACCTTGATTCGTTCCACAGTAAGTGGAATGGTATTGGAAGTTCCCGTGGAAGTTGGCAATCAGGTGATTGAAAGTAATAACTTTAATGAGGGAACAACCATCGCAGCCGTCGCCGATGTGGAAAAAATGATCTTTGAGGGTAAAGTGGACGAATCCGAAGTTGGAAAAATCAAAGAAGACCTGCCTTTGGAAATTACTGTAGGTGCCATAGAGGATCAGATTTTTGATGCCGTTTTGGACTACATTGCCCCAAAGGGCAAAGAGGAAAATGGAGCTATTCAGTTTGAAATTAAAGGGACGCTCAAAAAGCAGGACTCTATTTTTATTCGCGCTGGACTTAGTGCCAATGCTTCCATTATTTTGGCTCGGGCGGATAGTGTTTTGGCTTTAAAAGAAGCTTTGGTGCAATTCGACAAAGATACCAAAGAACCGTATGTTGAGATTGAAACCTCAGAGCAGCAATTTGAACGAAGGGACGTGGAATTGGGCATTAGCGATGGCATTTTCGTGGAGGTCAAATCAGGTCTTGAAGCAGAGGACAAGGTCAAAGTTTGGAACGCCGTAGAGGAAGAAGAAGAGGCGAACTAATCATTTAACAAAAAATTTATTTCATTCTTGTAACATTTTAACAACTTGTAAGTCCTATTACAGGAGTTGAAATGCCAGATAGCTAATAGCACCAATCATGATAGAAATCAAAGATCTTCACAAATCCTATACCATGGGGAGCAACTCCCTGCATGTGCTAAAGGGAATCAATTTTAAGGCGGAAGCAGGTGAGCTTGTGGCCATTATGGGCTCTTCCGGATCGGGAAAATCGACTTTACTCAATATTTTGGGTATGCTCGATGTCGCCAATTCGGGGGAATACACCTTAGATGGGGTTCCAATTAGGGACTTGAGCGAGACCAAAGCAGCACAATACCGGAATAAATTCTTGGGTTTTGTATTTCAGTCCTTCAATCTGATCAATTACAAAAGTGCCATGGAAAATGTGGCATTGCCATTATATTACCAACGCATTCCCCGAAAGGAACGTCAAGCTAAAGCGCTGCAGTATTTGGAAAGAGTTGGGTTAAAGGAATGGGCCTCGCATTTACCCAGTGAACTTTCAGGAGGTCAAAAACAGCGTGTGGCAATTGCTAGGGCGATGGCAGCAGAGCCTAAAGTACTTTTAGCCGATGAGCCTACGGGAGCATTGGACAGTACCACCTCATATGAGGTGATGGATTTGATCCAAAAAATCAATGACGAGGGAAATACGATTTTGGTGGTGACCCACGAAAAGGACATTGCACATATGTGCAAGCGAATCGTGCATTTAAAAGATGGTGTAATTGTAGAGGACGAAAAAGTAAAACAGGTAAGGGCATCCGCTTATGTTGAGTAGGGATACTTGGAAAGAAATATTTGAAACCATTCAAAAGAACAAGCTCCGTACGTTCTTAACAGGATTTACGGTAGCCCTGGGCATCTTTATTTTTGTGGTGCTGTTTGGTATGGGCAACGGTCTCAACAACACTTTCACAAAGTTTTTTGGGGACGATGCCACGAATGTTTTCTTTGTTTTTCCAGGTAGGACCACCATTCCCTATAAAGGCTATAAAGCGAACCGAAGAATTGAATTTGAGAACCAGGACTTGGACGATATTGAGAAAAACTTCGCTATGTTGATGGAGTACATCACACCAAGAATTTCTCGAAACGCTTTAGTCACCTATAAAGAAGAATCAGATAACTACAACACCCGAGCCGTAGGGCCAGCGCATCAGTTTGCGGAGAAGACCATTATGATGAAAGGGCGATACTTAAATGAAAATGATATTCTCCAAAAGACAAAATATGCCGTTATAGGTAGATTGGTGGAGCGTGATCTTTTTAAAGGTGAAGAATCCATTGGAAAGTTCATCGATGTTGGCGGAAGTTCTTTTAAGGTGGTTGGCGTTTTTCAAGATGATGGTGGGGACAATGAAGAGCGCTACATTTACATTCCCTTCACAACAAGACAACTGATTGAAAAAAACAATGATAAAATCGATCAGATTATTTTGGCCTTTAGGCCTGAAATAGGTTATGCCGGAGCCATGGCCTTTCAAAATAAACTGGAAGATTTCATCAGAAACAAAAAATTTATCAGCCCAGAAGATCCCAATGGCCTTTTTATCCGAAACGTTGCAGATCAGTTAAAGCAGAACCAACAGTTTGCCAATGTGCTGCAGATCATTATTTCGGGAATTGCCTTCGCGGTGATCATTTCAGGAATTATCGGAATCAGTAATATTATGCTGTTTGTGGTGAAAGAGCGTACCAAGGAGATTGGTATACGGAAAGCATTGGGTGCCACTCCAAAAAAGGTGACAAATTCTGTACTTTTTGAGTCCATTTTCATTACAACCATCTCAGGATTTGTGGGCATGTTGATCGGTATTTGGGTTTTGAACTCCATTGGGGGAAAAACCTTGGAAGATGATTATTTCATAACCAATCCAGCCATAAACTCGGGAACAGCCGTAGCAGCGACCATTTTGCTGATTGTTTGTGGTGCCATTGCTGGATACGTACCGGCAAGACGCGCTGCCAAGATTAAACCAATAGTTGCATTAAGGGACGAATAAATGAGACAGCTTTTTGACAGAAATACGTGGCAAGAAATTTTCCAATCCATCCGGAAAAACAAGATGCGTACCTTTTTGACCATGATCGGGGTCTTTGTAGGGATATATATTTATATCGGCCTTTCAGGTGCTTCAAAAGGTTTGGATAATGGATTTGAGCGTCAATTTGAATCTGTGGCGATGAACAGTCTTTTTGCTTGGGGGCAAAGTACAAGTATGCCGTACGCTGGATTTAAGACCGGTCGGCAAATACAATTAAAATTGGGCGATGTGGATGTTATGTATAACCGCATTCCTGAAATAGAGAACATCGCACCCCGAAATGTACGAGGTATTTTTGGTAGTGAGCCAGGTGTGGTCATTCGTGGAACCAATTCAGGAAATTATGCCGTATATGGGGATTTTCCAACGTTTACTAAAATTGCCACCAAAAAAATATATGATGGCGGACGCTTTATCAATGATGAGGACATTGATCAGGCGAGGAAAGTCTGTGTGATTGGGGAGCGTACCCAAAAAGAACTTTTTGACGAAAAGGAAGACCCTATCGGGGGTTACATCCGGATTGACAATATTTACTTTCAAGTGGTAGGGGTGCACAAATTTACGCCCGGCGGTGGTTTCGAAAGCGATAGTGATATCTATATACCCTTTACCACTTTTAGGAAATTGTACAACACAGGGGATGACGTGTCATGGTTTACCATTGCGGCTTATGACGATGCCGATGTGGTTCAAGTAGAGGAAGACGTAAAAGCGGTATTGCGAAGCATCCACAAGGTACATCCCAAGGATGAGAGGGCTTTCGGCTCTTTCAATTTGGGGGAAATTTTCAATAAGATCATGGGCTTTTCAAGTGGAATGACATTTTTGTCCTTGATTGTTGGCATCGC
Organism: Allomuricauda sp.; assembly: GCA_028284725.1. GTDB lineage: Bacteria > Bacteroidota > Bacteroidia > Flavobacteriales > Flavobacteriaceae > Flagellimonas. The sequence goes on along the minus strand of JANQRD010000188.1, from coordinate 14,491 downwards.
CACCATTTTGGCCGGTGTAATCGGAATTGGTAATATTTTGCTGATCTCCGTAAAGGAACGTACCAAGGAGTTAGGAGTAAGAAGGGCATTAGGTGCTACACCGGCCGAGGTACGGAACCAAATCATTATAGAGTCGTTGGTATTGACCTTATTGGCCGGAATTGTTGGAATTGTAATAGGAGCGTTGACGTTGAACATCATCGACTCAGTGACCCAGGGAAGCGATTTTCCATATACAAATCCGACGGTGCCCATTCGATTTGTCACAGGTGCTTTGGCATTGATGATCGTTTTGGGCATTCTGATTGGTTTAATTCCGGCCCAAAGAGCTGTGAGTATTCGTCCAATAGATGCATTGAGAGAAGAATAACAAGAAATACAACTAAATAATCTAAAAGAAGATGAAGAAAATTTTAAAATGGGTGGGCCTTTCGGTACTTGGACTGGGGGTTTTGTACGCTGCCGTATTTTTTATCAAATCGAACAGCAAATCTGCAATAACCTATGAGACCCATAAGCCTTTCATTTCGAACATCGAAAAGAAAACGGTCGCCACGGGCAAGGTCATCCCTGAGGATGAGGTTGAAATCAAACCCCAGATTTCCGGAATCATCGATAAGATTTATTTGGAAGAAGGTGCAGAGGTTAAGGCTGGTGATCTTATCGCAGTGATTAAGGTAGTGCCCAACGAGCAATCACTGTACCAAGCAAAAGGGAGGGTCAACAATGCCAAGGTGGCACTTTCAAACTCTGAACTGGATTATAACAGGAACAAAGCATTATTCGATAAGGGCGTGGTTTCTGCGCAGGATTTCCAAAACATTGAATTGGCGTACAACCAAGCTAAACTGGAGTTGGAAAATGCAAAAAATGATTATCAAATCATCCTTCGTGGTTCCGCTGGTGGGTCGTCATCGGCCAACACCAATATTAGGGCGACCGTTACCGGTACCATTTTAGAAATTCCTGTAGAGGAAGGAGATCAGGTTATCCAAAGTAACAACTTTAACGATGGTACAACCATCGCTGCAATAGCTGATTTGGGCAAAATGATTTTTGAAGGTAAAGTGGATGAAGGTGAAGTAGGCAAATTGGAGTTGGGAATGCCGTTAAAAATAAGTTTAGGTGCCATTGAGGATAAGGAATTTGATGCCGAATTGAAGTTCATTGCACCAAAAGGGGTAGAAGAGTCTGGAGCTGTACAGTTTAAGATTGAGGGCGATGTGAACGTTGAAGATGATTTCCTGATCCGAGCTGGCTATAGTGCTAATGCATCACTGGTTCTTGAGAAAAAAGATAGCATTCTGGTTATCCCAGAAGCATTGCTTCAATTTGATAAGGAAACCGATAAACCCTATGTGGAAGTGGCGACAGGGGAGCAAGAATTCGAACGCCGGGATATCGAAATTGGCATTTCGGATGGGGTTAATGTGGAAATCGTTTCCGGACTTAGCGAAGCGGACGAAGTAAAACAATGGAACAAAACCGAACCAATCAAAAAAGGCTTAGATGAAGAGGAAGAGGATGCCGATGAGGACGCCTAATACATAAAAACCAAAATCAAAAAACGAATGAAAAATAAACTGACAATTATACTATTGCTATGTGCAATGGTCATGTCCAATGCACAAATGCGGAAGTGGACATTGCAAGAATGCGTGGAATACGCAGTGGAAAACAACTTGACCGTAGAACAGTTTGAGCTCGATTTGGAAAATGCCAAAATCGATAAATCGGATGCCATTGGTGGCCTCTTGCCCGATTTAAATGGAGATGCCCGTTTAACAGAAAACTTGGGTCTCTCTTTTAATCCTACCTCACAGGAACCTGTAAACACACAGTTGAATTTTACCGGGAATGTGACCTCAACCCTTACTCTTTTTGACGGATTACGCAATTTTAATAGGCTAAACAGGGCCAAATTGAATGCCATTGCCAATCAATATCGATTGGATGATTTGAAGGACGATATTAGGTTGAACGTGGCCAATGCCTACCTTCAAGTGCTTTCCAACAAGGAACAATTGAAAACATTCCGAGCGCAATATGCTGTTACGGAGCAAGACTTGAAACGAACTAAGGAATTGGTGGAATCCGGGGTGGTACCCAGAGGAGATCTTTTGGAAATTGAGGCGACTGCCGCTACGCAGGAACAACAAATCGTTAATGGAGAGGGACTGGTACTGATTGCCAGGGTCAATCTTGCTCAATTATTGCAAATCACGGATTATGAAAACTTTGATATTGCCGATGACACCTTTGCCATACCCCCCTCAGATATTTTAAAGAATTCAGCAAAAGTAATTTTTGATAAAGCCTTGACTTTTAGGAACGATATTAAATTATCACAATCCAATGTGGAATTGGCAGAAAAGGATTTAAAAATCGCAAAAGGAGCCTATTACCCTACATTAAGTGCGTTTATTAACTATAATACACGATATTCCGATCAAAACCTGAATCCAGAGGATTTGAGCATCATACCATTTACAGATCAGCTGTATATTTTTGATGGACTTGCGTATGGGTTTCAACTGAATGTTCCTTTTTTCAATGGATGGAGTACCCGCAACAATGTAAAACGTTCTCATGTTAGTTTAGAAAGGGCGAAACTGCAACTGGAACAGGACAAGTTGGATTTGGAGACCAACATCCAGCAGGCTTATGTAGATGTCACCACTTTTTTTAAGGCGTATGAGGCAGCAGAAAAGACCCTAGATGCCCGAAGATTGGCCTATGATTATGCCAAGGAGCGGTTCAATGTTGGATTGATGAATGCCTTTGACTTCAGTCAAGCACAGTCTCGAGTGGACAATGCTGAGGCTGATGCCATCCGTACCAAATATGACTATATTTTCCGACTCAAAATTTTGGAGTTCTATTTTGGTATTCCCATCTCGTTAAACTAGTATCTTTGTGGCCGCTATGGCCAAGATACTTAACTTAGAAACCGCAACGACCAATTGTTCCGTAAGTGTTTCAGATGGAAATGATCTGATTACTGTAAAGGAGAACAATGCGATTAATTATTCGCATTCAGAACAATTGCATGTCTTTATAAAAGAAGCCTTGGAAGAGGCTTCTTTGTCATTTTCTGACTTGGATGCAGTGGCGGTCAGTAAAGGTCCCGGTTCGTATACGGGACTCCGCATTGGAGTGTCCGCGGCAAAGGGTCTTTGTTTTTCATTGGATGTCCCGCTAATATCCATTCCCACTTTGGAGAGCATGGCCTCCCAGATACAGGCAAGTGGGGATGAGGTAATCATTCCCGTTTTGGATGCCCGAAGAATGGAAGTGTATTCCGCAGTATTCAATGCTGATGGAAAGGAAATCCGGGAAACCAAGGCTGAAGTTGTGGATGAACATTCCTTCAAGGAGTTCCGCGATGCATCAAAAGTACATATCGTTGGAAGCGGGGCGGAAAAATGCAAAGAAGTATTGGCTCATTCCAATTTCCATTTTGATGGTTCCCTGGTTCCCTCAGCCAAGGAAATGGCGCAGTTGGCATTCAAAAAGTTTCAAGAGGGAGACTTTGAGGATGTCGCCTATTTTGAACCTTACTATTTAAAGGACTTTGTACTTCAGGGCAAAAAGAAAAACTAATCCGCCTCGTGGATGACACGTTGTGGAAACGGAATCTCTATACCTTCTTGATCAAAACGAAGTTTTGTTTCCTCGATCACATAAAAATTGGCAGGCCAGTAGACCTCGTTTTTTGCCCAAAAACGCAATGTGAGATTCACAGAACTGTCCCCCAATCCTCCCACATATACTTCCGGAACAGGTTCCGTTAAAATATCCGGGTTGTCAGCGCAAATCTGCAATAGTATCTCTTTGGCCTTTTTGATGTTGGAACCATATCCAATGCCCACATCAAATTTATTCCTTCGGGTATCTTCCATATTGAAATTCACAATATTTCCATTGGAGAGTTGCCCATTGGGAATTATGGCGACCTGATTGCCAAAAGTGTTCAATCTGGTATTGAAGATTGAAATTTCCTTTACGGTTCCGTCAATACCCTGGGCAGAGATCCAATCACCAACTTTAAAGGGTTTGAAGACCAAGATGAGAACGCCCCCTGCAAAATTGGCCAAAGAACCTTGCAAAGCCAAACCGATCGCAAGACCCGCGGCTCCAATAATGGCCACCAATGAAGACGTTTTTACACCAAGCTGTGTAACGACCAAGACAAAAAGCAATACTTTAAGTGCAATACTGATAAAGCTTTGGAGAAAGCTTTCCAGGGTTTCGTCGTATTCCTTTTTATCAAAAAATCTGCGTATCAACCTATTCAGAAAACGGATTACCCACAGTCCAACAAAAAAGATAACTATGGCAAGGATTAGATTGGGAATTACTTCCCATGCCCATTCAATTCCTTGGTCCACGTACTGTTGATAGTTTTCAAGTTCTTTCATAATGATAAATCAGATGGGTAACAAAGTAAAGAGATGTTGTCTTTTTTTGCAATGAATCAGTTTTAAAATTTCATCAATTCTTCAACTGTTTTAGCGCATCTTTAGCGGATCTAACCGGCAGCTTACAAGCTCCTTCTATACAGACATAGACCAGGGTCTCTCCCTCATTGTATCGATTTTTAAGCAAATCGATGCTCCCTTCGTTTGGGGTGCCTACCAAAATACTATTGGGGAGATAGTTTTTCCCTATTTCCTTTCCAAGTTCTCTATAGTTTTCGCCTACCACGGCAATTTCATAAAAATTCTTGTTCTCAAAAAGCACCAAATGTAACCAGTTGGTGAACCCTTGTGCACTGTCGGGAAAATCACCCTGCACATTTTTCAGCATTTGCTTGGCCATGTCACCATAGCCGTCATCTGGAAAAAGCTTGTGAAGTTTCAACAGATTTTTGGCCATAATGGAGTTGGAGGCTGAAATTACGTTGTCCCCTGTCTCAATGCTTCTCCTAATCAGGGAATCATCCTCATCCGAAGTGAAAAAGAACATTCCAGATCCAGAATCCAAGAAGTGAGCCTTGGTATAGTCCAACAGTTTTTTGGAATGATTCAACCATTTTTCGTCGAAAGTCACCTCATAAAGTGCGATATATGCTTCAATAACAGCGGCATAATCCTCTAAAAAAGCATTGATGTTGCTCTTACCTGCTTTATGGTTTCGAAATAGCGAAAAATCGTCTTTAAGCATTTCTTTCTCCAAAAATGCAGCACTTGTGAGGGCCATGGTCAAATAAGCTTCGTTGCCCAAATAGCGATAGGCATCTACAAGTCCAGTGAGCATCAAGCCGTTCCAGGAAGTGAGAATTTTATCGTCCAAGCGAGGTTTGGGACGTTTCGCCCGTTCTTTCTTCAAGATGTCAAGGGCATCAGTCATTTTTTTCCTTAATTCGGAAACGGAAATCTTGTGCTTTTTGGCAATTTCCTCATCTGATTTGTCCTTGATCAGGACATAGTTTCCTTTTTCCCAAAGTCCATAGGAATTGATGTTGTATTGATCTTTGAAAAGCTCAAAATCACTACCCAAAAGTTGAGTCAACGCTTCCTTTGTCCAAACGTAGTAGGCACCTTCTTCCAGTTCCCCTTGTTCATCAAGGCTATCAGCATCCAAAGAGGAATAAAATCCGCCGCTTTCATCCAAAAGTTCCTCTTTTACAAAGCCAATGGTCTGCTCAACAACCTCTTTGTAGAGTTCATTTCCAGTAACAGCATAGGCCTTGGCATAAAGGCTGACCAATTGTCCGTTATCGTAAAGCATTTTTTCGAAATGGGGTACATGCCACTTCGCATCGACCGAATATCTGGAAAAACCTCCGCCCACATGATCATAAATACCGCCATAGGCCATTCGGGTCAACGTGGTGTTGAGATATTCCATCAGCTCGGCATTGTTGTTGGTCGTGGCATAGTGCAACAGGAACTCCCAATTATTGGGCATCATAAACTTGGGAGCGCGTTTATACCCACCTAAAAACGTATCGAAATATTGGGACCATTTTGTTACCGATCCATCCAATTGTTCCAAGCTATATAGGTCTGAATCAGCCTTGTTTTCAACGAGGTTTATGGCATTGATGCCATTGGAAAGGTCAGAGGCATACTGAACAACCCGTGATTTATCAGTTTTATAAAGATCGGTAAGCTGTTTTAAGGATTTGATCCAATTATCCTTCGGGACATAGGTTGCTCCCCAAAAGGGTCTCCCGTCGGGCAAGGCAACGATATTGAGGGGCCAACCCCCATTGCCGGACATCATTTGGATGGCATCCATATAAATTTGATCCACGTCGGGCCTTTCCTCACGGTCGATTTTTATGTTGACGAAGTTCTCGTTCATCATTTGGGCGACTTCTTCATCCTCAAAACATTCTTCCTCCATCACATGGCACCAATGGCAGGCGGCATAGCCTATGCTTATAAGCAAAGGTTTGTCCTCCTTTTTGGCTCGTTCCAAAACCTCTGGTTTCCATGCTTCCCAGTTTACGGGATTGTGAGCATGTTGTAAAAGGTATGGACTCGTTTCATGAACCAGGGCATTGGTGTGTTTGTGTGTCACTTTTTTGGATTTTTGGGTACAACCTGAGGTTAAGGACAATAAAACCGATAAAACAGCTATTTTTTTAAGCATAAGTACAATTTAAACATAAAAAAAGCGCCACTGAGGGCGCAATTTTCTTTGTTCCCTTTGTTTATTTAACCTCAAAGGTAATCTTTACATTGACTCTGTAGTCTTCTATTTTGCCATCCTTCACGGAGGCGCTTTGTTCGTTGATATAGACAGAACGGATGTTTTTTACGGATTTGGAGGCTTGTTCCAACGCATTTTTTGTTGCTTCTTCCCAACTTTCATCCGAGTTTGCCAATACTTCGATAACTTTTAAAACGGCCATAGTTAATGATTTTGAAATTTATTCAAGTTAGGAAAAATTGGCCATACTGGATCATGGAGAAACCTAAAATCAACCGTTGATGGCTACAACTTCGTTGATCTTGTCGCCCATCATATTTTTGAGCATGGTCTCAATACCATTTTTCAGTGTGAAGGTCGAGGAAGGACAACCGCTACAGGCACCTTGCAAAACAACATTTACCGTTTTGCTGTCCTCTTCGTAGGACTGAAAAAGAATATTGCCCCCATCGCTGGCAACAGCTGGCTTTACGTATTCTTCGAGAATATCGATAATTTGCTGCGAAGTGTCATCGTATTGGAGTTGGGTCTCGTTTTGTTGTACAGTTTCCTTGGCTTTTTGAATGGCACCTTGCGAAACCACTTCTTTTCCATCAGCCAGAAAATTTCGAATAAACTCTCGCAATTCCATAGTGATTTCGTTCCAATCCGCAACCTCGTACTTGGAAACGGACACATAGTTCTCATCAAAAAACACCTCTTTCACAAAAGGGAAGTGAAAAAGCTCTTGGGCCAGCTGGGAGTTTTTGGCCTCATCGATGTTTTTGAACTCAAAAGTTGTAGGTACGATTCTTTTGTTCGATACAAATTTCATTACCGCAGGATTCGGGGTCACTTCGGCATAGACCGTAATGGGCTGTTTTTTACTCACCTCTTCATCGTGAACCACTGGCTGACCAGCATTGAGGTATTCCACTAACTGCTGCGCCACTTCATCCTTTACATCATCCCATTCCACAATGTCGAAACGCTCCAAAGCCACAAAGTTTCCCGAAATGTAGACCGTTTTTATGAACGGTAGGTAGAACAATTGCTGCGCTAATGGGGAATTTTTGGCTTCATCAATGTTTTTCAACTCGTAGTTGCCCTTGACCAAAAAGTGATTGGCCTCAAATTTTAATATTTTTGGGTTATTGGTGGGTACAACGGTGATATTATATTCTTTCATAGCAAAAGTTTGGTACAAAAATACCAAAGTAAACAAGAGGTTCAAAATATATAATAATGTACCGCTTCAGCCGTTATCTAAATGTTTGAACGCCTTAATAACCCCAACTATCGCCCAAAATCGTTTCATGAGACGCTATTTAACCCCAATCATCATTGCCCTGGCTTTTGGGCTATCAACGAAGGCCCAGGAAGGTATCCCCGTGTACTTTGATTATTTGGCTGACAACTACTATTTGGTTTACCCTTCAATGGCGGGTATCAGTGAGGGTGCAAAAATTCGCCTTACAGCAAGAAAACAATGGTTTAATGTGGATGAAGCGCCGAGCCTACAGACGTTAAATGCCAATTTTCGTGTTGGGGAACGAAGTGGAGTGGGGGGAATTTTGTTCAACGATTCCAACGGTTACCACTCACAAACGGGTTTTAAGGCCACTTATGCGCATCATTTGCAATTGGCGGGGGATTTCAGAACACTTAACCAATTGTCCTTTGGACTGAGTGCAGGGGTAATACTAAGTAGTTTGGACGAGACTGAATTTAGATCGGTGATTCCCGACCCGGTAATTTCTGGTGTAAAAAATACTACTAGTTATTTTAATGTGGATCTCGGTGTTTCCTATAGTTTATTCGAATTTTATGCCCATGCCGCTGTGTTAAATGTTCTGGGAAGCGGACGTGATTTATATACAGCTGCTGAGTTTGATAATTTGAGAAGATATTTATTTTCTGTGGGCTACATTTTTGGTAGAAATACCCGAATAGAACCTTCGGTGTTATTTCAGTTGACGGAATTCACCCAGGAAAAAACGGTGGATTTCAATGCAAAGGTCTACAAAGATGTGAGTTTTGGTACCATCTGGGGTGGGCTTTCGTACCGAAGAAGCTTTGATGGAGCTCAATTCCAGACCAACGGAAGTTTTGGGGAGCAAAGGCTACAGTTGTTCACTCCAATCATTGGGGTTAATGTGAATCAGTTTTTATTCTCTTATAACTATTCTTATCAATCTGGGGATATTCGCTTTGACAACGGAGGATTTCACCAGATTACCTTGGGGTATGAGTTCGGACAAAGCGATGAAGGCAAGCGATACGACTGTTATTGTCCCGCAGCGAACAATTAAAAATGGCCCATCGATAAGGATGGACCACTTTTTTTCGTTTTGGGAAATTTAATCCCATTTATAGTCTTTCTTGGCAGCTTGATTTTTAATCGCTGACAATAGCGCATTTTCCAGTTCGCCCGCTTCCTCTTTCTGGTTTTTGGCAATGTAAACCTCTCGTTTGCGGTTAAGTTCCTGGATCTGTTTCTGAATTGCTTCACGCTCCTCCTTTTTTGAGGCAATATATTCCTTGATTTCCTTTTCGGATTTTCCTTTCAATTCGGATGGCAAATCCTTGTCCTTTAGTTCAGACACGTCCACTTCATCATCCTCAACGGCATCCACTAAATCCCATCCCGAATTTTTGTAGAATCTTGAGCTTTTGCTCACAGCACGTTTTACGACTACAGCTTCGGCCATTTCCACGGCATTGCTGTCCTGCATCTCCTGTTGTATCTTCTTCTCAGCACCCAACGCACCGTAGGAGATATATGTGCCGTTAAGTCTTGAGTTCAATTTGATGATGACATCGTCATAAGGTGTATTAATATGCACCACTTGTTTATTATGATCGATGGCCATATACTCACCGCCGGTCAGAGTCGCTCCGCTTTTCCACTTTGTGGAGATACCCTGCTCATAGTTTCCACAAAAAATGGTATTTACTATGATGTCCTTTTCCTTGGCATTGGAAGCTGCATCCCGGTAGTTTAACCTGCCTTGTGTGAAAGGTTCGTTTCCTGCAATAAAAATCATTTTAAGATCATCAGGATTTTTGCCCCAATCCAATTGCTTCAATGAGGTCTGAATGACCTGCCCACAGTATTCCTCTCCACCATTTGTGGTCAATGAAAACAGTTTTTCAGAAAGTTCATCCAAATCCCCGGTAAAACCAATTACCTGTCGGATGTAACCTTCATTCGAAGACAAGTTGTCGTTGCCATACTCGTAGAGTGCAATCTGCAACGATGGCCGTGTATAATTTCCACACTTGGCATGTGTAAATTCGTTTACAATGTCCCATAGCTGGGCTTTTGCCTGGTTGATAAGACCATCCATACTGTTGCTCGTATCCAACAGCAAAGCAATCTTAACATATTGCTTCGCCGGTTTATGTGCAATTGTCTGGGTAACCAATGCAGTGCTTTTATATTCTGTGGTATGTAGGTTGCACCCGAAAACGGTTCCAGTGGCAATGGTGAAAAATGTTATTCCCAAAAGGTGTTTAAAATATTTCATGATTCAATTTTTTAAAGACAGGCTAAAAGTATGGTCAACTTTCTTCAAGAAAAATTTGGAATGAGCGAACAGGAGGTACGAATGAGTGAAGGGTACCCTTGCTTTTGTAAAGCGGTAAAATCAAGGTTTTTTTGATTGATTTTGACCTAACACCCATTTTTTAGTACGCTCCAAATCCACTAAGTTTACCTAAGTTTCAAGGTATAAATGGCACTTAAAAATTACATAGGGTTTCTTTTTTTGCTGATGGTATACTCGGGTTTTGCACAGGTAAACTCCCGAAGCTCACGTATTGATATCAAAGGCTCAGTAAAGGGTAAGGAAAACTTCATGCCCATTTCTGGTGTGGAAGTTTCCACCAATTCCGGTCAATATACCAGAACCAATGGTTTGGGTGAATTTAGGATTAAAGCATCTATTGGGGATGTGCTTATTTTTGAAAGTCCCGAATTCGAAACCGTGCGGCATCGAATAGCTTCGGATGAAGATATCGATGTACTGGTGGAGGGTTATTTAGCGGATACATCAAGGAAGAAAAAGGAATTTAGTGGTCGAAGTACTGTAGGACATCAGCAATTTCTGGATTCCGCAAACTTTTACAAAAAGACCAATCTGGAAAAAAGCATCGATTTTGTTGCCCAGTCCATAGCTCAGCTGGGAAAACGGGGCAATAAACAGGAGCTTTCCACAGCTTTGACCACTCTTGGGGAAATCTATCTCTACCACAAGCAGTATGATCTGGCCATCGCGAATTTAAAAGATGCACTGGCAACTCGGGAATCGGTCAAGACCAAATTGGTACTGGGAAAAGCCTATGTCCTTAACGGCGAGTTCGAAAATGCCGTTGCTACTCTTGATCCGCTGATGGAGGTGAAAAACATGGTACCATATCAAAGGATTGAACTCTTTGAGACATTGGGTGATGCCAAAAAAGGGATGTCGAACCCCGATAATGCGCTGGATTTTTATAAAGAAGGGCTCGAAATTGCCCAAAAGAACCAGGTTTCCCCGAAAATTATCGATTTGAATTCAAAAATCGCGGACGCCTACGCCAGTGGGGACCGCTTAATTGAGGCGGAAGGATTTTACAACAATTCATTGAGCCTGTCCAAGGCAGTGGCACCTGAGCGATTGATCGAGGAAAACGAAAAGGTAGCGGATTTCTACAATGAAAAAAACCGTTATGACGATGAAATCAAGCTACGCAAAAAGAGCCTTACCGAACTGAAACAATTACCACAGCAAAAAATAGCTAAGGAGAATAAGGGTTTGGGGGTGCCCGACTCGATTACTTCCCAGCGAATCAATTATAAAATAGCCAATGCCTATATCGCACAGGATAAGTTGGACGAGGCGATTCCCTATTTGGAACGAAGTATCGTTGAAGCTGATAGCGAAGACGATCTGGTGGTCCAAAAAGATGCTACCAGAAAATTATCCGAAGTTTATAGGTACAAAGGCGATTTTTCGAAGGCATTGGAATCGTACCAAGACTATGTGGCGGTTGTGGACAGCCTCTATATTCGAAAAGAACAGGAGATTTCGCAAGCGGCAAGATTTAATCGAGAGATTGCTACGAAACAGAACCGCATATCAAGTTTGGAGCAGGAACGGCAGCTTTCCCAAAGCAAATACAGTCTTGCGGTCACCGAACAGCAGCTGTTCCAGGAGACCAGTAAACGGCAAAAATGGATTATTTACTCATTGGTGTTTGGTCTTTTGCTGACTGCGTTGACGGCATTTTTGTTTTACAGGAGCAACAAGCAACAAAAACTGGCCAATAACCTTTTGGCCCTAAAGTCGCTACGCACCCAAATGAATCCACATTTTATCTTTAATGCACTGAATTCGGTGAACAATTTTATTGCTAAAAGTGATGAACGGAGTGCCAACAGGTTTTTGAGTGACTTTTCAGTGCTCATGCGAAGCGTGCTTGAAAATTCAGAAGAAGATTTCATCCCTCTTTCAAAGGAATTGGAACTATTGCAACTATATGTGAAGTTGGAACATTCCCGCTTCGCAGATAAATTCGATTTCGATATCGACATTGACAAAAAAATTGATATTGAAGCTTTTGAGATTCCTCCGATGTTGCTACAACCTTATATTGAAAATGCCATTTGGCATGGATTGCGCTATAAAGAAGAAAAGGGATTTTTAAAGATTGCAGTGAATCAAATCAACAAAGAAACGCTGGAAATCATTATCACCGACAATGGAATCGGGAGAAAAAAATCGGCAGCTTTGAAAACAGCGAATCAAAAGAAACAGAAATCAAAAGGAATGGGCAACATCAAAAAAAGGATCCAAATTCTGAATGATATGTACAAGAACAAAGTGGATGTTTCCATTTCCGATTTATATGAAGATCAAACCGGAACAAAAGTGTCCCTTAAGCTCAAAAAAGACTGATGGAACTACGTACAATCATAGTGGAAGATGAAGCAAATAGCAGGGAAATCCTTCGGAATTACCTGGCCAAATATACCAATGGAATAACGCTTCTTGGAGAGGCTTCCAATATCAGCGAGGGATTGGAATTAATTGGTGAACACCAACCTGATCTGGTCTTTTTGGATGTGGAAATGCCTTTTGGAAATGCCTTTGATTTGTTGGATAAAGTACCGGACAGAACCTTTGAAACCGTTTTTGTCACAGCCTATAACCAATATGCAATGGATGCCTTAAACAACCATGCGGCCTATTATTTGATGAAGCCAATCAATATCGATGAGCTTGTAAAGGCAGTAAATTATGTAAAGGAAATCAAGGAAAAGGAAAACGCTCTGGAAGGACAGGTGCTTACAGCAAAATCAATCAAAACGAAAGGAAAGATTACCTTGCCCCAACAAGATGGATTTCAAGTGCTGGAAGTAGGGGACATTTTTTTCTGTAAAGCCGATGACAATTATACCGAAATCTATTTGGAGCATAAAAAAATAGTGGTAAGTAAAACCCTGAAATATTTTGAGGATGCGCTTTCTGAATACGGTTTTTCACGGATTCACAAATCCTATTTGGTCAATGTGGGAAAGGTGGTCAAATACAAAAGGGGAAAAGGCGGCAGTGTTATATTGGCAAACGGAAAGGAATTATCAGTTTCTGCCTCCAAAAAAGCAGGATTGCTTGCTTACTTTCAATAAAAATAGAGGATGATAATAAAATCAGTTCGGGGAAAATCCCCTAAAATGGGTAATGATTGCTTTATTGCCGAAAATGCTGCCATCGTTGGGGATGTGACTATGGGCGACCAATGCAGTATCTGGTTTAATGCAGTGGTTCGGGGTGATGTACACTTCATTAAAATGGGAAACAAAGTGAACGTGCAAGATGGTGCGGTGATCCATTGTACCTATCAAAAATCACCAACGACCATTGGGAACAATGTTTCCATCGGACATAATGCCATTGTACACGGCTGCACGGTTAAAGACAATGTGTTGGTCGGTATGGGAAGTATAATTATGGATGATTGTATTGTTGAAAGTAATTCGATTATAGCCGCTGGCGCGGTGGTCACCCAGGGCACCCATGTGGAGGAAGGGAGTATTTATGCTGGGATGCCTGCTAAAAAAATCAAGGATGTAAGCCCAGAACTCACCGCAGGGGAAATAGACCGAATCGCCAACAATTATGTTACTTACGCCAGTTGGTTTAAGTAGCTGGGCAATGCAAATAATCCCTATTTTAGCGACACTAAAAAACTAAACTAATGAACGCATATATCTTTCCAGGACAAGGTGCCCAATTTGTGGGGATGGGACTAGATCTTTATGAAAGCCACCCCGAAGCTCAAGAGCTTTTTGAACAGGCCAATGATGTATTGGGGTTCTTAATTACCGATGTGATGTTTGAAGGGGCCCCTGAAGACTTAAAACAGACGAAAGTGACCCAACCGGCGATTTTTTTGCATTCCGTGATATTGAGCAAGGTAATGGGAGGTAACTTCAAACCGGATATGGTGGCAGGGCATTCATTGGGAGAGTTCTCAGCCTTGGTGGCCAACGGCACTTTGAATTTCGAAGATGGTCTGAAATTAGTATCCCAGCGGGCATTGGCCATGCAAAAAGCATGTGAATTGAAACCAAGTACGATGGCGGCGGTGTTGGGATTGGATGATGAGGTTGTTGAAAAAATATGTGCTGAAACCGAAGGGATTGTTGTTCCTGCAAATTACAACTGTCCTGGGCAGTTGGTGATTTCTGGAGAAGTGGATGCCGTAAATACTGCCTGCGAAAGATTAAAGGAGGCGGGGGCTCGCAGAGCTTTATTGCTACCTGTCGGAGGGGCGTTTCATTCACCCTTGATGGAACCCGCTA
>JANQRD010000181.1 GCA_028284725.1 Allomuricauda sp. | reverse complement strand
ATCCTGCAGCTGTTATTTTTTCCAAAATCGCACCAATATGTCCGTTTTCAACAGCATCTGGCTTAATCATGGTGAACGTTCTATTTCCGGTCATTTCATAAAATTTTGCCCAAACTTACGCTTTTTCGACCAACGGGCAAGGCCCGAACTAATACTGCTGTTTTAATTCTTGATAAACCCTACCATTTTCACCCATTATTTTGAAATGAGCCTCATTGTGATCAAAATCCAATACAACTATTCCAAAACTGGGCACGGTGGTCACATCGTTGACGCGAAACCGGTTTGGTTCGCTTTCAAAATCTGAATAGGAATGGGTCAATCCACTGCTTGTGAAGTCGATCAAGGGATAATCCATACCTTCCAGATCAGTTCTTGAAAATTCTGAAATATGACGGTCCCCAGACAATACCATTACCCCTTTTGCTCTCGAATTGATAATCAATTTTTTTAGTTTTTTAACCTCGTATGGAAAGTTACCCCAAGTCTCAAAACCATGTTCCCCTGATAGAAATTGAATGCTTGTCACAATCAGATTAAAATCCGCATCGGAGGTTTTCAATTCCTTTTGTAGCCAATTCCATTGGGCTGACCCAAGAACCGTTGCGTTTGGGTCTCTATTGATTTTATAGCATCTGTTGGGGTTTTCATCTCTTTCAAGCGGACTTCTAAAGTAACGGGTATCCAATACAAAAACCTTTACCTTACCTTGATTTGTTTCAAACAAATGTGAGGTATAGATACCTTCTTGATCTCTTCGAGCACTCTTTTTTGGGACATCCATGAAATTAAGGAACAACTGTTGTGTTTCCTTCTTTTGACGAAACGCTGTACCTCCGTCATTCAATCCATAATCATGATCATCCCAAGTACCGATAACGGGAACCTTCGCTTTTAATTCCCGATAGCCTGGATTCCTGTTTTGCTGGCGATACCCTTTTTTCATCTTTTTTAGGCTAAACCCTTCGGAAGCATAAATATTGTCACCTCCCCAAATCCAGACATCGGGTTTTTGGGCCAAAATATCGTCCCAAAACGGATTTTCTTCATATTGTTTGTTGCAAGAACCCAATGCCGCAATAAAGACATTACCAAAGTCTTCGGTTTTTACAACACCAACTGATGGATTTTGATAAGATTTACATCCGTAAAAGAAAACGAGGACAAAACCTATTGGAAAGAAGATTCGCATCGCAGTGATTTAACGCCAGACAAAAATAGCGTATCAAGAGTTACCTCTATATTATATTATTGTATCTTTGACCGCATGAATTTAGAGGACATCGAGACAGTTAAGTCGATTCTTTCCAAGCCCCAAAAAATCGTAATTGTACCGCACAAAAACCCTGATGGCGACGCCGTTGGTTCAAGCTTGGGCCTCTATTTTTTTCTAAAATCAAAAGGGCAGGAAGTCTCGGTTATTGTGCCAAATGAGTATCCAAAGTTTTTAAAATGGATGCCCGGAAATGACACTGTCCTGAACTTCGAACGCGAAAACTCAGAGTCCAAAAAACTGCTGGAAGAGGCCACCGTAATTTTTACTCTTGACTTTAATGATTTATCACGAGTCGGTCAGTTGGAAAAAGTACTGAAAACAAAAAAGGCCGACTTCATCATGATCGACCATCACCAACAGCCTGGGGACTACGCAACGGTAACTTATTCCGATGTGAGCATGAGCTCTACCTGCGAAATGGTCTATAATTTCATTGAAAAACTGGGTGAGGTTGATAAAATTACCAAAGAGATTGCTACAAATCTGTATACCGGCATTATGACGGACACCGGTTCCTTCAAGTACCGATCAACATCGAGCAGGACGCACCGTGTGGTGGCCGACCTTATCGATCGGGGAGCCGACAATATGGAGATCCATCGGCAGGTTTTTGATACCAATCCTCCCTCCCGCCTTCATTTGTTGGGAGTGGCCTTGAGCAATATGGTGATTTTGTCAGAATACAGAACTGCATACATCACACTTTCACAAGAAGAACTGGACGCCCACAACTTTAAAAAGGGAGATACGGAAGGTTTTGTGAATTATGGTCTGACCTTGGAGGGGATTACTTTCGCTGCCATTTTCATAGAAAACAGAGAAGAGAGCATTATAAAAATCTCGTTCCGATCTGTTGGGGATTTCTCGGTAAATACATTTGCCCGAAACCATTTTAATGGAGGTGGGCACGATAATGCCGCAGGAGGCAGAAGCGAAATGAGCATGGAGGAAACCGTTCAAAAATTTATTGCTGTACTCGAGGAATATAAAAACCAATTGAATTTGTGAGAACTGTTCTTTTTCTATTTGTGTTAGTGTTTTTTGTCAATTGTAGAGGGCCCGAACCGAGGAGACCTGTAGAGGTAAAATCCGGGAGTTTTTTTAAGGAATCCGTAGAGCGGAACAAAGCCTTATTGGCGGAGGAAGAGAAGCTTATCAAGAAAATTATCGAGAAAGATACCTTACACGAGTATTCAAATAGTCCCAATGGATTTTGGTATTATTTCGAAAGCAAAAACGATACGGCAACCTATGCCCCAAAAACAGATGATCAAATCTTGTTTTCCTACAATTTGGTCACCTTTGCCAACGATACTTTGTATTCCATGGAGGAAATTGGGCCTACTTCTTATGTGGTGGCCAAGGAACAGCTTTTTTCCGGTTTACAGAACGCTGTAAAACTGCTCAAGATCAATGAAAGGGCTACTTTTTTGTTCCCGTCACTACAAGCTTATGGCTATCATGGAGACGGAGACAGAATTGGTCCCAGGACACCTTTGAAGTCCACAGTGGAACTCCACACCATCATTATTCATCAAGATAGTTTAAATTAAAAACCATAAATACCATGAAACAATCATTTGTTTTACTAACCCTACTTACAATTATTTTCTTCGGATGCAAGTCGAGCCATTATGCCGAGTTGGGAGACGGAATATTTGCGGATATCCAAACCACCAAAGGAGACATTATCGTGAAATTGGAACATGAAAAAACACCAGTAACCGTGGCCAATTTTGTATCCTTAGCAGAAGGAACCAATCCATTTGTTGACGATACTCTAAAAGGAAAGAAATTTTACGATGGCATCATTTTCCACAGGGTCATTAAGGATTTTATGATTCAGGGGGGCGACCCAAGCGGTACGGGAAGAGGAAACCCCGGCTACAAATTCAAGGATGAGTTCAACGATTCGTTGAGTCACTCCAAAAAAGGAATCTTGTCCATGGCCAATTCTGGCCCCAAGACCAACGGAAGTCAATTTTTTATTACCCATAAGGAAACCCCATGGCTCAACGGAAGGCATACGGTATTCGGAGAAGTTGTGAAAGGCATCGAAATTGTTGATTCCATTGCGAATGTGGAAACAGTGCCCAAAGACAAACCCAAAGTCGATGTGGTAATGAACAAAGTGGAAATTGTTAGGAATGGTAAAGCGGCAAAAAAGTTCAATGCCGTCCAAATAATGTCCGACTACTTTGAAGAAGAAAAAGCCGCTGAGGCTGCTTTCAAAAAAATGATGGAAGACTTTGTCAAAGAGCTACAAGAGCAAAAGGAAGCGGCAGAAGAAACTTCTTCGGGACTTAAAATCTATTCGTTGGTTAAAGGAGAGGGAGAAGAACCCAAAACAGGACAAAAGGTTTTGGTCAACTATGCAGGATGGTTGCCCAACGGTAATCTGTTCGATAGCAATATCGAAGAAGTAGCAGGGAAATTCAACAAGTTGAATCCCGGAAGAAGAGATCAAGGAGGCTATCAACCTATTCCTATGGATTACGGCCCTGAGGCACGATTAATTCCAGGGTTCAAGGAAGGATTGCAATCCATGCGCGTGGGCGATAAAGTTCGTTTGTTTATTCCTTCCCATTTGGGTTATGGTCCCCGAGGCAGTGGTCCAATCCCTCCGAATTCAGACTTGATTTTTGATTTGGAAATCACAGGAATCCAAGAATAAACCTGTTAAAGGCAAAGAGAAAAGGCCGCTTATAAGAGCGGTTTTTTTCAATATGCCTATTCAATGTTGCTCGAACTTAATCTCATCAAAATCTTACGCTAAACGAAATTGTTCATCTTAAAATTAAAGCCTAGTTTAGAACTTGGTATCGAATTTTTATGCTTTTGATTTTGGGACAAAAGGTTAAAACAGTTATCGCTATTGCCCTACCCCTACAGGTAATTTTGGTAAAATGGATCGGGAGCTATCCTGAAATTGTGGAAAGGTATTACAGCAATGGCATCTACCCCCCTATTTCAAGGTTGTTGCGGGTTGTTTTTGGTTGGATACCATTTTCTATTGGGGATATCTTCTATTCCATACTGGTGCTGCTGGCGATAAGATATTGCTACCGCAATTGGAAGTCCATCAAAAAAAAGCCCATTATGCTGCTGAAGGATATTGTTGTGGCATTTTCCATTGTATACTTTGCCTTCCACCTGCTTTGGGGAATGAACTACTATCGACTGCCCATAACCGATAAATTGGGAATTGAAAAAGAATATACCACCGAACAATTGGCAGGATTCACAGCCTATCTGGTAGAAAAAACGAATCAATACCAATTTGAAATCACAGGTGATAGTACCGATGCCGTAACAATTCCATATTCCAGAGAGGAAATCTTTCAGATGACTGAGGAGGGTTACTCCATTTTAAAAAAACAATATCCCAATTTTGAATACAAAAGCCCAAGTTTAAAGGCTTCCTTGTTCAGCCTGCCATTGACGTATATGGGATATGGTGGCTACTTAAATCCGTTTTCCAACGAAGCACAAGTCAATGGAATTACCCCCCTTTTTAGGCTGCCAACAGTGAGCGGACACGAAGTTGGGCACCAACTGGGCTACGCAGCTGAGGATGTCACCAATTTTATTGGTTTCCTAGTGACCGTCACCAATGAAGATCCGTATTTCAAGTATGCTGCATACCACCATTCTTTGGGCTATTGCCTGTCGGATCTTAAACGGAGGGATGAAGCAACATTTAAAGAAGTAGTGGAAACCCTTCACCCGGGGGTAAAGAAAAACTTCAAGGAAATTGCCGATTTTTGGGAGCGCTATAAAAATCCTTTGGAACCAGTTTTTAAATCCATCTTCAATACCTTTTTAAAGGCCAACAATCAGGAGGAAGGAATTAAAAGCTATAGCTCCGTTGTGGGGTTGTTGATCAGTTACCACAACAAAAATGGATTTTGACCACTGAAACTTCCCAATCTTGTTAGCTCTTTTTTACCTCTACAAAAACGGCTTCGGAAGGTTTTTCATAGAAATCCGAAGGCTTTGATGCTTTGCTCAAGGTTACGTTTTCAAACGCAACGGTACTCCTGGCATCCAGAATTTTAGATCCTTCAAAATTGTACCAGGTAATCGATTTTGGAAGCACTAAGCCCTCCAGGTTTTGCCAATCATCATACCTGATCCATTTTATCGTTTCAGATTTTTCACCTGTACGATAGGTCACGGTATAACCCAACCAGGCCATTTGATGGTTTTCGGCATCGTAATGAATAAAATATTCATCTCTCGAGGAGGTTCCCACTCCTGATTCATAGGCAATCCGTATTCCTGGATAGGTTTTGTCCTCATACTCCAAATCCGGGGTTTCACCATAAATAATACCATCATCGGCCAAAACGAAGGGCATGGCATAGAAATAGAACATCAAATTATGGTAAAAAGCGGCATCTCCTTTGTAATTTTCATCCGAATCAAGCAGCCATACTTGATTGCCATCGGTTCCCAACGAAAACTGCTCCGAATCTACCCGATCCTTACGGGTTCTTAGATCAATGGTGTGGGTTTCGGTGAAGTCCTTTTTGGGAATATCATAAGCCAATGTTCGCTGTCCACGCCAGGTATCCAATCCACCATGTGCCTCGAAAATAGCCTCAAGTGCTTCAGGATAACTGGACTTGGTCACAGCAACTACCTCCTTTTCAGCCTCTGTATTTTCTACTTTTTTGGTATTGTCCTTACATGCTCCGATGGATAAAGCAAGAAGGATAAACGCTATTTTTTTCATCGTCAATTGTTTGTGCATTGGTCGAAATCTCTAGATCAAGATTACAAGAATACGTATTTTTGATATGTGAAGGAACCCAAACTAATCAGCAGTCTCCAAAACCCGCTGATCAAGAAAATACTACTGCTCAAAGAGAAGTCCAAAGAGCGTAAAAAAACTGGGCTTTTTGTTGTTGAGGGCAGGCGGGAAATTGAACTCGCCCGAAAAGGTGGATACGTTATGGAAACTGTGCTGTACTGCCCTGAAATCTTATCTTTTGACAATGTCAGCTCCCTTTTTCATCGTATAGAAGCCGAAGTCATCGAAATATCCAGACAAGTCTATGAAAAGGTGGCCTATCGTGAAACCACTGAGGGGGTTTTGGCACTTTTCCGAAGTAAGTCGCATAATTTGGAGGAGATTCAGTTCAAGGGAAAGAATCCCTTGCTTTTGATCGCCGAAGCACCTGAAAAACCAGGAAATATAGGCGCGTTGCTAAGAACAGCAGATGCTGCTGCGGTGGATGCTGTTTTGATAGCCAATCCCAAATCTAATCTTTACAATCCAAACATCATCAGATCCAGTGTGGGCTGTGTGTTTACCAACCAGATTGGAATTGGCACGACAGAAGAAATCATTCGATTTTTAAAGGAAAAGGGAATCAGCATCTATTGCGCGGCACTTACAGCTGCCAAACCCTACGTAGAATGTGATTTTAATTTAGCCAGTGCCATTGTAGTAGGAACCGAAGCAACGGGTTTGACCAAGGACTGGCTGCAAAGCTCCGACGAAAATATCATAATCCCGATGCAAGGAGAAATCGACTCCATGAACGTATCGGTATCGGCAGCAATACTTATCTTTGAAGCCAAGCGGCAACGTGGATTCTAGCCTATGGAAAAAACTACCCTATTCTACATTATCATTGCCATTTTAGTGATTCAATACCTGATTCATCAGCTGCTGGAATTTCTAAATGCAAGGCGATTCGAATCGTCTGTCCCGGATGAATTGAGCGATGTCTTCGATGATGTCGAATACCAAAAATCACAGCAATACAAAAGGGCAAATTATCAATTTGGGTTGTTTTCCGATGGTTTTTCGCTACTGCTCACCTTAGGCTTTCTGTTTTTTGGTGGATTTGAATGGGTAGATGAAGTTACACGGTCCCTTACCGAAAATACGATAGGAATGGCTTTGATTTTCTTCGGGATTATTGCTCTGGGGAGCAGCATTTTAGAGCTTCCTTTTTCCTATTACCAAACCTTTGTGATTGAAGAAAATTATGGTTTCAATAAGGCCACTAAGAAACTATTCATTTTTGATAAATTGAAAGGAGGCTTACTCGCTGGACTTTTTGGAGGTGGCTTGTTGGCTTTGTTCATCCTTTTTTATCAATGGACCGGACCCAACTTTTGGATTTACACCTGGATCATGGCTACTGTAGTTGTTATTTTCATGAATCTATTTTACAGTAGATTGATTGTTCCTATTTTCAATAAGCAGACTCCGCTAAAAGAGGGAAGCTTAAAAAATGCCATACAGAATTATGCCCAAAACGTAGGGTTTGAACTCAAAAACATATTTGTGATCGATGGCTCCAAACGATCCACCAAGGCCAATGCCTATTTTTCCGGATTCGGACGTGAAAAAAGGATTACGTTGTTTGATACCCTGATCAACGATTTGAGTGAGGAGGAGATTGTGGCCGTGCTGGCCCACGAAGTGGGTCATTACAAACGGAAGCACATCATTTTCAACCTTTTTGTCTCCATCGCTTTGACCGGTTTTACGCTTTTTATTTTATCATTGTTCATCAATACTCCGGAAATTTCACTGGCAATTGGGGTTTCCAAACCAAGTTTTCATGCTGGATTGGTGGGTTTTGTGCTCTTGTACAGTCCCATTTCCGAAATTACAGGCCTGGCGATGAACTATTTATCGAGAAAATTTGAGTTTCAAGCGGACGATTATGCCAAAATGACATTCGCCGCGGCACCATTGGTGACTTCATTAAAAAAGCTTTCAAAGCAGAATTTAAGCAACCTTACGCCGCATCCAGCCTACGTTTTCGTGCATTACTCCCATCCCCCTTTGGTAGAGCGCATTAGGAATTTAAAGGCATAATTTTTGTTGTTTACCTTATAGGATTGTGGTAATTTTAATATACTATGACGGAGGCTGCTATCGAAAAGGAGAATAAGGAGATTGCAAAGCAGTACAAGGAATTGCTTCGCATTAGCTATCAAAACTTATCCAATGAGGATAAGAAATTGATACGCTCTGCCTTTGACGTGGCCGTTGATGCCCATAAGGACCAACGTCGAAAATCTGGTGAAGCCTATATCTTCCATCCCATAGCCGTTGCGAAAATCGTTGCTTCCGAAATTGGATTGGATGCAGTTTCCATTGCCTCCGCCCTACTCCATGATGTTGTAGAGGATACTCCCTATACGTTGGATGATATTGAACGTATGTTCGGAGAGGCAGTAGCTCGGATCGTGGATGGACTTACCAAAATTGCCCACCTTAAAAAGGATAAGGACATTAGCCAGCAGGCGGAGAATTTTAGGAAGATGCTGTTGACCCTGCACGACGACGTGAGGGTGATTATTATCAAGATTGCGGATCGGTACCACAACATGCTTACCATGGATGCGATGCCGGAGCACAAGCAGGTGAAAATTGCCTCAGAGACACTTTACATCTATGCTCCACTTGCCCATCGAATAGGATTGTACAACATCAAGACACATCTTGAGGATTTAAGTTTGAAGTACACCGAACCTGAGGTTTACAATGATATTCAGGCAAAAATTGAGGATACGGAAGAAGAGCAACTGGCCTATATTGATGATTTTTCGAACGTCATTAGAAATTCCTTGGACAAGGAAGGACTCAACTACGATATAAAGGGGCGGATGAAGTCCATCTTTTCCATCCGGCGAAAGATGAAGGCACAAAATGTTTCATTTGACGAGGTCTACGATAAGTTTGCCATTCGAATCACTTACAAGTCC
>JANQRD010000168.1 GCA_028284725.1 Allomuricauda sp. | reverse complement strand
AGGCAGCGCCACCCCAACTGGCACCACCGTTGAAAAAAGGCATAACGATGGACCCTTGTGTGGATGGGGGAGAAAAAGGTTCCGTAGTATATTTTCGATATTCCTTTTGAACATGGGTATTGGCTTTGGGTGATATATTTGTTATGTCTGTTTCCATCATTTGCTGTCGTGCAAAGGGCGGGGGTTTTACCGGTATGGGCTGTGTGGGCCAGGCCTCCTCATCGCGTATTGTCGACGAAGGTACGGGCACCTCTTTGATATCGAACAGAGGTGTGCCAGTCTCCCTATCAAACAAATAGATATATCCTGATTTTGTAGCCTGTGCCACGGCATCCCTTTGTTTTCCACCACGGGTGACCGTAATCAGGTTGGGAGGGCAGGGAAGGTCTCGATCCCACAGGTCATGGTGTACAATCTGATAATGCCAAATACGCTTACCAGTTTTTGCATCGAGTGCCAGAAGGCAATTGCCAAATAGATTTGTTCCTTTTCGGTTGGCACCATAGAAGTCATAGGTTGGCGATGCTGTAGGTATAAATACAATGCCGCGTGCTTCGTCCAAGCTCATTCCTGGCCAGCTGTTTGCTCCTCCTAAAGTTTTGTAGGCCTCGGGCGGCCAAGTGTCGTAACCAAATTCTCCAGGTCTGGGTATGGTGTGAAAGATCCACTCCAATTTTCCAGTAACCACATTGATGGCTCGAATATCTCCGGGGGCTGCAGGGAGATACTCTGAGACAAAGGACCCTGCAATTAGCAGTTCTTTATAGATGACCCCCGGGGTGGTCTGCGAAATCCTTTTGTCCTGACCCAGTTCCAGACCAATTGAAAAATGAATTCTGCCATTTCCTCCAAAACTATTGACCAACATGCCGGTTTCGGCATTTATGGCATAGAGGTATTCAGAATATACATAGAACAGGCGCTTGTCATCTTCTTTTTCCCAATAAACCAAGCCTCTGGCTGGTCCTTGACTGCCCTTTTTGTCCAGTTCCCGAGGTTTGAAGATCCATTTTTCTTCTCCCGTTGCTGCATCAAGTGCGACTACATCCTTGGCATCAGTAGTACCATACAGTATTCCGTCAATAACCAGTGGATTGCATTTGACCTTACTGGTTCCGGAGCCTTCCTCCATTTCATAGCTCCAGGCCAATTTGAGGTCGTACACATTTTTTTTTGTGATCTGTTGGAGCTCTGAGTATTGATTATTGTCGAGACTACCATGATAATAAGGCCATTCTTTATTTTGCTTTTCTGATATAGGCCCTTTTTTATGGTCACAACCCACCAATACCCACATGGAGATGAGCAGGGAAAGGGTATGTTGAAGTACTGTTTTCATTTTTTTGGGACGGTTGATCGGATGCCCTTTCTTGGGACTTTGACTTTTGCGGTCCATACGATGGCATTCAGTACAAAGGTTCTAAAATCATCAAGATACATATTATCGGGATTGTGCGCACCCGTAAAGCCGACACCCCTGCCACCGTCGTCCCGCTCAACGCACCACGCCACGGTATGGGGCTCAGGGCTGTCCAATGGGAGCCTTGAGGAGAGAAGGTGAGTGAACCTGGGGTCGTTCTCCCTGAAATGGATATTGTAATAATATTCGGCCTCTGAAGTCCAAGGTTTCAACCCGTTAAGGATGCTGTGCCCAGGGTTCACAAACTCCACGGTTTCCATTGCTGTGGTACCTTTAGTCGATTTATCTCCATCTACCTTTGATTTGCCTTTAAGATAATGCCCTCCAATCCAGTCCAATAGTCTCTTTTGGGCTTCGGGATGGTCGACCCATGTACTGTAGTGCATCAGCATAAGGCCCATGCCTCGTGCCATTTGCTCATCAAAGTAGCGGAGAAAATCCAGGTATTCATCATCGTAATCTTTGGCTCCATCATTTTGGGGGAACAGGGCATGCCATTCATCCATTGAGCGATCTGCACTGGAATGTACAATAACTGCCGATACGTTGTCCAGATCACCTAATTTCGGTCTTTCGCCAATATAGAGCTGCACTTCGAACTTTGCAGGCCTTTTCAATGCCTCCAAGCATTTTTTTAAAAGGGATAGGTCTTCTATGTATTTATGGCAAGGGTTGTCGCCACAATGATCATTGGGCCCGGCAATAAATACAAGTTCGACAGTTTTTGTTTTAGCCTTGGCTTGCTGGGCCTCTACGGCCTGTGCCCAAACGAGCACATTTAAGAAAAGCAAAAAAGTAAGTGTTGTCTTCATCGTCATTTTGCCTTTGTTGCAATGCAATACATCTTTCTCGAAAATGCCGACAAAAAATCTTTTACCGGATGAAAATTACCGAACGGATCTTGTATTCCCCCATGCTGTTTCCCAATCTGGCCGCCAATTTCCCATGAATCCATCCATCCGCACCAATGCCAGCCGAGAAAATCAGGCCGCGCAAAGGAATTCATGTAAAGGTTTTCCACCCTGGCAATTCGCTCTTTCTGGTCAGTGCTGTGGGGGCCATAAGGATTGGGCATGTTTTCATAGGGTACCTGTACCGATGAGTCGCCTTGTATGATAGGTTTCCCGGTAGTGCGGGCAATCTTGTCCATAAAGGTCTTGAGTTCATCCCATAACGCATAGTGCTGAATGAAGATGACATCAAAATAGTTGGAAGCCACTTTTAGGATGCTTTCAGGAGTATCAGTGTTTCCATTGAACTTGTCACCGAATATGAGATGGTTGGGGTCATATTTTTTAATCGCTGCCGTTTCCAGTGCGTATCTTCTTTCCAATATTTTCAATAAAAAAGAATGGTTGTCACGTTGTTCGGATTCATTTTTCGGGTCTGATTTAAGTCTCCAATCAACGCTTTTGAGAAGGTGGTCGAAATGGCCGAAATCGGTTTTATAGGTTTTGTTGAAATCTTCAATGTTGTGGTTATAAAGTTCTTTGATATGTGCCAAATAAGCTTTTTTCCCTAGGCTGTTCCCCGAAAGATTCCGGAGGACTTCGGGCCAGGTAGGTGAAGCCTTTCGGGCCTTGCCGTAGATGTTATTACCATGTGCTTCGGCATCTTTTGGAGTAAGTATGGGGCAATCGGTCATGAAATAGCCCAAAAGATAAGGATCATTCCTCAATGGTCGTACCTTGACCGCTGCTATACTGTCCACATATCGTTCAAATTCACTGGAAAAAACATCGGGAAAGTCGTCGGCATCATGTGGTCGGTAATGCTGAATGTTTACGAATCGCACAGTTTCTACGTAAGGGATAAACCTTTTTTCGTAAAGATTATTTGGAGAATGGCACCCTAACGTGTTCCATCCTAAGGCTTTGATATCGTCCTTCACTTTTTTTATAAAGGCTTCTTTAAACGTATTGTCGGAATAGTCAACAACCTTATAGGCCCTCGCCCAGTAATCAATATTATAAAAACGTTTCATCCATTTCGGTTCCAAATGGTTGATACCGTGGCTCAAAAAAGCATGGCCTTCTGGCGATACCAACCAAAACCGCTCCGCTGTCTTCTGTATTCTGAAGAACCCCGTTGCCCCAAGTTGAATTTCTTTGTAACCACCATATTTATCCAAGCCCGGTGCAGGTACTTCGGTGTAAGCATCAAGCTGAGTGCCAAAACTCTTTTCAGAAAAGAATACCAAAAGCAGGGATACTAGTATGGACTTTAAAGACATGGACATCAGCTAGGGTTCAACTTCCAACACCAAGACCCAATCGTTACCGTCTGCGGCCTTTCCCGGAGGATCAAAATATTCAGCAGTGGTATTTGGGCCACTTGGAATATCCGTTCTAAAGGGTTCCTGGGTGGGCATATCTTTTGCATCCTTTCGCCACTTGCCGTTACTGGGGTTGAACCAGTAGGCCATGGCTTTCCCTGGGGCCAATCGGTCCATGTTTACACGAATGAGTGAGCCTCTCGTGGTGTAAACAAAAGCCCATGAGCCATCTTCTGCCCTCGTACTTATCCGAAGATCAGGTGATAAACCAGCGTCTCTTCCAGTGGTTCCCGAACTGACCAATAGCGGATCGGGAATCCTGGATTGGATAGGTTTCGATGTAACTAGCTTCTTGAGAAGTGACAATGAGGCAGACCCGGGGGCGTTTAAGGTTTCATCTTTCAAAACCCCGACCTGCCCAGAATCTGTTTCCATTCTCCAGATATTTTTGTGGCCGTAAGTGAACCCAAAACCCCCACTAAATACAGACCAGTACGCTTGGTAGCGCTGTACCCAATCAGGGTCTAGGGTATCTTCCCCCGATTTGCGCATTCCGGTCCAACGCTCGTAAAGATTTTCTTCATTTTCGTACCAGCCCTCGGCATTGAAGGTAGGCTTTATGGGCAACCTGTGCCAATCAGCGTTTGTCAAAGGCTGTATAAATTCGGGAACGGCATGAGATTGAATCATATTGAAGTCGAGCCATTCGGTGGTATGAAATTCCTCCGAGGAGGAGAGAAAGGATATGGGGTGCATGGTATAGAGATGTTTGCCGGGTTGATCACTTTCTCTAATTCCCTCTATGACACGTACCAACCGCCTCTTATGCTCTTCAGTCAATGGTCTTTGATTGTTTGGGAACATTACGCTGACCATTTTGTGATATTCCCCTGCTCCTACCCAAATGATATTCGGGTGGTCATTGTACCGTTTTCCCAGTAGCTTGCCAAACTGGTAGTTATGGGTATCAGGGTTAGAAAAAAATTGTCGGGTAGGTTCGTCTTTTTTGCGGTACTGATCGCTATCGTTGGCAGCAGTGCCCCACCAAACAAATACCGCCACATAGAGACCATGGTGTGCAGCACGTTCAATGATGTGATCAATATGTTTCCAGTAGGTTTCGTTGAACTGCACTTTCTGCCAAGGCCTTTCTTCGCCCACGAAAGGCCATTCCCCCTCAAAATTGGGCCTTTTCATATTGGTCACGTTTACTTGGATGACCGTAAAGCCTTTTTCAGCTCGATTTTTCAAATAGCGGTCCACGTCCGAAGGGTTTAATCTCGGCAACATCCATGCAGTACAGCCCAGCCAAAAAAAGCCCTTTCCGTCTTCATGTTCTAAGTAGTGGCCATTTTCCGAAACTTTGAGCCTTCCGTGTTCTTCCCAATCCTGGGAATAGCTTACCATGGAAAATAACAATATCAAAAAGGTCATACTTTGGAAAATTTTGCACATCATTTTAGACTTTTGAGATGTTTTCGGGGTAACAGGTTTCATTTTTGGTGATTTACTAACGCTGACTTGATATGTGCTATCATCCAGTCAGCCATTTCTTCGTCGTTCATTTGATTGTCGTTTCGGCTCCATTGCTCCAAGGAATAGATACCCTTGAAACCACTATCTATTGCAATTTTCATACAGCGGTCAAAATCAAAGGAGACATGATTGCCATTTTGGTCAAAGTCCACGGTTTTAGCGGATATCTGATGTGCTTTGGGTATGATTTTTTTCAAGGCATCGAAACGAACGTTGTCTTCATAGTTACCAAAGTCGGGAAGGGTATACACGTTAGCTCCAACTTCACGCACGATCTTTAAGTGAATCTCAGGATCCATCGCCATACCAAAATGGTTCTCAATCAAAAGCAAAATACCCTTCTTTTTGGCCAATCCGTTAATGGCCCTGTAGGATTCAATGGCATATTGAAGTTTACCTTTTCCAGGATTTACCCTAATACATTCGGCCTCCAAAGCATATGCAACCTCGACCCAATGTAATACCAATTCGACACTTTCCTTTCTTTTCTGCAGATCAGGATCGCCTATCTGGTACTTCTCGTCCATCTGTATGTTGATGAGCCTACTCTCATTTTTTTTGAGAGCCTTTTTCAGCTTTCGCAAATAATCCTTCTCCGTGGACTCGAAATGCCTGCTCCAAAACTCCACATTCTTTATTGAAAACCTATCTGAAAAATACTGGGGCACCTGCAGGAGTGTCAATCGGTTGGACATTGAACTGTTCGGATTGGTACTCGCAAAACGATTTCTAAAGTTGACGGTGGAAATTCCAATCCGGTCCAATGGGTTTTGCTTTTGGAAAAATAAGGATGCAGGATTGACAATGGCTAATGTTCCTAATGTGCCCGTTAGCTTGTTGAACTTCCTTCTTTCCATGGATGCGGCATATCAAAACGTGGGTTAAAATAACCTCATAATTGCATACTAATATAATAAATAATTGTATACAAATTAGATTTTGTTCAAAGTGTTATTGCAGACTGACCTTGGTAACATGCCAGTTGACAATCACTGTGATGCCACTTGCGCTATCAAAACCCAATCTTCATCTCCCCAAGAATTGTCCATGGGCATTTGCAAGGTCTTGGTGCCGCTTGTCTTGAACGGGGTGCCCGGTATGGCAATGTAAGTTTCCCGTGTAGTGGGATCATACCATTTTAAACCGACGGTATCCCCTGCCGTGCTAAACCAGTTTAAGTCTATGGTGATGTCCCGCCTGGAGGGTACATAGGCCACTGCAAAACTTCGATCCGAAGCTCCTGCTACGGTGACATAATCGTATCTTTCCTTACCGTTTCCTCTGTTGTACCATGTTCCATATCCATCGATGATGATATTATGGGCACCATCGGGCACGAGCTTTTCCCACTCGTAGTTCCGTATCCAATTTGCAATGTAGGTGACATGAGTGGCACCTTTATCATGGAGCTTGCTTTTCCAATTCTTTTTAAAATTCCATATGGAACCATGGCCGTAGCTTATGGCACAGCTTCCTGAAAGTAGAGGCCAGAGTGCCCCCATGCGGCAGTAATAGGGGGTGACCTCTAGGGCAAAACGTTGTTCTTCATACCCAGGCTCTAAATGAAAGTGTGGCTTGGGATTGGGTAACTTATAGTCAGAGAGTGGTAATCTGTACAGGTCTTCATAGCCTCTACCAGGCACATGGACCTGGCTGCCGTGTACTTGTATGTAATCATCCTTATGGAACCATGTCGAACTTGAACTCCATACCCCACTTCCCTCTATGGGCTCGGTGGTGTGGTATGTATGGAGTATTTCAGGACTGACCTCGGCAATGCCTTGGTGAATCTTTTCCACAATATTCTTGATTTCAGGGATGGCCCCATCCTTTTCAGGGTTGGCATCCCCGCCCTGAATATAGAACATGTTGGGATTGTCCTGAAACTGTTTGGCAAGATAACGGCCATAGGAGGTAAGTTCGGGATTCCCCATCGCTTTGAACTGCGGCAACAGGGTAACACTGTTCAACCCGAACCACCCAGTGTTCAATGCCATAAGCATCCCCCTTTTGAGGCATTCGCTCGACACAAATTTCAAATGGTCAAAAGCCTCCTGATTTGGGTTTTTTGGATCTCCTATTTCTTTTTGAATGTATACCAGAATGGTGTTGAAGCCTTGGGCCTTTCGTGTGTCTAGATAATGCGCGACCTCTTCTTTGCTGAGTTTTTTGATGCCCCAACCCGTGTCGGCTACGGGCAAAAAGGGAACTCCCCTTTGGTCCTCAAGAAAGTGTCCGTTCCCACTGACCCGTAACGGCCAGTAAACCTGGGTATGGCCAAGTATCGAATAAAGTAAAAGTGCTGTAAAAAATGGCAGCCATAAAGAGTTTTTTGATTTTCCCATTCTATAGGTTTTAATGCTTTGTGGTATTTTTTTTTGAAGTGGCATCCTGACCGTAATAGGCATTTTTGCCGTGTTTTCGCTCGTAATGTTTTTTCTTTAGGGCATCGCTGAGTTCGCGAACATTCGGATTGATCCGCTCTGTCATCCATGCCATCTTTGCCAACTCCTCCAAGACCTTACTATTGTATACAGCCTTCGCGGCAGTTTTGCCCCAGGTAAATGGACCATGGCAAGCGACCAGTACCATTTCCACTTCTTGGTAATCCAACCTTTTGAACAGATTAAGGATTTGGTGACCCGTTTCCATCTCATAGTCCCCTTCGATCATTTGTGGGCTCATCTCTTCAGTAATCGGGATTTCTGAAACTAAGTGGTCTGCATGTGTCGTGCCATAATTTGGGATGGCCCTTTTTGCTTGTGCCCAAGAAACTGCATGGGCAGAGTGGGTGTGTGCAATCCCTGCAATGGTTTCGAAGTGCTGGTACAGCAACAAATGGGTTTTGGTATCGGATGACGGTCGCATGGTGCCCTCAACGACATTGTTTTCTAAATCGATGATGACGATATCGTCGGGCCTCAAATCTTCATAAGGTACCCCACTGGGTTTGATTCCGACCACCCCTTTTTTACGGTCAAGGGCACTCACATTACCAAAGGTATAGACCACAAGACCCAACTTTGGCAGTTGCATGTTCGCCTCGTAGACCTCTTCTTTCAGGTATGTGTAAGGACGGCTCATTTTTAAAGTATTTTGATTCTAAAAAGCCCTTCAATGTTTAATTTGACTGATATTGAGAGCTGTAATTGCATAGTTGAATTTTTAATTATTCCAATCGTTGTTTAGGATGATTTTGGGCATGGCACTAGGCTTCAAGACATATTTTGTCCGCTAAAGTGACGGTGATTTCCTGCTGGCAATAATTGACCAGCAAACCTATTTTCGACTGTACTTTTTTTAAAATCATATCCTCAAATTTTAAGGGGCATGAACTCATAAGAAAAATCTTGGCATTCCTGTACATTCCGATAGCTTTGAACAAATCAAAAAATTGGAAATATTTAATACAGACTTGTGCTATGGTTTTTTTGCCTGTTTTAGGATTTGACATTGGTACTTCCTCTTGGCCTTGGGTTTGGTAAAACGTGAGGTGAGATGCCCTGGACTGGGCAAGGTTTTTAAGACAGCCCTGCACCCAAAGTGTTCTGAAGACTTTGGAATGCCTGGGGTCAAGCCTACCTATCCGTTGCTTTTCAATCGAAACAACCGTGGTAGGGTCGGAATCGTTTCGTCTTCTCAATGTGATGGGCGATATGTGTATGCCATTCGTTTTGTCTTCAAATTCTAGATTCTGGATTTTGTTTTGTATAGTACCCCAGTCAGCGTCCCTGACTGCAAAATAGCTTATGCCCAACAAAATGTGACCCTTAAAGGCAATACTTCGGACATCGGCGGCGGTTGAATTGGCTGATAGCCCTATGGTCTGAAATAAAGGCAAGGATTGTTTCAGTTGCATGGTCATTTTTTTTTAGGTGTTGGTCGAGCTCCCCACATTTTGGGAGACATCTGTTGTAGATTTCCTTGATGGATAACAAATCCGGGATCCATAATGTAGCGTTCCGTGGCCTCACCATCCAGTTTTTTTAGAACGGCCTTCACGGCAGCTTCACATTCATAATAAACATCCTGTACCCCGTCAGCATCCAAATATCTGTCCAACAGCATTTTATATGCCATGGCATCTCCGTCAAACCCTCCCAGAATGACATGCTCCCTATGTCCTATGCGATGGTATTTTCCAGCGGTCTTAAGGGCCGATACCAGTGATGGAAAAAGAAAGTCCGATGAAGTAAATATGAAATTGATGTCGGGGTGTGCCTGTAGAGCATTAGTAACACCTGCCAGGGCCTTCTCCTGATTCCATTCCGTAGGTATTTCAGCAACCAGTTCAATGACATTTGGATAAGCTGCAATGGCATCCTCAAAACCTTTCCGCCGATTGACCGCGTTCACGTCTCCAAGGTCTCCAATAAGAATCATCGCTTTATGTTTTGTTTTAGTGGTCTTCGCAAGCTCGCACATATATTCGACAGTATTTTTGGTTATCTCGTAGTTGTCTGCTACAATAGTTGTGAAATCACCTTTATTTTTAACAGGCAATCGATTATATATCACTATGGGAATGCCGGCCCTGTTGGCTGCTTTTATGATGGGGATGATTGTATGGCCATCCTTTGGGGCAATGATAATGCCGTCCACCCCCCTTGATATAAAATTGTTTACTTGCTCGAATTGCCTGTTGGCATCACCGTTGGCAACGGCCTCGATGTAATGTATGTTTTTTTTGTCGCACTCTGCCCGTATAGCATCCATGCTAGCCACCCAATATTCCGTTTGGAGGGTTTCAAAAGATATTCCCAAGGTCAAACCCTTTTTTTGTTCTTGACAGGCACTCAAAAGAACTAAGGCAGGCAACAGTGGAAGTAAATGCTTCAATGACATATTTCAAGTTTGGTTAAGAAACACCGCTAAGGCGTCTTCGTTTAAGTTCCTGTTTGTGGCGTAAACTATCACTACAAACAATTAGAAAAATCACGCCACCAGTGATGACGGGATATAGATAAGGGTCCGCGTTTACGATGACCAATCCACTCTGTATAGATTGTATGGTCAAAGCACCGATTAGGGTGCCCGGAAAAACACTACCCTTTCCACCAAATAGACTGGTTCCGCCCAGTACGGCGGCGGCAATGGCTGAGAATTCACTTTGAAGCCCAAAAGTTGGGGAAATGGCCCCAAGTTGTGCAATAGCCACCAATCCCCCCAATGCGGCGGAAAAACCACAGATCAGGTAAACCATGAGCAGGATTCTTTTTACTGGCACTCCCGACTTTCTTGATTTTGCAACACTGTTTCCAACAGCATAGACCTGTCTGCCAAAAGTGGTTTTGGTCAGTGTTAGATGGGCGGTTCCGATTACCAATATCAATATTATTATGGGAAAAGGAATGCCCAATGGGCGCATCGAGCCTATTTGCAAGAATGAGTCCGGCAGATTTATGGCCCGGGTCTCCGAAAGGAACAAACCATATCCACGACCGGCATAGAAGGTGGACAAGGTCACGATAAAGGGAATTATCTTGAACCGGTAAATGAAAATGGCGTTCACCAAACCAAAGAGTATGCCCACGCCCAACACGATTGCACAAGCCACCCAAAGCGGGCTTCCGGCCATCACCATTTTAGCGGAAACAACACCGGCCAAAAACATGATCGATCCCACGGAAAGATCAATTCCCGCAGTAAGGAGCACAAAGGTCATTCCAGTGGCGACTATGGCCAGTGACGAAGCTTGGATAAGGATGTTCGTAAAGTTCTGTAATGAGAAAAATTGCGGTGACATCAAACTGAATAGCAGTATGATCCCCACAAAGAATATTATGGTTGAATGGTTCAACAACCGCTGTGCTTGTAAGGTCCAAATAGATTTCATGCTTCTTCCTTTCTTATTTCGTTACTATTGGTGTGCAGAGCCGCAGCAAGAATAGCATGGCGGTCAAAGTTGGGTTTGTCGAACTCAACCGTCACCCGACCCCGGTTCATGACCAGAATACGATTGCACATACCCAACAATTCCTCAATTTCTGAAGAAATTAAAATTACGCTCGCCCCCTTTTCTATCAATTGGTTGATTAGCCCGTATATTTCATGTTTGGCACCTACATCTATACCCTTGGTAGGTTCGTCCATAATCAATATTTTAGGAGCTGTCAGCAACCATTTTGACAGCACTACCTTTTGTTGATTTCCCCCACTCAAGGTGGCCACGGCCTGACGGGTCATTGAATTGAATTTGATTTTAGTAGCCTTGGCCTTTTCGACAGTGGCACTGCGTACGGCCTTGTATTTGATACGTTTCACTATCGAACTGGCATAGCTTGGAAGCGCCGCCAGCGCAATGTTTTTTTCGATATTGTGATCCAACAAAAGGCCTTCTTCCCTGCGGTCTTCGGTAAGAAAGGCCAAACCGTTTTTGACCCATTTTTTAGGGCTGGGTGTGAAGTTTTTGTCACTGCCAAAACGAATTGCTCCGCTTTCGCTAGATTCCAGGCCATAGATGATGCGTGCCATTTCGGTCCTACCTGAGCCCACCAGACCATAAAAACCCAGCACCTCACCAGTCCTTAGGGTAAAGGACACGTCGTTGACCAAGGGTGGTGCACTTAATTGTTCTACTTGTAACAAACTGCTCTTTTTGGGAATGGTATTTCTCTCAGGGAAAAGTTGTGCTACATCCCTACCAACCATATCCCTGATTATCCTGGGAATGGCAAAACCATTCTCCCTTTCATAGGTACTGGCGCACACGCCGTCCCTGAGCACCACGATTCTCTGGGATAGATGGGTCACATCTTCCAAATTATGTGAAATGTAAATCATCGCAATGCCCTTTTTTTGCAGTTGTGCAATCAATCCAAAAAGTTTTTCAGCCTCGTGCCTGGTCAGTGCCGTAGTGGGCTCATCAAAAATGATGATTTCCGGGGAAGTCGCAAGTGCCTTGGCAATTTCCAGTAATTGCCGCTGTGCAGGTGTCAGATCTTCTACCAAAGTTCTTATGTTTACCTCCAGATCGACTTGGGCAAGAAGTCTTTTTGATTTCGATACTGTTGCTTTTTGGTCTATAAAAGGGATTCCCATGATTTTTTTTGTAGGAAAACTATTGAGGTACAGATTTTCCTGAACACTAAGGTTGGGAAACAAATTGAGTTCTTGATGGATAAAGGCGATGCCATGTTTTAAAGAATCGGTCGGTTTTTGTGGCTCAAATAATTCTCCCTTTAGAAATAGTTCCCCGGAGCTGGCTGGAAATACGCCCCCGAGTATATTCATTAATGTTGATTTACCCGCACCATTTTCACCAACAAGACCGAGTACCGAACCTTTTTGAAGCTCAAGATTGATTCCTTTCAGTACTTCTACCGTTCCGAATCGTTTTGATATTTTCTTCAATTCCAACAACATACTCACTGATTGGGTTGTACTTGTTTTTCCTTTAGGACGTTGAGAAGGGCCGCCATCAGGATGACCAAGCCCTTTATGATCATAATCATGAAAAAGGAGAGCCCGATCAAGTTAAGACTGTTATCCAACAGGGTTATAAAGAGAACGCCATACACAGTCCATCTGATTTTACCCTTGCCCCCAAAAAGACTTGTCCCCCCGATAATCACGGCTCCGATGATATCAAGTAATATATTCTGACCCATAACCGGGGAGCCTGTTTCCAAACGTGCCGTGTATAGGATGGATGCAATGGCTGCACAAATACCACTGAAAATATAAGTAAAGATTATAGTCCGATGAACCCGTATACCAGAAACCAAAGCCACTTTGGCACTCAGGCCTACTGCGAAGATCCATTCTCCAAGGAGTGTCTTGTTTAGGATGAAATAGGCCAACAGGAGAATGACCAATCCGAAAATCAATGGAATGGGAATGCCCAAAAGACTATCATAGGGAAGAGCCACGAATTCTTCGGGAAGCATATGGATGTTCTGTGATTTGGTCAGCCAAATGGCAAATCCTCCAAAAAACATCATTGTGGTCAGTGTAACCATGAATGGCGGCATACCCAGTTTTACGATGGCAATGCCATTTAGGAATCCAGTTACGGCACCTGTAACGACCATGGTCAACATCCCCAATACAATTAATCCTATGGGAGTGATTGAGAAGCCATTATCCGAAGTCATGAGGTACCCGCCGACCACACTTGTCAGCGCAATAATGGCCGTGGCCGAAAGGTCGATTCCCGAAGTAAGGATGACATAGGTCTGACCGATGGCTACAATCAAAAGTGGCAAAAGGTTGTGCAATAGGTTCCAAGAATTGTTGACAGAAAAGAAACCGGGCGCCAAAAAGCACATCAATATGTAGTATCCAATACAAATGTAGAGGATGAAATTGTCGGAGTTCCCGTAAAGTCCATAGATACGCATGAGCAGTTTTGACAGGAAGAGGGCAAGGTTGGCCATCTTCCTTATTGTGATTGATTTTTAATTCGTATACAATAATATAATATTAAAGTATACAAATTTTGAAATAAGACAAAAATTTTAATATATTTTGGCTGACATCAACCTGACCAAGGAACAAAGTAGGTGTTGCTTTATGTTAATCACCGTCCGTGCGAAAAGGAGATGCGGGAAGTCCGGCAGTGTTGAACAGGGTTGCTTCAGGGCAATGGTCATACGCGTACCGTACCGCTACTGGTTTATTTACTTGGTCGCTGGAAATTGAAAGGGAGTTTACTTTTGTGTTTTCTATCTTGGCAATGGCATCATGGAAAACCGAGTCCTCCCCGGCAATCTGAAATCCATTCAAGCTTCTTCCAAAATTGGAAAGGCCCATATCTGCATGGTCAAAATAGATGATGGCTCTATTGCCTTGTACTTCCATGTCCCTGTAAATGGGACCGGAATAGCTGATTCCCTCTATGGAATAGGTATTTGCCAATGCCCAATAGGCAAGGCGGTCCCCAACTTCCTTTTTTTGGGCTGGGTGGATGTTGGAACAGTCACCTAAATCGAGAGTGACAATCATTCCAGTGTTTTTTACAGTATTTAGGGTGTACAGCTGAGCCTCCCTAAGGAGCGCGGTGTTTCCTGCTTTAGGGGTGAATGGGGCAATTTGGACAAAATAAAATGGAAAATCACCTTGGTTCCATTTGGTTCTCCAAAGACGGATCATTGCTGGAAAAATATCTTTATAGGATGCTGCCCGATTTCCATATTTGTTGGATTCACCTTGGTACCAAATGACCCCTGCTATTTGGAACCCAAAAAAGGGGTGAACCATAGCATTGTACAGCAAAGAAGGGGTATTTCGTTTTTGGCGGTCATCCACAGGTACCTCTTTGGGTTCCTCAGCCTGAATGTGTTCAGCTAATGTCGGTATATCCGTCCAGGTCTCACAACTCGACCCTCCCCAAGCACTTGCGATAAGACCTATGGGCACCCCAGTGGTCTCGTGCAGTTTCTTTCCAAAGAAATAGGCCACGGCACTAAATTCCCGAGCGGTTTCGGGGCGTGAGGTCTTCCATTCGCCCGCTACATCGTCCAATGGCCAAATGCTTGCGTTACGTTGAACCGTGAAAAGACGGATATTGGCATTCTCAGAGTTTAGGATAGCCTCATTACTACCTATTATGGGTTGGTTGGGAAATCCTTTTAGGGGCATTTCCATATTGGATTGTCCGGAGCAGAACCAGACTTCCCCAATAAGGACGTCTTTTAATTCAATTCGTTGACTGCCCTCAATGA
This sequence comes from Allomuricauda sp., assembly GCA_028284725.1. Lineage (GTDB taxonomy): Bacteria > Bacteroidota > Bacteroidia > Flavobacteriales > Flavobacteriaceae > Flagellimonas. The sequence continues at coordinate 7,229 of JANQRD010000168.1, read as the reverse complement.
CAATTTGATAAGGACCACCTGCTTCCGGAGTAGCAATACTGACCTTCCATTTTCCATTATGATCTGTCTGTGTTTGTTCGGTCTCATTCCAGCCCGTATGGACATATATTTTGGTAAAAGGGGTATCGTTTCCCCAAATAGCTGCATCAACTTTTTGCTGAAGTACCATCCCGTCGCCAAAAAAAGCTGGAAGCTTTGTTTGTGCATTTAGTGATATTATGGCCATTGATGAACCAAGTATCAAAAATAGGTAAAAACGAAGATGGTTGTAGATAGTTATAATCATGGGTCAATTCTATTTATGATAGGATTTCATTGTGCTATTTGGCCAATTACCTACGGTGCCTATGTTTCATTTTTTAATTGGTCACTGTAGAGTTCTTAATTGTTTTGAAACCGTGATTCAACACCTACTAAAATCCGATATGACGAAAACAAATGTATACAATTATAGTGTATTTTTGAATATCTTTGAACCGAAGCCACATCAGGTACTCTAAAGTCAAACACAGTTTTGGCATTATGATAACAATAATGGAATAAAAACAATAGCTATGGTCGCTTTTTTGAAATTCAGGAATTACACTGCCCTTTTTTTGATACTTCATTCATTTATGTTTTGCTTGGGCCAGGATAATCTCGAGGATAAACCGACCCTTGGGAATCATTTGATATTCCAATCTGGATTCGAATCTGATTCCGAACTTGTGGAATTTGAAGGGGAGCATTGGGATATGGACATTGTCGGGAGTGACAGATCGGCTGTGATAAAGAACGATTGGGTTTCCGATTTGGAGGGGCATCCAAAAATTGGACATTTCAGCATTCAATACCAAGATGGGGATTCCACTATGCGGAAGGCAGAAATAATTGATGACCCCACGAAGTCTGGCAATAGGGTGCTACGATATTGGATGCATAGCCCGAACGTTGGGTTGGACAAAGCCTACGGGGGTAAGTTTCGGATACAATCAAATCTTTATGGAAATACAGACCTCAGGGAGTTCACTTATAAAGTCCGTTTGTACTTGTCGGAAGATTGGAATGAAATAAGAAAGTCGGAAAAAGAAATGAGCTGGTTTATCTTGGCGGAATACTGGAACAATGCGGCGTGGACGAAAGAGGATTACATATTCAGAATACATTTGATGCTGAACAAGGGATTAGGGTCCAACAACCCAATACGCTTTAGCGTAGGTGCCCAGGCAAAGGATTCAATTTGGAACAGTATATGGCACGAGGAAAACGAGAATTTCGCACTTCCAGTGGGTAAATGGATGACCCTTGCCATATACATGAAGGAAGGGGGGCGTGACAGCGGTCGCTATATATTGACAGTTACACCAGAGGGTGCGGCTCCAGAGGTTATTTTTGATGTCATCAACTTTACCCACCATCCGGAAGACCCTTTCCCCAATGGTTTTACACATCTTAATCCTATGAAGGGATATTCGCATAGGGACAATATTTATCGTGTAAAGAGAAAGAGAAAAACCCTACAGTTCTATTGGGATGATTTTGCCCTCTGGGAAGGAAGGTTGAAATAAAATGATTATGTGGAGATAAATCCTGAATAAAATATTATTCTTTGGCCTTGACAAGGGTGTACACCCTAAAATTGTCGACCGTCATATGATTGTTTACTGTGCGGAAACCAAAGTATCCAGAGGTATAGGGAGACGAATCAAAAAAATTAAAAAGTAAGGAATTGTTTCTGTAATATTGAACAATTCCATGATATGTTATAATCGTAATATGATTGACAGTGTTGGGAGTAATTAAATATTCAGGTTTTGAAATATCATGTTCAGGTAGCAAAGGTTTGGTGCCATCACCTACATACCTTCTAAAACGTGTTTTGGTATTGTCGTGTCCTCCAAGCCCCACGTAGTACAATTGAAGGTTGTCGTAATCCTTGAACAGTCCGGTTCGCTTTGGTTCAGGCTCAAAAAAATTGTCTGGCCCTGAGGCCAACCAAAAACAGTTCAAATCCGATACTCGATCCTTTTCACCACCCTCGCGGATGACAATGGCTTCAAATTGAATCATTAGAGGTGCACTCAGTTTTTGATCGAACCAGATCGTGCAACCACCTGTATCAAGAATTTCAAGTTTACCATTGTTCAGAAAAACCTTGCCCTCAGGCATTTGTTCTATGACCCAATACTTTAAATCAAAACCAAAGTCTTCTTTATGTTGTAAGGTTGCCTCAAGTCGAAGAGTATCGTTTATAAGGACTGGTTTGGTTTCTTGGGCCATACCATTGCAAGCGGTAAGAAACAGAAGAAGAAGAACTATTTTATGTACTTTTTTTGACGTGTTGGCATATGTTTCCGAGTGCGGTGCTAAAAATTCATTTACAAAGGGCATGAGGAATGAAATAAAAATGGCATATTAATCTGATAAAGTCAATCTGCTTTAAACCAAAGTATTAAAATATCAAATTTTTGGTGTACAATAGGAAAGTTGCTCCAAAATTCTTGGTAAAAGCGTATTTTTCAAACGAGTTTTTAACATTTAATTAAAAAATACTTGTGCGGTTAAAGGGAGTCGAACCCCACGTCTCTCTGCACTTAATTATAAGCTCAATTATTTCTTTTTATCCGGGTGCATAAAAATGACATATGAAAATAGGAAGTATCCAAATCACGTTGAGCATTGTTTAACTACTATAGACAGTATGCTTGTATTCTTGTAAATGATATCATTCCAACAACAACACTGCCAAGTTTAGATGGCAAAGTCCAAATTGGTTATATTTCTAGGAAAACAACCCTGCGCCAAAGAAACAACACTTTAGTGTGATTGCACAACTCTCAAAAACCAATTGATATTATTCACATATTGGCATTTTCCACCTGTTAAATTTTACAATACCCTAACTTTTTCTTGTTTATTTAAACGTTTAACCATATTTTTAACCTTAACTTAAGTTGATTAAACGTTTAACTTAATTTTAACCAATTAAATAATGAAAGCTGGCTAAGGGAATGGAACTACTGAATTTCATTGTCTCTGAGTTAAGCAAACTCCGTATGATTATGAAAAAAAAGAAAACAATTTTTGACCAAATTTTTGGTTCGGGATACAACACCCATTTCCCAAAATTGCAAATGGTGCTGTTGCTGTGCTTAACCACCTCGTTTGGATTTTCAAATGAGATTGAAAATGATGACACGGTCTTGGGTCCAGTTGGTCTCTTGGAGGCGGTCGAGGTCCAATTATCGGTTTCGGGAACTGTGGTCGATGACGCCGGGACCCCATTGCCGGGTGCGACTGTCATCGAAAAGGGAACCAGTAATGGTACACAGACCGATTTTGATGGCAATTTTATCTTACAGGTTTCCAATGGGCAAGCAACCATTGTGGTTTCATACATTGGATATGAGCCTGTCGAATTGCCATTGAATGGACAAACAAGCGTAAGTGTGGCACTGAATCCCAGTACATCCCAACTCGATGAGGTGGTGATTGTGGGTTACGGTTCGGTCAAGAAAAGCGATATTACCGGTTCAGTGGCTTCCGTGGATTCCGAGGAGTTGAACGCCTTTCCAGTATTGAATGCGGAACAGGCCATTCAAGGCCGTGCGGCTGGTGTTGTCGTTCAGGCAAACAACGGTGGTGAACCGGGATCACCAATATCTATTAATATACGTGGTAATACTTCTATCGGTGCCAATAGTGCGGCCCTTATCGTTGTTGATGGCTTTGTGGGGGCGCAGCAATTGCCCTTGGCATCTGACATCGAATCCATAGAAATCCTTAAAGATGCGTCTGCCACCGCTATCTATGGTTCGCGAGGTTCAGGTGGTGTTATCTTGGTAACCACCAAAAAGGGAACAAAAGGCAGAATGACCGTAGAGTTAAATTCTACCTACTCCGTGCAAGAGGTTACGGAACGTTTGGATTTATTGAACGCCGACCAGTTTTTTAACTATTATACGCAGATAAACCCAGCCTATCAACAAGGTCCTGTGGATACCGATTGGCAGGATTTGATTCTCAGATCCGGTAGCACCCAGAACCATCAACTTTCGTTTTCAGGCGGTTCTGATAATATGAACTATTATATTTCAGGTAACTATTTCAATCAAAAGGGTGTAGTCATCAATTCTGATTTTGAGCGATTCTCCTTTATAGGCAATATTGAATCCCAAATATCGGATAAATTAAAGATAGGGCTGAACATGTTGGGCAACCGCAACAATCAAAATGGTGTGGCCTCTCAACCTGGTAATGGTGGTCGAGGTGATGGTGATGTCATCGCAGGTGCCTACCGTTTCGTTCCCGATTTAGGGGTTCAAGATGAAAATGGGGTGAATACGCAACAGGTCATTGGGGATGATTTTGACAATCCAGTAGCCGTGGCAAATGAGACCGTTGATGAGACCACCACCGATGATTTCAGAGCCAATTTTTACGCGGACTACGAAATCATCAAGGGGCTCTCCTTCAAAACAACTTTTGGTTATGATGTACGGAACGAGACCAGGGGGATTTTCAGGCCTTCCACATTAGTGGCCACGGCAGGAATACAAGGAGGAATCGGAAGTATAGAAACCACAAAATTCACTAACCTTCTTTCGGAGAACTACCTGACCTATAATTTGGAGTTTGATAAGGCCAGCCTAACCGTATTGGCAGGATATTCCTATCAGAAGGAAACTAATGAGTTCTCCAGCGCCAGTGCGCAAGGATTTCCCTCCAACAGCTTCTCGTATCGCAATTTAAGAAGCGGATCCACGCCACTGCCACCAAGTTCTTTCTTGTCCGAACGTGAAATTGTGTCCCAATTTGGCAGGTTGAATTTTGACTATGACAATCGCTACTTGTTGACTTTGACTGCAAGGCGTGACGGTTCGTCGGCATTTTCGGAAAATGAAAAATATGCCTTCTTTCCGTCGGGAGCGATTGCTTGGAGACTTTCAAACGAAGCTTTCCTTGAAAACAGCAAGACCATTTCTAATCTTAAGCTAAGGGCCAGCTATGGGGTCACGGGAAACCAAGCCATAGATCCGTATCAATCCCTGGCCCAGTTCAGAACCATCTATTCTGTGGTGGGAGATCAGACCGTAAACGCTTTTGTTCCCGATCAATTGGCGAATCCCGACTTGAAATGGGAATCCTCCTATCAAACCAATATCGGTCTGGACCTCGGATTGTTCAAGGAGCGTGTTGCCTTGACATTGGATTATTATAGAATAGACACCGAGGACGTTATTTTAGGCGACACCTCGAGTCCGGAGTATTTTGGCACGGATCCCGAAGTGCTTCGTAATGTCGGTGAAATAAAAAATACAGGTTTTGAAGTGACCTTAAGTACGCGAAACATTGTTACCGATAATTTTACTTGGTTTACGGATTTCAACTGGTCTACCAATGAAAATACGGTCGAAAGTCTGATCAATGGGGAGGACGTGTTTTTAAACAGTGCACCAGGCTCTTTCCTGAACGACCAGACCCATATTTTGAGGGAGGGGGAACCTGTAGGGGTTTTCTGGGGTTGGGAATACCAAGGGGTCAACCAAGGTACGGCACCAGCGGGCACAGCTGGGTTCGATGGCTTTCAGGAAGCTGGTGATGAACTTTTTACGGATTTGAACGACGATGGCGTCATAAATTCAGACGATAGGACCATTATCGGAGACCCAAATCCAGATTGGACCGCTGGTCTGAACAATACCTTTACGTATAAAGACTTTGATTTGAACATCTTCTTTCAAGCGGCCGTGGGCGGTGATATTTTCAGTTACACCTTGTTGGAATTGGCATCGGGCCAATCCAACGCGACCACAGAAGCACTTGATGTTTGGACACCCAGTAACACGGATACCAATGTGCCATCGGCAAAAACAAGGCAAAAAAGGAATACGTCCCGTTTTGTGTACGACGGCAGTTATGTGCGCTTGAAAAACCTGTCTTTAGGGTATAATTTACCATCAGAGGTGGTATCAAGACTAGGGATGCAGCGTGCACGGGTATCCCTTAGTGGACAGAACCTTTTGACCTTTACGGATTTTCCAGGGACCGACCCGGAAGCTAATTATAGGGATAGCAATGTAAACCGGGGATTTCAATACGGTAGTTATCCCAACATTCGCTCGATTACTCTTGCCCTTAATTTAACATTTTAAAGAATAAGTAGTTATGAAAAATTATAAAAGTTTATGTTTTCTGCTGACCTTGTTTTTGGCAGTAGGATGTTCAGATTTGGAAGAGGAACCGGTGGGTATCTTATCCCCTGATGGATTGTTCCAAACCCCAGAGGATGTGCAACTTGGAATCAACGGTGCCATTGGGGTGATGGCTTCGGAAACCCATTGGGGTAGAAAGGCAAGCTTGCCCATCATGCTTCGCGGTGACATGGTCTCCATCGGTGATCAGGGGACTCCCCAACGTAGAAAGGATGTCGACGTGTTTCAAATGACCGATGACAACGGTATGATTACGGTTTTCTGGGGCACCACCTATCAAATGATAGCGGCATGCAACGAAGCCATTGCTGGGGCAGAGGGATTGACCGGGTTTCCTGAAGATCGTGTAAACCCGATTAGGGCACAAGCCCATTTTTTAAGGGCATGGGCCTATTATTTGCTGGTGCGACTCTACGGGGAGGTACCCTATTTGGATACTCCGGTAGTAGGGGGTGACGATTCGGCATCCCTGCCAAAATCTTCCGTTGATGAGATATATGCGAACATTATCGCCGATTTGGAGTACGCCAAAACGTGGTTGCCGGATACCCAGCCAACACGGGCATTGCCTTCCAGAGCCTCGGCTTCCGGATATTTGGCCTCGGTATATTTGACCCGGGGAAACTTTCAGGCGGCCTATGACGAGGCAAAGTCCATAATCGACAATGAGGGTGCCTATCAATTGAATCTAGAGCCCGACTATCAAAACCTCTTTGTCGCCAATCTGACCGGGTCTTTGCAGGAACCCTTATGGACGATTGATTTCAATTCCTTTACCAACGGTAACAACGGCAACGATTATCATGCCGCATTGACCGGCATCCGAGCCAACGAGCGCGGCAATATCGGTGGAGGTTGGTCGGTAGCCGTACCCACGATTGAGGTATACAATACCTGGGATGGCCGTGACTACAGAAAGGCGGTCAGTTTGGACACCACGGGTATTTTCAACGGCGCGGAAGAACCCTTCACGAGGTTTCCGGATTTTGACTCTAGAAATATCCAAAGTGCCTATATCGCAAAATATACGCGTTT
>JANQRD010000143.1 GCA_028284725.1 Allomuricauda sp. | reverse complement strand
AAGACATTTTATAATGCTCAGCACGGGGTGTAGCGTAGCCCGGTTATCGCGCCTGCTTTGGGAGCAGGAGGTCGCAGGTTCGAATCCTGCCACCCCGACGAACCTAACAATAGGTCAATAGAAAGCATTGTTAATCGTTTGATTTTCAATGCTTTTAATTTTTTTATGATGTTATATAATATCATTTAAAATCAAATAATTAGTATTAACTATTATGAGTTGGTAGATTCCTCGGTCACCAACTTGATTAAATTTGTGTTGGCGGTCTTGAATTCCAAGCTGTGTGAATCTCTCAGGTGAAAGGAAGCTGAATCATCCTGATTGTAATTGAATTTAGTAAGCTCACCTAATGACTTCATCAACCGTTCTCTTTGCGTTGCAAGTCCTTTCAATTTTTCAAACTTCTGGATTCTTTCATCCAAATTGACCTCTGGTTGTGCCTCGGTGGTTTTTGGTTTTTCAGCCTCCCCATTGACAGGTGTTTCTTTCATAGCCTCCTGAGTCAATTTTTCCCGAATTTCTTGTTTGAAGCTCTTCTTTTAGCAGTTGACGTTGTTTTTTGCTCATTTGTTGTTTTCCTACTATCAAATAGTAAGTGAAGAATAAATGCATATAAAAAACTGGTACTATAATAGCACCAATTTTTAAATTCAGGGATTATATCAATCTCCTTAAAAGATGACTGTTTGAGAATTAATATTGAACTGATTGGGTATTGACCTTAATATACGTATCTCCTTCTTTTAAAAAAAGAACATAAGCACCCAAGTGCCGATGTAGACCATCTTCATCAACCCTGCCACTTTTGTAATAGAACTTCTCTTTCCGTAGAAATTCTTTAAAGTCCTTGGATTTTTTACCCAAGCCTGACAATCTTTCCTGTTCTTCAAAAACAAAGTTGCTTCCCGAAGTGGAAAGGAAAAGTACATAATGTTTCCACGGTTCAAGCTCGGATACTTTCAGATATGCTTTATTATAATCGAAAACCAATGTGTCAAATACCCGTTTGTCAACCCTGTTGGCTCCTTTGCCAACAGGGTAGTACGTATTGTACTGAAGTGACCTTATTTCCAGAAACTCTGTAGCGTCCTTATCTTTCTTTACTAAAAAAACATTATGCTTATCCAATAAGGCATCGAGTTTCCTTTGATCTACCATAGTGTTATATTCACCCGCATAGTAGAAGTCTCTTTTCTCTAGATAATCCTTGAGTGGCACCATTATTTTGGGTTTCAGATTGTGGACAACCTTGTATTTTACAAACATGACATATCCGCTTGTTTTAGTCCTTTCTTTGCGCTGTAACCCCTGCCTTTGGAATTCGCCAAAGCTTATACGACGGTCACGGTCACCATCTATAGTATAGTCACGGTCAAACCAAAAGTAAAGGGTATCCTTTACTTGTTGCGATTGGGCATGTAGAGATTCAGCATTCAAAAAGGCCACAAAAGCAAATACGAATATGACAAGTCTTTTTTTCACAATTAAGTTAATCTTATTCCGAACAATTTTTAGTTGTTGCATGAAAGAACTCCTGGAGGGATTCTTCCATTGCCTGCTTTCTTTGTTCAGGCACTAAGTCTCAAGCAGCTTCATCATCTTGTCTCAAACCTTGCCAAGCTAGGGCTTCATAAAACAAGTGTAAGGATTTTTGACCGTTGTTTGATACAAAGTTATAATCACCTGGCAACGCATTTTCGTGATAATCAGCTAAGGCACTTGCAATTTCTCCCACATATAAATCAGCCATTGTCTCATGTTGGGCATCACCTGTAAATATCTGACTTTTATATTTGTTATATACATCCCTAAAACTCCTAATATCCGCATCGACATTTGCGGTACGTAGTTTTCTGAATATATCAGCATGAATATATTCATGTAAAATGGTTTTAGCGACTGAAAGAGTTGGTCTTGTAGCTGCCTTGGTAGTGCTTATTTTAATTTTTATTTCATCACTCCCCGGAGTGAAGCTTGTCACGCCATTTACTTCACTTGTCACGCCGTTTTCATCTGTATGTGTTACAACATCTTGGGATTCTATGGTAATATTAAATTCTGAATCGTCACCTTCAAAATTATCCAGTATGGCTCCTAAATATCCTCTTAGGGTCAATTGTCCATTAATACAGTTTTCTTTCCCAGTAAGCTTGTTGATTATCTTGGTTGGTATTGGTAGGCTTGGTTGGGATGAAAGTTGAGAAGATGTTCCATCTGATAAGTAATAAGCATAATAATTAGTGCGACTTTGATAAAATCCCGATGATCCACCGTTGGACACCCATAAATATTCTGTAGTTCTTCCATTATAATCAGTGTTGCTATACTCCAAGGCGCCATTGCCCCGATCCAGGTACCAATCCGTGTAGTGGTCAGTATGGATTGGAACCCAAGAACCACCTCCACCTCCCGGGCATGGGTCAAACGGGTCAGCTAAACCAAAATTTGTCAATGAGCTACGTTGCTGGCATCTTGCAGCCATACTGTCCGGAACATTAGGTTGTGGCTCATCTGCATTTTCAACCAAACTTATTCCCTTGCCTTTTTGCCATCCTTCCATGCGCAATATATTGCCTTTTAAATCATAATGAAGAATGCTCCCGCTGTAATCTTTCAAGTTTACATAACTATAATCAATTGGTGCGGCAGTAATATCTGGTTTGATTTTTACTACCCAAGTAGATACATTACCTGATTCGTCCAGTTCTCCCAAAACAAAGAATTGGTCAGGTAGTTGTACCTCCGATTCCAAAGATGTTGGTGCTATCGAAGTTGCTTTGAATTCGTACAATGTCTGTCCATTTTTCATTTGCTTTTCGGTAGGTGATGACCAATCAACATCGAGTCCACCGTTTAAAACTCCATCAACTTCGTTGAAGTTCTTTAACGTGAACGCTTCTTCAAAAGGGCTTTTAGGATCATTTTGAATCGTTTCTGTTTCATTGGTTATCTCTTCTTCTTCTTCAAGTGTACACCCAAATATTAGACCAAAAAGAAGTGTTGGCAAATAAAGTAATCTTAGAAACGTTGTTTTCATATTAAAAATTTAATTGGATGATTTTGGCTGAAAATACCTGTTACATCAAAATTAAATTAAGAAAATACGGTAAACTATTATCGGTATTTTCATATCTCTTATATAATATAAAGTGTAATATTCAAGACTTAATTTACTTTTATGAAAAAGCACTCTTTTTTAAAATTTGTTTTATCCCTTTTTATTTTATCGCTATTCTTTTTCTCTTGTGAGCAAGAAGAATCTGTTCAATTAGAAACTGCCGTAGAGCTGAAGGGTTCTGATATTGTTGCGGAAAGCGAAGTCAAAAAAACCATAGTTTCATATTTCCTTTAATTTTGGGCATTTAAAATAGTCGTGCTTATTAATTTCTAAACCTGAAGATGAGTGGAAAGAATCAAAATTGGCATTATCAATGTATCAGACCGTGCCAGTCGTGGTGAATATGAAGATTTACCAGGTAAGGAAGTCAAACGGCTTCTGAACTTGTGGTTGGCCAGTACATGGGAATCAGCGTACGCAGTAGTACCAGATGAACAAGAATTGTTGGAAAAAGAAATGATTCGAATGGCCGATGATAGAGGTTGTTGCCTAATTGTAACAACAGGGGGCACAGGGCCTGCCGTTCGCGATGTGACACCTGAGGCAACCATTGCCGTTTGCGAAAAATTACTTCCGGGATTTGGTGAGCAGATGAGACAGGTGAGTTTACAATATGTACCTACTGCCATTCTCTCCCGTCAAACCGCTGGAATACGTGGGAATACATTGATTGTCAATCTACCGGGTAAACCAAAATCAATTCGAGAGTGTCTAGAGGCTGTATTTCCCGCTATCCCCTATTGTATTGACCTAATCGGAGGGCCTTACCTTGAAACGGACAAGAATATCATGAACGTATTTCGGCCTAGTAGGAAGCATTGGAAATGACTATTTTCGCGACCTTTCACCACAACTCCCATGATATTAATTTCTGTTGGTCTCATAGGTAGCACTTTCTTTGTCATCATTTAATTTTATCCCGATTGTGGCCAGTCGGTCTCTGATATAGTCAGAGAATGCAAAGTCTTTATCGGCACGTGCTTGTTGCCTCACCTCAATCAAGATATCCATCACTTCCGGAAAAAACTCATTTTGAGAGCTCGTCTTGGTTTCATCACCTATGCCCAACACATCATCAAGAAAGCCGCTATAGGTGTTTTGGAGGATGGTCAATGTATCTGTTGAGACGCTACCCTGGTGCTTTGCCAGCTTGTGCGCCAACCGCAAAAGCTCAAAAAGACTGGCGATGGTTTCCGCTGTGTTGAAATCATCATCCATGTTTTCGTAGCAGCGTTCGCAGGTGCCCAGTATTTGTGCCGATAAGTCATTGTCGACATTCTCTGGCGCGTTCGTCTGCAATGCTTCGATAAGCTTTTGTCCTCTCCGTAATTTTCCACAAGCTACTTCAGCAGCCTTAATCGCCTGGTTTGAAAAATCTATGGTACTACCATAATGCGCCTGCAACATTAGAAAGCGAAGCGTCATGGGGTTATAGGTTTTTTCAAGCAACGGATGTTCGCCACTGAACATTTGACCTAGGGAAATGAAATTACCTTTTGATTTTGCCATTTTCTGTCCATCGAGCGTCACCATATTATTATGCATCCAATAGCGAGCGGGTGCGCAGCCAAAGGCGGCATGGCTCTGGGCAATCTCTGCTTCATGGTGCGGGAATTTAAGATCCATGCCTCCACCGTGAATATCGAATGGAAGCCCGAGATATTTGATGCTCATGGCCGAACATTCTATGTGCCATCCGGGGAAACCCATTCCCCAGGGAGAACGCCATTGCATAAGATGTCCTGCATCTGCCTTTTTCCAGAGTGCAAAATCAGCCGGATGTTTCTTCTGCTCCTGTCCGTCCAGTGCCCGACTTCCGGCCAATAGGTCGTCTAACACGCGGCCAGAAAGCTGTCCGTAATGGTACTTTTCCGCATATTTCAAGACATCCAGATAAACTGACCCCTCTCTTTCATAGGCAAAACCATTGGCCATGATTTGCTCGATCATGTCGATCTGCTCAACAATATGCCCTGAAGCTGTAGGCTCTATAGATGGTGGTAAGACGTTGAGCCTGGCCATCATATCGCGGTACAGATTGGTATAATGCTGGGCCACCTCCATGGGTTCGAGCTGCTCGATACGGGCTTTTTTTGCAATCTTATCCTCGCCCTGCTCGTTCAATTCATCTTCTAGATGACCTACATCCGTAATATTGCGAACATAGCGCACCTGATAACCCAAAAAAATGAAATACCTGTACACTATATCAAATGCGATCGCTGATCGCGCATGTCCCAAATGTGGCTCACCATATACGGTAGGGCCACACACGTACATACCTACCTTCCCTTTCACAATGGGGACAAATGGTTCCTTTTTTCCTGAAAGTGAATTCTTTATATAGACCGCTCTATCGTTCATGTTGGCGAGCACAAATGCTTTATGTTCGTGTCTTCTATTTTTTGGCGATCAGAACATTCGAGACACTTTCCCTGCATCAGAAAATACATCTCATCAATGTCATATTTTTTGAGTCTTTCCATATACTCATCTGGCAGGCAAGGCAGGCAGACTATTTTGTCACATTCACTGCAGTGCAAATGAGGATGTATACTTTGCTCCTTATGTTTTTCGTGGTTCAACATATAGAGACAAGTGCCTTGTTGATCGATCAATTTTATAACAAGGTCCATGGCTTCAAAAGTATGAAGGGTACGGTACATTGTCGCGCGATCCATAGAACCTGACAATTGTCTTTCTATCTCAGATAAGGCAAAAGGTTTTGCATTGTCCATAAAGAGTTCCAGAATTGCTAAACGCTTGGAGGTGATGCGCTTGTTCTGACTTTTTAAAATATCTATGGCACTTTTCCTATTCATGTCATTAACATTCAAATAAGTCGGTAGAATTCATTCCGCAAGTCTATATCATTGAATCGGCCTCCATATTCCAACGTAGTGGTTCGACTGGTTTTATCATTTACACCACGTGTGGACACGCAAAGGTGCTCGGCCTCTACTACTACGATTACATCATCGGTTTGAAGTGCATCTTTGAGTTCGTTGAATATCTGTAGGGTCATGCGCTCTTGTACTTGGGGCCTTTTCGCATAGTATTCCACTATTCGGTTGATTTTAGACAAGCCGATGACCATACCGGAAGAAATATAGGCTATATGTGCCTTTCCTATGATGGGCAAAAAATGATGTTCACAAGCGGATGAAAACGTAATTTCCTTTTCCACTAACATTTTGTTGTACTGATATTTGTTTTCAAAGACAGAAAGCGATGGCTTATTCTTGGGATTCAATCCCTGAAAAATCTCTTTGACATACATTTTGGCCACCCGGTAAGGAGTGCCTTGAAGGCTATCATCTGTCAAATCTAACCCCAATTCTTCCATGATGCCACCAAAGAGCTTTTCGATGTTCACCATTTTTTCCTCATCGGATTTAGCAAAGGCATCTTTTCTTATTGGGGTGTCAACAGAAGTCATGACATGGTCATTACCATTAAGGTCGTGTTGATTTCTCTCAATCAATTTTTCATCTATTCTCATAGCTATTGCAAATTTTTAATGAATTGAAGTGTATTGCTTTTTGTATCCACATTCCTGTAAAAGCAAGCTTTTCTATGTTTACCGTGCTTGTTATGGGTATGGCACACACCATCGCCCTGTAGTGTAACCTGATAGACAAAAGCATCTTGATCGCAATCAACCAGAATATTGTCTACTGTCAAAAAATCTCCTGAGGTTTCTCCCTTTACCCAAAGTTTGCTGCCGGAAGTGCTCCAAAAAGTAGCGAGACCGGTTTTCATCGTTTGGCGCAATGCTTCCGCATTGATGGACGCCAGCATCAGTAGTTGTTTGGAGTTCGTTTCCTGAACCGCAACAGGCAACAGGCCATCGCGTTTATCAAATTGGGGCTTGAACTCGATTCCTTCCTCCAGTTTCATGGCTCTATAATTATCTTTTAAATTCATTCCCATACATTTTCTTTTTTGGAACAGGGTCGTATCCCTGTGTGCCCCAGGGGTGGCATCTTAAAAGTCTCTTAGTTCCTAAAATGAGGCCCCTTACCACCCCCCACTCCTTAATAGCGTCAATCATGTACTGTGAGCAAGTAGGTTGATGCCGGCAACTGGAAGGCAAGAGGGGTGAGATGGCCACTTGATAAAAGCGCACCGTACTTATCGCGATATGTTTTGGTATTTGCATCATTTTTTTTAGATACCTCCAATTTTATGATTGCATGGGCATTCACTGGTTCACCTTTTTTCAAAGGGTAATATCAATCATGTTTTCTGCTTAAAATCTTGAAACAATCTGCTCGGTTGAATACCCATGTTGTTTTGATATTTTCCTTGTTGATAAGTGGTATGGGCACCATCTATATGGTGGTAATATATCTGACAAATCTCTATGCCCGGATAAATGACCAGTGGCTGCACTACAAAAATCTCCAGTGTCCAGTAACCGTTGAACCCCACATCGCCAAAGCCAGCGGTCACATGTACGAACATGCCCAGCCTGCCGATACTGCTTCTGCCTTCAAGCATGGGAACCAGTTTGTCGGTACGTGTATGTTCGACGGTGCGCCCGAGATAGAGCCTACCTGGATCTAATCGTAAACCACTTGATGGAATGGCTATTCTTGATACCGCATTGTCAATTTTCATATCCAGTACCGGATGATCATACACCAACAATTCATCATGAAGTCGAAGGTTATAGCTATTAGGATTGAGTTGAGCGGGGTCATAAGGGTCTATCGCTATATCATTGCCCATTCGCTCAGCTATTTCCAAACCACTTAATATCATACTATGGTATTATCATGCAACCAACCTAAAACTATCTTTTAAGGCCTGTGGATAATCAATAAAAACCCACAGGACGCCCTTGTGTAGATCGGGTCTATTCTTTTATATTACTGATTCTTTCCGCTATCACCTGTATTTCTTCCAATAGATGCCGCTGTATTTCCAAGTGCTGCTTTGGGGTCAGTTCTTGTTGCCCATCATGGTGATGATGATGGTCGTGATCTGAGTGGTCGTGGTCTGAGTGGTCATGCTCTTCCTCAAAGCCGGGCACTTCTACCAGTTGCCCATCCCATGTTTCAAGCAAGCCGCTGATAGACTGTAGATCTTTTGTGTAAGTTGCAACAAACAACGAATCATTATTGGCGTTTAGCTGAGCCATTTGGTCTTGCGCCATTTGACGAACCTTAATGGCCTCTTTATGAAGTTCAAATGCCTGTTGCAGGTCTTCATCATGTTGCTTTTTGTCACCACATGCCGACAATAATACTATTAGTCCGAGCGTGAGAACAAGAAGTTTAGGTAGACGTATAAGGCGCTTTCTTTGTATCATTCGATTTCGTATTAATTATTTTAACGGCAGTTGGGCAACTGGCAACCACCAGCAAAAGAAATGGCGTTGCCATATAATGGATTATGCGAAGTGTTGAACTGAACATACCCAGCAGTATGATTTTTCACCCAAGATCGTTATCTTATTCACTGATGCAATGTTGTTGCAAATATAAGGGGTTTACCTTAAATGCAACAGAGTTGCATTTAATAAAATTAACCTTTAAATGAAATCAAAGCGCTGTACAGAATTGTTTCACACGCAATACGAAAGAACTTGTAGAAAAGGCAAATAAGCCAATCGACAGGGTTGGAGGCCAAGGGGGAGGCATATCGATAGCCGTGAGAATGGTCAATAAGTCTCTCACGGCTATTTTGGAAAACTCTGTTTTTGACATGAAATACAAAATAATTAGGGAATTGTAGATTTATGTTTAATTTTGCCCCGCTGAAAATAGCAGAAGTTCAATGAAATCTTATGGTGCTTTTGGTTGTACTTCCAAATCGGGAAGTGGAACAAAAAAAAAGCGACAAAGCACTGATTGCCATTTTGTTATAATATCTTGGTGGTTGCTACCACCTCGACAAAGACAACCGGACAAAGTGTTCGGTTTTTTGTTTTATCGCTAAATACCCATGGTCGCGTAGCTCAGCTGGATAGAGCATCTGC
>JANQRD010000100.1 GCA_028284725.1 Allomuricauda sp. | reverse complement strand
GGGCATAAACGCCAACAGCCAATAAACTTACCAGTAATAAAGAAACAAGGTAGATTTTGATTTCCCGTAGCCTGTCCCTTTTGGCTTGTGCAATGATTTTATCCCGTATCTTCTTTTGCTGAAGTGGGGTAAGTTCCTTAAAGTGAAGTTTGGTTTCACCAGTATAGCCTTCATAAGCTTCGCGTATATCACTATAGCTCCGCCTTTTACGAAGTAAAGCACGATTTGCTTTTACCACTAACATAGGTTGACTTGCTGATCCCATATTTATAGGTAGCAAGAAATCGCCTTTCGTTACAAATGTAGTTCTTGGCCTAGTTGTTTCTTAGCCTTCCATTGAAGACACTTACATTGGGATTAATAGGATTTCCGGAAGCGCGTCGCATTAAGGTAATCTGTCCGGCGTGATAAATACAGTCTGATAACATACCGTTGATCAAGTTCCAGTACGGATACTTGGATTGTCGTTCCCCATTTTGAAAGATAACCTCCGCATTTTCAAAATCTGCAGCCTGTTTCCCCAACATTTTGGTGCTGGCTGCCTTGAAATTTTCCAGTGTTTGTTTTCGGAGTTCGGCAAAAGCATATTCCGGGGGGTTTTCCTGGCGGATGTTGGGGGTACCGTCGGCTGCATTCAGGATTGTTTTGGACATACTATGTACATGCCGCAAGGTTTCAATACAGGCTCTTCCCGATTCGGAAGGTTTGTATTCCAAATCCTTCTGTGTAAGACCTTCCGTGGCCCAATAATATCGAAATCCAAGACCATCGATCATTCGGGAGACGATATTCCCTGGGCCAAAATCCTCTGGATATTCCGGGATTTCATAATAAGGTAAAGGTGTTTCTTGAGCGCTCATGGAAAGCGATAAAAATAGGAAAAACACTAAAATTGGATTCTTGGCGGTAGCGACGGGAGTTCTCACGGATGGTATTTTTTACGAATGTAAAGAAAGCCGTTACGATACTATCCTAAAGGTTATTTAAAATTTGGGCTAATGACTTAAAAAAACGCCTAGTCCAGCTTAAAAGTCAATTCGAGTATCCCCTCTTCTTCCAATGCATCCCACTTTGCACACAGGTCCTGAAAAGCCGTTTGGATTTGTTTTAGACTTTCTGGAGTTAGACCCTCAGGAAAAGGAATGTTCTGTTGAGGCAAAATAGCCTTGAGTTCTTGGATCAGGTCAAAATCAGGATTGTGCTGAACGTGGTTTATCATCAAAAGATTTACCATGTGCTCCGTTTGTAAGGCTTCCGGCGGAAGGTTAGCTGGAACAAGTGCTTTGGGACGTTGTTCTCGCGGCAATTCAAAATCTTGAATGCTGAATCCTTCGGAAAGCAATCCGTAGAAAGCTTTTTTAAAACCCAGTTCCATTTCTACTGCAAAATGGGCAAGATCATGTAGCTCAAAACCATGGTGCAATTTGGTCCAAGTTTTAGTGCCGTCAGCCCTAGTGCAGGTCAGCGTGCTGGGCTTGTATCCATTTTTCTTGAATTCCAGAAGCATGTGATTTCATTCCATTAAAAATGCCGCCATACCAAAAAGGACGGCAGCATCAATTATTATTTTTTCGAATCTTAGAGCGTACGCAGATACTCTGCTAAATCACGTGCTTCCGCCTCAGTCAGATTTTGGTTGAGCATAATGGCATTGTTGTACTCTTTTAAAAGCGCTTTTGCGATAGGGTCTTCTTTTAACATTCCATCCGGATTGAGTATCATGTTCATTACCCAGGCAGGACTGCGTCTTTCATATACACCTTTCATGGCCGGGCCTATCATACGCTGGTCTACCATATGGCAGGCAACGCAAATGGCGTTGAACTTAGCTTCTCCGCGCGCGGCCATTTCCGAATCGATATCAGATGGAAATTCCAAGTCCTTAATGGGGCCAACTCCATTGTTATCCAAGTCCACTGGTACACCTTCCTTGGCCACTTCTTTTTTCTCTTCAGTTTTGGTTCGGCTAACTTCGAAACCATCTTTTTTCTCTTCTTTTTTTCCACCGCAACTTGCTATAAAAGCACCCAATGCGCAGAATAGGAGTAGTTTTTTCATTTGTTCAGATATGATCTAGTTTGATGTATTTGCAGCTACTAAGATAATCAATAGCGTTTAACTTTTATTGCCTAGTCAAAGCGGACAGAAGTTTATCACAATTTTTTTTAGTTTTAGTTACTTTGAAAGAAATCCAAAGCTCTTCTTTCAGTATAAGTGATGTTGTTTTTACCCCAAAAACCGACATGACCTCCATAATTGGGAACTTCAAGGTATAGGCTTGGGTTTGTTTTAGCCTCTTTAAAAGGATAGCAGGCTTCGCCCAAAAAGGAATCGTCCTTGGCATTGATGATCAAACTTGGCACCTTAATGTTTGCCAAGAATTGAAGTGAACTGCATTTGTCGTAATAATCGAAAGCATTCTTGAAATTATGTGCCTTACTGGTATACACATCGTCAAAATCCTTTAATGTCCTTATGGACTTGATGTCTGAATCAGTTATTAAATGGGGAAATTGAGGCTGTTTTTGTCGGAGCTTCGCAATCAAGTGTTTTTTGAACCGTTTTGCATACAATATGTTTTTCGAAGTGAGCAATTGGTCGCAGGAGTCCTTCAAACTACAAGGAACCGAAATGGCGACAGCGGCCTTGATTTCTTTGGGAAGTTCATTGCCCTCCCCCAAATATTTGAGGGTGAGGTTCCCGCCCAGACTGAATCCCTTTAGGTAGATTTCTGAATATTGCCCTACATTGAGGATATGGTCAACAACCGCTATCAAATCCTCTGTTGCTCCAGAATGATAGGATCGATATGAGGTATTTGGCTCTCCGCTACATCCCCGATAATTGACAGCGCATGCATCGAACCCATTTTGATTGAAAAGTTTTGCGCTTCCAACGATATAATGGCGCTGGGCATCCCCTTCAAGGCCATGCAATAAAATGACCAATTTTTGAGTGGAAATTTGGGATTCACTCCAATCCAAATCCATAAAATCACCATCTGGCAAGGTTATCCGTTCCCTTTTTTGAACCACTCCATTAACCTTCCGGACAATACCTGCATAAATAGTGGACAAATGTCCGTGTCTAAAAAAGAGCGGAGGTTTGTACGTGGAAGCAATTAGGGGCATTAGTACAAAATGTTGTCTTTGGGCTTTATAGGTTCAGGAAGCTCCTGTTCATCCAGCATATCCCGAAGATCAATTTCGATGGTTCGGCAAAGTGCGGTCATGGGCACGTCATTGATCCGACCCTCAAAAGGATCTTCACTGTTATCCCCAATGGTTTCCATCGTAGTAAAGATCCAGGAAATCAACACAGAAAATGGGATTTGCAAAAAGATCAACCAGTCCATACCATCCACACCAAAATCTTGGTTGTGAGCCTCAAAAACATTGAGCAATCCAAAAGGAATCAATAACACAAAGATCCAAGTAAAAACCCTAGAGAAGTAAGCATACTGCCTGGGAAAAGGAGTGTTTTTGATACGCTCGCACTTTCCTTGCAGGTTGTAAAATTCCTCCAAGACGCTTTGCATTTGGTCTTCTTGAAAACCATCCAAGATGTGATCTTTTCGTAGTTGGCTTACATCAAGGGCCTGGTTTTTTATGAGTTGGGTAGCTGGATTAACTCTTTTTCGCAGATCACTGAATTCCCGCATGCTCACAAAATTGTATGCCTCATTGCATGAGATGTTCCGTTCCCCGTGCTTATCGAATATTTTTTCGACCCTCTTGTTTTCCTTAATGCTCCATGATCTCGGCTGGCGCAATTGTACGCGAAGGGCGTTTAACCAGGCAATATGCCGATGGATCATTTGTTTTTGCATTTTTTTATCTTCCTCAGGGGCATCTGACCGCACAAAAGAAAGTACCTGAATAGCCCAGGTTCTACTATAGTTTACAATGCCGCCCCAAATTTTTCTTCCCTCCCAAAAGCGATCATAGCTTTGGCTGTTCTTAAAACCTATATAAAAAGATACTGCTATACCAATCACTGTAATGGGTTGAAAAGGAAGGTCGATGAACGTCCATCCCAAAACATAATACGCGCTGAATATGGCAAGTGCATAGAAGGTAAAAAAGATAAGATTTTTCCATGCGTATTTTAGAATGAGCCCCCATCCAATATTTCTTTTTATGTACATAGCGGTTGATTATATTTTAAAAATACTTAAATCTTTCATATTTAGTCTTAGCTTAAAGTTTGGGATTAAAAATTGTTGTATTTTTCTGTAATGGAGCTTAGAGGACGAAAGTGTGAGCATTTAGAGGCTATTGCCGAGGTTAAAAATGCCAAGGGCTATGAATGTGAGGAATGTGTAAAATCTGGAGATAGATGGGTACATCTTCGTACCTGCCAGGAGTGTGGTACTACTTTATGTTGTGACAGTTCACCGAACAAGCATGCGAGCAGACATGCCGCCTCACATGGACACCCTGTTGTAAGTTCCGCTGAACCCCATGAAAACTGGATGTGGTGCTATGTCCACAAAACCATTGTAAAATATTAGAAAATGAAAGACCCGCGTTTTCCTGAACTTACCGCAAGACAGATAACCACCCTCAAGAACTATGGGGAATTGGAAAGCCATCCTCCAGAAACAAGAGTGTTTGCCCTCGGAGATCTCCAGTATGATTTCTTTGTGGTTTTGGATGGGGCAATTTCCATTGAGGACCCCTACAACAATAATGCGGTGATTGTTGAACACCAAAAAAATGAATTTACTGGGGACAGTGGGATGCTCTCAAATCGAGGGGCTCAATTTCATGCGGTGACCAAGGGGAATACCTGTGTGCTTCGGATTGCACCAAAAAGATTGAAGGAGGCCATAGCCAAGCACAGCGATATCAGTGATGTTTTGCTGAACGCCTTTTTGCTCCGTCAGGAAACTGTCCTATCGGAATTCACGGGCGGGATTAAGTTGGTGGGATCTGGAAATTCCAAAGAGACTTACGCGATTCGGGATTTCATGGACAAAAACCATATTTGGTACAATTTCCTGGATATCGACACTTCAGATTCGGCTTTGGAGCTTTTAAATAACTTCAACTTGTCAAAAGATGACCTTCCCATTTTAATCAATAGTGAGGCAAAAATCTGTCAAAACCCATCATTGGAACAACTGGCACGATATTCGGGGGTGTTGATGGACTTTGAGGATAAGGTTTTCGATCTTTTGGTCATTGGCGCAGGCCCAGCAGGTTTGGCAGGCAGTGTGTATGCCGCTTCGGAAGGATTGAGCGTTGTGACCATCGATAGCAAGGCCCCTGGAGGCCAAGCGGGAAAGAGCTCCAAAATTGAAAATTATTTGGGATTCCCTACGGGAATTTCAGGAAGTGATTTAGCCAATAAGGCGTATGTGCAGGCCCAAAAATTTGGCTGTAATATTTCCATTCCACATAAAGCTGAACGCATTGAGCACACGGGAACCCATTTTATACTTTATGCCACTAATGACAAGGTCATAAAAACAAAGGCCATTATGGCCGCTACTGGGGCCAACTACAGAAGTTTACCTATTGACAATATAGAAAAATATGAAGGTAGTGGCGTATATTACTCTGCAACAGGAATGAATGCATCCGCTTGCAAAGATGAGTTGGTCGGGGTCGTGGGCGGAGGAAACTCGGCAGGTCAAGCAGCACTTTTTTTAGCGAATCATGCCAAAGAGGTGCATGTGATATTGAGAGGTAATGATTTGGGTGCAAAAATGAGCGATTATCTGGTTCAGCGCATCGAGGCGGCCGAAAACATATTTGTGCACTTAAATACCCAAGTGACCGAGTTGTATGGACAATATCATTTGGAATCCTTAGTGCTTGAAAATAAGGATGGAGAAAAAACGAGGAAGAACATCACCAACCTATTCACTTTTATTGGGGCAAGACCCTGCACGGACTGGCTTAAAGGTTTGGTGGCTACCGATGAAAAGGGATTCATCTGCACAGGACCTGGAATATTAAAGGAAGATTTACACAAATGTTCCATTTATTCCCATCGGGAACCGCAATCCTTGGAAACCAGCATTCCCGGTTTCTTTGCTGTTGGAGATGTTCGTAAAGGTTCGGTCAAACGTGTGGCATCGGCAGTGGGCGAAGGCTCCATGTGCGTAAGTCAGGTCCATCAGTTTTTGGCCGATTTAAAGGATGCTCAAGCAGTGGAAGCCTAATTATTTGGGATAGGCTTCCAGTAATTTTGTCTGCTCCTCAATCGCGGTTTTAAATTCAGACTTTAACGTATTCACCAATTCCGATACCGGCATTACGTTTTCAATAGTGGTTACACCTTGACCCGCAGACCAAATAGTTTTCCAGGCCTTGGCTTCCGTATCCAGTTCCTTTCCAAAATCAATTTTATGATCCTTTTTTAGATCCTCTTCAGAAATACCAGCCGCTTTGAGACTGGCCGCTAAAAAATTGGCGTGTACTCCAGAAATTGCTGCAGTATAGACAACATCGCTGGCACCAGCCTCAATGATCATGTTTCGATACCCCTCTGGGGCTTTGCTTTCCTCTGTATTGATAAAACGTGTTCCCATGTAGGCAAGATCGGCCCCCATTTGCATAGCCGATGCAATATCCCTTCCCGTACTGATGCATCCTGAAAGGATGATGGTTTTGGTGAAGAATTTTTTGACCTCTGCCACCAAACTCATTGGGTTGATGTTGCCTGCGTGTCCTCCTGCTCCTGCTGAAACAAGAATCAATCCATCCACACCAGCTTCGGTAGCCTTTTCGGCATGTCTTTTTTTGATGATATCATGGAAAACCAGTCCACCATAACTATGTATTGCATCAACGACCATACTTACTGCCCCCAGTGATGTAATGACCAATGGGACCTTATGTTTCATACATAACTTTACATCAGCTTCCAATCTTGGGTTGGTCGGATGCACAATCAAATTGACACCAAAAGGAGCTGGTTTTTTGCCGGTCTCTTTTTCGAATTGATCCAGTTCCGATTTTATTTCGATAAGCCATTCCTCAAAACCTTCACTGGTACGTTGGTTCAATGCTGGAAAAGTGCCTACAATACCATTTTTACAGCATTCGATGACCAGTTTGGGTCCCGAGATCAAGAACATTGGAGCCGCAATGGCAGGTAATGAAAGATCTTTGATGAATTCGGCTTTATCACTCATAAGGCTAATGTTAAAGTATTTTTAAAAATAAGACTAATTCCGACGTTCGATGGGAACCAGTTTTCAAAACTATGGTAATTTTACAATTATTATGCATGCATAACAAAATAACCAACTATGTTTTTTAAGGAATTTGAGATTCGATGGAGCGATTTGGATGCGAATCGCCATTTGGCCAACTCAGCCTATATCAATTTTATGAGCCATACCCGCATGGCCTATTTAGGGCAGTTGGGCTTTAACCAAAAGTCCATGGCGCAACATAATATTGGCCCTGTGGTGTTTTATGAGCACATGTATTACTTTAAGGAGGTCTTTCCTGGAAAACCGATTAAAGTGTCTCTAGGATTCAATGGTATGAGTGAAGATGGAATGTTCTTTGAGTTTCAGCACGATTTTTACAATAGTGAGGGTAAAAACTTTGCTCGATGTGAAATGATGGGTGCTTGGATGGATCTTAAGGAACGAAAGCTTATAGGCTTGCCACAAGAATTTCTGGATGCTTTTGCCACGATGGAAAAAGCCGAGGATTTTAAGATTTTAACCAAGGTGGATACCAGAAAGTTTGCAAAAATTCCACAGGATCTTTAATTCATTTCGGGGGTGCGTAACCAAACCAAATTGGTGATTTCGTGATGAGTTTTCCCGAGATGACCTCATCCAACCATCGTTCATACCAATCCAAAAAGTTTTTTTCGTAGGTAAATTTTGGTGCATCTTCCGCCGACATTTCAAGGTTAACCACTTTGTCTGCATACGGGCCATTCAGAACCAGGGCTTGCACATAGGAGCATCCTTGAAATCCGATTGGGAGGACACCACTAAAGATTTTTCCAATGACCTTGTAATACTCTGAATCGGAAATGTTTTCATCATAAAGAACATCGGTCAATTTATCCCAGTCCCTGTCGGTAATATCGGGTTTAAGGATACACTCTTTCTTGAGATATTCCTCAGGATTGCCATAAATTAAATCATCCACATTTTCCCCCATGGGATAGATGCCATAAAAAGGCCCGGCAGCTGAATTGAGGTATCCATTTCCACCGTTTCCAATATGCAATATGAAAGACTTATAGGAATCAGGAAGTTGAATTTCATATGCTCTTTCAAACGCTTCAACAGCCTCTGGGGTAGCTGGAGCATTCAACTCATATTTATGGCTGCCGGAACCAAATACCATGAAATTTGTATCGACTTGTTTAGCTTGAATCAGCTTTTGTTTGATTCTGTGGATTTGTGCTGAATAATCTGCCATAATTTATAATGGGTCATCCGATTATGTTCTATTTTTATCGGGTTGACCTTTTTTTAGTTTCCTCCAAGTCCAAGAACCTTTTTTAAGGGTAAAGCTGTAGATAATGTATCCCAGCATGCATATGCGAAGTGTTGCCGAAGTTAAATCATATGCAGATAATTTTTGTCCATGTAAGTTTAGTAAAACGCCCAAAGAGCCA
This sequence comes from Allomuricauda sp., assembly GCA_028284725.1. Lineage (GTDB taxonomy): Bacteria > Bacteroidota > Bacteroidia > Flavobacteriales > Flavobacteriaceae > Flagellimonas. The sequence continues at coordinate 24,641 of JANQRD010000100.1, read as the reverse complement.
TTGAGCTCAAACATGTTTTCGAAAATTTTTTCTTTCCAAGATTCTGGTGCGAGTTTGTAGATATTATCATCAAAAACATAAAAAAGCACATAGATTCCACCAAGACCCAATAATGGATTTATTTGATGCATCTTATGTATTGCGTTAATCAGGTATAATAATAGGACAAAAGCAATTATGCCAATTCCAATACTTAGTAAAATCATAACTATAAATACCTGAAGAGCAAAATACCATGTCTAGAAGGTTTTTTCGTTTTTTAATTGATGAATGGCCCTTATAAGTTTATGTGTAGAACAAAATGAATGTGTTTATCCATTTCGCTTGGGTCTCATACTAGCAAGGTATACACCCAGTAGTACAAAAATTGCCGCCAAAACTTTTATGAGGGTCAATTGATCCTTTCCCGAAAATACTGCGAACAATATTCCGAACAAGGGCTGAACATAAATGAAGGCACCGATAGTGGAAGCCCTTAACTGGGTGAGTGCAAATACATTAAACAGGTAGGTGAGAAAGGTGGTGCCGACTACTACAAAAATAATGGATATATATGCCCACGGGGGTATGGTGGCCCATTCAATCTCTAGAAATTCGGGCAGCGTAATCGGGAAGTTGATGATGATAGCGAGTGTAAATAACCACTTCATCAGGGTAAAAGGATGGTACTTTTCCACCAGTTTTTTGGCCACAATAAGGTAAGCCCCATAGGCGGTTGCATTGATAATGAACAGAAAGTTTCCCATGGGGATGTTCGGGGCATCCTGCCGTATTTCCGCCCCAAAAAGAATGAGGGTCACCGCTCCAATAAACCCCAAAAAGATGCCGAATCCTTTGTTCAAGGTGATTCTTTCCTTAAGGAAAAACGCCGACAGTATGACCACAAAAATTGGGGTGATGGTAATCAAAACCGAACTGTTTATCGGGGTGGAAAGCTGAAGCCCTTTAAAAAAGGCCAACATGTTTATGGACATCCCCAAAACCGCGCAGGCCAACATCCGTCCCCAGTCCTTTCGTTCCACTTTTTCCTTCGGACCAAAAAATGAGATACCCCAAAATAATATGGCTGCTCCGACTACCCGTAGCATGATAAACCCGAAGGGTTTTATATAGGTAGGCATGACTCCTTTGGCCACCGTATGGTTGATTCCATATATGGTAGTCGCCCCAAGAGCTGCCAAAAGTGCCAACGTCCGTTTGCTCATGAATGTAGCGCCGCTTTTGCCGCTTGGACTACTTTTTTGGAATTTCCAACGAAGATTTGTCCATCGAAAAGCATAACTGGCCTTTTAAGAAAAGTATAGTGTTCCAAAATCAGACTTTTGTAATCTTCTTCGGAGAGCTGTTTTTCATGCAAGCCTTTTTGGCGATAGAGCATGGCCCTTTTGCTGAATAGGGACTCATAGTTTCCAGAGAGTGCTGCCATTTCCTCCAATTGCGCCGGGGTCATGGGCTCGGATTTAATTTCTTGTAGCGTAACACCGTCAAGGGGCTCTAGTTCTTTTAAAATGCGTTGGCAGGTGGAACAACTGCCCAAATGATAGATTTTTTTCATGATTGGAATCTTAGGTCACAAAGGAAATCAAAATTCGCCTACTCGCCATTAGGAAAGTGCAAATTCGACGGCCTTTTGCGCATGAATTTTAGCGGTATCAAAAGTTGGAATTGTCACCTCATGGGCCGGAATCAATAGCGGTAATTCCGTACAGCCCAAAATAGCTCCCTCTGCCCCCTGCGCCTCCAGTTTTTTGATAATTTTTAAACACACATCCTTTGATACGGAGGTAAATACGCCTTTCACCAGTTCGTCATAAATAATAGACTGGAGCAGATTCCTGTCCTCGACCTCAGGAACCAGTACCTCCAATCCAAATGTATCTTGTAAAATGGCTGTGTAGAAATCCTTTTCCATTGTGAACTTGGTACCCAGTAAAGCCACTTTTTTAAGTCCTTTTTTTTGAATAGCCTCACCGGTAGCGGTGGCGATATGTATAAAGGGGATTTCAACAGCGTTCACTATGGCGTCGCTTACCAAATGGATGGTGTTGGTGCAAAGGATGACCATATCCGATCCCGCAAGTTCCAATTTTTTGGCATGATCTGCCATGGATTCCCCGATTCGATTCCAGTCGTCTGAAAACGAAAAACGTTCAATTTCGTCGAAATCCACCGAGGAGAGCACGCTTTTTGCCGAGTGGGAGCCCCCCAATTGTTCCCGTACCATTTCGTTAATGTGCTGGTAATAGATTTTTGAGGATTCCCAGCTCATTCCCCCAATTAGACCAATAGTCTTCATCTTGATTCGTTTTTTGAAATTTATTTTGTTCTGGCCAAGTGTTCGGCACCTTCCACTACAAAGTTGGTCAGAAAGTTTGTGATTCTTTTTACAAAGGAGCCTTCTGAAAATTTGGGCTCGATTAATTCTACACAGGTGGATGTCAAACAATCTTCCATGATTTTTTTCAGTTTTACATTTCGCTAATTATCGATTTGAAGTCCCAAAAAATTACAAAGCTGTTTTTAGGGATTCAACATATTTTTTAATGACCTCCTCATTCCTTTTATAATAGGTCCATTTCCCATGTCGGGTTGGGATGACCAAATCCGCGTTCTGCATGGAATTCAGGTAAGTTGAAATGGTGGACTGGGATAATCCGGTTTTGTCTTGGATATAGCCCACGCAAACACCATCATCAAAATGGTCAATATCCTGATGCGGTGGAAAATTTTGTTCGGGATTTTTGAGCCACTTCAAAATATTCACCCTAGTTTTATTGGACAAAACCTTACTGATTTCAACAATATCCATATTGCAAATATAACCTAAATATTTACATATCTAAAAAAATAGATATGTTTTAACTAAAACCCTGACCTGTCCGTGGAAAAAGTGCTGGATGTAATCTCAAAAAACAGAAAAATCCTTCACACCATATTGCATAAAACGCCCAAATCGGATTTATACAAAATCCCGAAAGGTTTTCGAAACAATATTTGGTGGAACATCGCCCATGTTGTGGTTACTTCGCAATTATTGATTTACCGTTTGAGTGGGCTTGAGCTATTGGTGGAAGAGGAACTGGTAAACAAATATCGAAAAGGGACAGTTCCTGAGGGGAGCCCACGGAAGCAGAAATTGAAAAGATTTCAGGCTATTTGATCAGCACAGTGGAACAGTTAAAACTGGATTACGATGGAGGAAAGTTCAACAGTTTTAATGAGTACATGACATCACCAGGAGTGGCGCTACATTGTGTTGAGGATGCCATCACCTTTAGTGTTTTCCATGAAGGATTGCATTTGGGCACCATTTCGTCTCTTAGAAAAGCAATAGCTCAAGAAGGCTAAGGAGCCACTTTTCGTTTTAGGTATTTGTTTGCTTCCGCAAAAGGGACCGTTAATATGATGGGGCCATCCGCATAGGAGGCTACTTCATATTGATTATAGATGAGCTGAACTCCCTCTTCTGTATACCCCACGTTTTCTGATAGATGAAAATTATCCCCATCAAACATAAACCCAGTAGCATTGATATTCGCATCTTGTGGAATGTCTTCTTGTATCCGAAATTTGGTTTCAGCATATTTTTGAAACCCCTCCAGATCCTCAAAAAGTTGCCATTCCTCCAGTTCCTCACCGCTTCTTTTGTCAAAATTCAGAAAGGCTTTCGAGCCATATCCATGGGCCCCTCCCGTAAAGGAATAGGCATTGAATTCCAAGGTGATGATATTTTCATCCTCAAAAATCACATCACTGTCCACCTTGGCTTCCCAACCTACAGTTTCATCCGGAAATCTATCTTTAAGTTCCTTGTAGCTATTGGTAAACGATTTGATTGCTCCTCCCATGTTGGCAATTTCTTCGCCCTCATCAAAAGACAACAATGCAATGACCTCCTCTTCCAATGCGGAGTTTATATTTTCCGCTAAGGTGGTTTCATCCAAGGCTTTGGGGATTTTTATGTCAATTTCGGGACAGTTTTCACAAATGGCATTGGTTACGCGATGGGACTCAAATGTAAGTTTTTCAGCATCTTCGCAACCAATAGTCGAAATCAAAAAAAGGAGTGGAAGGAAGGTTTTTTTCATAAGATGGGGTCTTTGGGTTTTTCAAAAATAAGACTTCGTTGATTACTCCAAAAGATAACGATACATTTGTACGCAGATTACGATAAAATGAGCAAAAAAGACTTAAAATTCAACAGTAAAACCATTCACGGAGGGCAGTATCCCGATAAGGCCTATGGTGCGGTAATGCCTCCAATTTACCAAACATCAACATATGCCCAGACCACACCTGGTGGCCACCAGGGGTTCGAGTATTCCCGAAGTGGAAATCCAACCCGAACCGCTTTGGAGAATTCCTTGGCAAGCATTGAAAATGGGAATTATGGACTTGCATTTGCCAGCGGACTTTCTGCCATTGATGCGGTGATAAAATTATTGGATCCAGGCGATGAGGTGGTTTCCACCAACGATTTGTACGGGGGAAGCTATCGCTTGTTCAAACAGGTTTTTGAAAAATACGGCATTAAATTCCACTTTATTGGAATGCAAAGTCTTGATGTGATCGAGGAGCACATCAACGAGAAGACCAAATTGATTTGGGTAGAAACACCCACCAACCCCATGATGAACGTCATAGACATTAGGGCGGTTTCCGATTTGGCAAAAAAGCACAAGCTGTTGTTGGCGGTCGATAATACTTTTGCAACACCTTATTTGCAGCGACCATTGGACCTTGGCGCAGATATCATTATGCACTCAGCGACCAAATATCTGGGAGGCCATAGCGACATTGTAGTCGGAGCTTTGGTAGTGAAGGATAAGGATTTGGCGGACAAGCTGTACTTTCTTCAAAATGCCAGCGGAGCTGTCTGCGGCCCCATGGATAGTTTCTTGACCCTTCGTGGGATAAAAACACTGCATGTTCGCATGCAAAGGCACTGTGAAAACGGTGAGGCCATAGCCAAATACCTCGCAAACCATCCTAAAATTGATAAAGTGTATTGGCCTGGATTTGAAGACCATCCCAACCACGATGTGGCCAAAAGCCAAATGGATGGTTTTGGAGGGATGATTTCCTTCGTTCCTAAAGGTAGTAGTTATGAAGATGCCGTTAAAATTGTGGAAAAACTCCAGGTTTTTACGCTTGCCGAGTCTTTGGGAGGTGTTGAAAGTTTAGCAGGTCACCCTGCGAGTATGACCCATGCCAGCATCCCTAAGGAAGAACGGGAAAAAAGTGGCGTAGTGGATTCATTGATACGGCTCAGTGTAGGGATTGAGGATGTGGACGACTTGATTGCGGATTTAGATCAGGCCATCGGATAGCAGTTTTTGCAAAATTTTTAAAAAACAGGGGTTTAAATTATGCAAATAGTATAATTTTGCCGTCAAATTCCTAATTCACTAAAATTGACCCTGAGCTAGGTCGAAGGGACAGTAAATTCACAACCCATTTATGGAAGCAAAAATCAAAGCATTTATGGATGAGGTCAGGGCCAGAAATGGCCATGAACCGGAATTCATCCAAGCGGTACAGGAAGTAGCTGAAACCGTTATACCTTACATCGTTAAAAACGACATTTACCACGGAAAAAATATCCTTCTTAGAATGGTGGAGCCCGAGCGCTTGGTTTCGTTCCGAGTTGCTTGGGTGGACGACGATGGGGAAATCCATGTGAACCGCGGTTACCGTATCCAGATGAATTCGGCCATTGGGCCTTACAAAGGGGGTCTGCGTTTTCATCCAACGGTAAATGCTAGCGTTTTAAAGTTCCTGGCTTTTGAGCAGGTGTTTAAAAATAGTTTGACCACCCTTCCCATGGGTGGAGGTAAAGGAGGTTCCGATTTTGATCCAAAGGGCAAATCGGACGATGAGGTAATGCGTTTTTGCCATTCTTTCATGACTGAACTGTGCAGACATATCGGGCCCAATACGGATGTCCCAGCTGGAGATATTGGAGTTGGTTCACGGGAGATTGGATTCCTTTTTGGAATGTACAAGAAGATTCGAAATGAATTTACCGGGGTACTTACTGGAAAGGGACGTTCTTGGGGAGGATCTTTGATTCGTCCAGAAGCAACAGGATACGGAACTGTGTACTTTGCAGATAGCATGTTAAAGACTAGAAATGAATCTTTCCAGGGCAAAAAAGTCGTGATCTCCGGATCTGGAAACGTGGCACAATTTGCAGCCGAAAAAGTAATGCAATTGGGAGGCACAGTACTTACCCTTTCCGATTCAGGAGGCTATGTTTACGATAAAGATGGTATCGATGAGGAAAAACTGGCCTATGTGATGGATTTGAAAAACAACAGAAGAGGCCGTATCTCTGAATATGCTGAGAAGTACCCTTCAGCAGAATACCATAAAGGAAAAACACCGTGGGAAGTACCCTGTGATGTAGCGCTGCCCTGTGCGACACAAAACGAACTTAATGGGGACGATGCCACACTCTTGATCAAAAATGGCTGTATTGCTGTGGCGGAAGGGGCCAATATGCCCTCTACCCCCCAAGCGATTCATGCGTTTCACGATGCAAAACTGTTGTTCGCTCCAGGAAAGGCGTCCAACGCAGGAGGTGTGGCCACGTCCGGATTGGAGATGTCACAAAACTCACTTAGAATCAGTTGGACCAGGGAAGAAGTTGATGAACGACTAAAAGGAATCATGGAAGACATCCACGACTCTTGTATTGAGTTTGGAAAAGAAGGCGATGGCTATTGCAACTATGTAAAAGGAGCCAATATTGCTGGCTTTGTTAAAGTTGCTGATGCCATGTTGGCTCAAGGGGTGATTTAGCATAGAATCCTTTAATCCGAAAAAACCAAGTGGGCAGGTTGTCTTTCAATCCGCCCACTTTTTTTATCTTCAACCTATAGCTAGTTCCAATTGGCGAGTAATGTTCGTCAGCCTTATTTCCACTCATGCAAATAACCACTAAGGCCATAGTACTTTCTTCCCTTAAATATGGGGATACGAGTCTTATCGTAAAAGCCTTCACGGAATCTGATGGACTGAAATCCTATTTGCTCAAAGGAATATTGACCTCCAAAAGAGGAAAATTGAAAGCTGCGTATTTTCTCCCGTTGATGCAATTGGAAATGGTGGCCAATCATAAGAATAAAGGCACTTTGGAAAGTATTCGTGAGGTGAAGGTTGCCGCGCCATATCAAACCCTGCATACCGACATTGTAAAAAATAGCATGGTACTTTTTTTGGCAGAGATGTTGGGCAACAGCATTCAGGAGCAGGAACAAGATAAAGGCTTGTTCAATTATCTGGAATATGCACTGCACTGGCTAGATCATAACCCTACCAATCCCAACTTTCATTTACTTTTTTTGCTAAATCTCACCAAATACCTTGGGTTTTATCCTGGTACCACCTTTCAAAATGCACCGTACTTTGATTTATTGGAAGGAAGCTTTACTGCCGTGCCCACGCTCAACCCATTGATTGAGGGAGAGACCTTGGTCAATTTTCAGAAGTTTTTGGGCATAAATTTTGATGCACTTCAAACAGTGCGAATAGGCAAGCCCCAAAGACAAGAACTCTTAAAAAAGGTTATTCTGTATTTTGAATTACATTTGCACGGTTTTCGAAAACCCAAGTCTTTGGCCGTTTTAAACGCAGTTTTTGAGTAGTATGCGTAGTATTGGTGTCGCCCTCCTTTTATTCATGTTTTCTTGGACCGTTGTTTCACAGGAGATTACGGTCTTGGATGCCGACACCGGAAATCCTGTGGTGAATATTGCCATTTTTAACAAGGATAAATCCAAGACTGCAGTATCCGATTTTGATGGCAGGACCGATCTAGCAGTTTTTTCAAGAAAAGAACGAATCACTTTCAGACATATTAGCTATGAGGAGTACACCACCACAAAATCCCAGATTCAAAGAAAGGGGAACAGGGTGTACTTAAACCTGAAACCTGAGGAATTGCAGGAGGTTGTCATGTCCGTATCCAAATGGGAGCAACAAAAGAAGGATATCCCCCAGAAAATCGAATCGATTGATGCGCGTACCATTGCCTTCACCAATCCCCAGACCTCCGCGGATCTTTTACAGAACAGCGGAAAAGTGTTTGTGCAGAAAAGTCAATTGGGCGGCGGAAGCCCCATGATCAGGGGGTTTGCTACTAACCGCTTATTGCTGTCGGTAGACGGGGTGCGAATGAACAATGCCATTTTTAGAGGCGGAAATATTCAGAACGTCATTTCCATAGATCCCTTTACGATTAAAAATACAGAGGTAATTTTTGGTCCTGGATCTGTTATTTATGGAAGTGATGCCATTGGTGGGGTAATGAATTTCTTCACGCATAAACCACGGCTTTCATTCACGGACAGTCTCACTTTTTCCGGTAATGTGAACTATCGGTTTTCGTCAGCAAATAATGAAAACACGGCACATGTGGATTTCAATCTAGGACAGCAAAAGTGGGCATCCCATACCAGTTTTACCTTTAACGATTTTGATGATTTGGTCATGGGTAGACATGGCCCCGATTCCTATTTGCGCAATAGTTTTGTGGTCCGACAAAATGGAACCGATGTTTTAGTACCGAACGATGACCCTAGAAAACAGGTTCCCACGGGTTATGATCAAATCAACTTCCTTCAAAAATTCACGTTTAAACCTAACAACACCTGGAATTACGATCTGGGATTATACTATTCCGAGACTTCGGACTATTCCCGGTTCGATCGGTTGATTCGTCCTAATACTGAAGGAGATGGACTTCGTTCCGCGGAGTGGTTTTATGGCCCCCAAAAATGGTTTATGGGCAATTTTCAAATCACGAAAGAAGGAAAGAACAAGTTTTATGACGGGGTAAAATTGACCACAGCTTACCAATTTTTCGAAGAAAGCAGAAACAGTAGAGGCTTTCAGTCAGAGGACTTATGGACAACCCGTGAGCAAGTTGATGCCCTATCGGTCAATCTCGATTTCGAGAACAAGAAAATAGGGAATTTACGGCTCTACTATGGTGCCGAATACATTTTTAACAAGGTCGATTCCCAGGGAAGTCAGGAAAACATTGAGACCAATGAAGTGGTCGGGGCAGCCTCGCGTTACCCCGATGGTGCCACATGGCAGACCTTTGCAGGATATATTAACGGAGAGTACCAGTTAAAGCCCAATTTCACTTTATTGTCCGGTGCCCGATACAGTCAGGTTTGGGTCGATGCCCAATTCGACACCGCTTTTTTCCCTTTTCCTTTTGAGGAAGCTGATCTTATCACAGGGGCTTTTACGGGAAGTTTAGGCTTCAGTTGGTTTCCAAAGGCCGATCTGCAAATCACCTTAAATGGGTCAACAGGATTTAGGGCTCCAAATATTGACGACATCGGAAAAGTGTTCGATTCGGAACCGGGTTCCGTGGTGGTGCCAAACCCAGAGTTGGAACCGGAGTATGCCTACAATGCCGAAATTGGTGTTCGAAAGAATTTTAAGGACAAGCTCGTTTTAAAAGGAGCTGCATTTTACACCTATTTGGTGGATGCTTTGGTGCGACGGGATTTTACCTTTAACGGGGAAACTGAAATAGTTTACAATGGGGAATTGAGCAATGTACAGGCCATTCAAAATGCTGCAAAGGCTTACGTTTACGGTTTTGAACTGGGTCTCGAGGCTTTTTTGGATGAAAACTGGTCGGTGGTTTCCAATCTTACCCTTACCGAAGGTACGGAAGAGGACGACAGCGGCACCGATACTCCAGCTAGGCACGTTGCTCCCACTTTTGGCGACGTCCATCTGATTTGGCAAAATCAAAGATTACGGGCGGACATGTTTTTGAACTATAATGGTGAGATTAGCTTCAACAATCTGGCACTGTCCGAACGCAGTAAACCCTTTATTTATGATACCGATGCCAATGGCAATCCGTTCTCACCCTCATGGTATACCTTAAATTTTAGGTCACAATATCAAATTTCGAACGCTTTGAGGGCAACTGTAAGCTTAGAGAATATTACCGATCAACGCTACAGGACTTATTCCTCCGGCATCGCCGCTCCCGGACTGAATTTGATCTTAGGGGTAGGATATAGTTTTTAAATAAAAAAAGGACTGGTTTCCCAATCCTTTTCTTTATGCAATAAAACTGGCTTATTTTCCTCCGCCACCTTTGCTGTCGTCAACAGCTTTCTTTACATCGTCGGCTGCATCCTTAACAGCGTCCTTTACGTCATCTCCCATTTCTTTGGCCTTGTCCATGGCTTCTTCACCAGCCTTTTTAATGCTGTCCATGGCCTGTTCACCGGCTTCCATGGCGTCATCTCCCGCTTCTTTTGCGGCATCTATGGCATCGTTGGCAGCATCTTTCAGGTTCTCTCCTGCCTCGTCAAGTGATTTTCCAGCCTCTTCGGTCGCTTCTTTGGCCTTGTCCGCTGCCTCCTTGCATGAGGTCATCGTAAATGCGGAAATTGACAAAGCCAGAATGGCAATACATACTTTTTTCATTGTAATAATGGTTTAGTGTTAAAGGTTTCAAGATATGGATTTTTGAATAATATGGGAAGTTTGGCACATCACATTTAGGTTAAGCTTGTTGGGAGCGCATGATTGCCAATTTACCCCAAATAATTCGCGCTAAATTTATAATTTTGCAGACTTGGAATTCTAGAAGAAGTAGCAGTAGATATGAAGTTTGCGGAATATAAGGGATTGGATTTGCCCAAAGTGTCGGAAAAGGTTCTAGACTTTTGGAAAAGCAACCAAATTTTTGAGAAAAGCGTCTCCACACGAGAAGGCAAAGAAAGCTACGTGTTTTATGAAGGGCCACCTTCGGCCAATGGAATGCCGGGCATCCACCATGTTATGGCGCGTACCATAAAGGACATCTTTCCGAGGTACAAGACCATGAAGGGATATCAGGTAAAAAGAAAGGCCGGATGGGATACCCATGGACTGCCTATCGAGATTGGTGTTGAGAAAGAACTAGGTATTACCAAGGAGGATATTGGCAAAAAGATTTCGGTTGAGGAGTATAATGCCGCATGTAAGAAGGCGGTAATGCGGTACACGGACGTTTGGAACGAAATGACCGAAAAAGTTGGGTATTGGGTGGACATGGACGATCCGTACATTACCTACAAGCCCAAATACATGGAGTCTGTTTGGTGGTTGTTGAAGCAGATTTATGACAAAGGATTACTTTATAAAGGATATACCATTCAGCCCTATTCTCCAAAAGCGGGAACGGGATTAAGCTCACATGAACTAAACCAACCCGGAACCTACCAAGACGTAACGGACACCACGGTCACGGCCCAGTTTAAGGCAAGAAAGGATTCATTACCTGATTTCTTGAAGTCGGTGGAAGGGGATATCCATTTTCTTGCATGGACGACCACACCCTGGACGCTACCTTCGAACACGGCGCTGACCGTCGGACCCAAAATCGAGTATGTTCTGGTAAAAAGCTTCAACCAATATACATTTGAACCCGTCCATCTGGTGTTGGCAAAAGCGTTGGTCGGAAAACAGTTCTCCGGGAAGTTTTTTGAAGCGGAAGACAGTGATGCATTTACAAATTATAGCCCTGGAGACAAAAAGATTCCGTACCAGGTAGTGCAAAGTTTTACAGGGAAGGATTTGGTCGGCATCCGCTATGAGCAATTGTTGGATTATACACTGCCCTATCAAAATCCTGAAAATGCGTTTCGAGTCATCGCTGGGGATTTTGTGACCACGGAAGACGGTACAGGAATCGTGCACACCGCTCCCACCTTTGGTGCTGATGACGCATTGGTCGCCAAACAAGCATCCCCGGAAGTACCTCCGATGTTGGTGCTCGATGAGAACAATAATCCAGTTCCCTTGGTCGACCTGCAGGGAAGGTTTCGTCCAGAGCTAAAGGAATTGGCCGGGAAGTATGTAAAGAACGAATATTATGAAGATGGCGAGGCTCCCGAAAAATCGGTGGATGTTGAAATTGCCATCAAACTAAAAGAAGAAAACAAAGCCTTCAAAGTCGAAAAGTACCTGCACAGTTATCCCAATTGTTGGCGTACCGACAAGCCGGTTCTGTATTATCCGCTGGATTCTTGGTTCATCAAAGCAACGGATGTAAAAGATAGGATGTTCGAGTTGAACCAAACGATTAATTGGAAACCAAAGGCCACAGGGGAAGGCCGATTTGGAAATTGGTTGGCCAACGCTAACGACTGGAATCTATCGCGATCCCGATATTGGGGGATTCCCCTACCGATTTGGCGTACCGATGATGGTAAAGAAGAAATCATAATTGGTTCAGTTGCTGAACTCAAGGCCGAGATGGCCAAGGCTGTGGAGGCAGGTGTATTGGAGAAAGATGTTTTTTCAGATTTTGTGGTGGGTGATATGAGTGAGTCCAACTACGACAAAATCGACCTGCATAAAAACATAGTCGATGATATAACACTGGTCTCAGCTTCGGGAAAACCCATGAAAAGGGAATCTGATCTAATCGATGTATGGTTTGATAGTGGTTCCATGCCCTATGCGCAATGGCACTACCCTTTTGAAAACAAGGAACTTATCGATGATGGTATTGCCTTTCCGGCAAACTTTATCGCGGAAGGGGTGGATCAAACACGCGGATGGTTCTACACCCTTCATGCTATTGCAACTATGGTTTTTGACTCCGTTGCCTACCGAAATGTGGTTTCCAATGGGCTTGTATTGGACAGAGAGGGAAAAAAGATGTCCAAGCGTTTGGGGAATGCGGTAGACCCGTTTGAAGTACTCCCAGAACATGGCCCTGATGCCACTCGTTGGTATATGATCTCGAACGCCAATCCTTGGGACAACCTAAAGTTCGATATTGATGGAATTGTTGAGGTAAAGCGCAAGTTTTTCGGCACGTTGTACAACACGTATTCGTTCATGGCCTTATATGCAAACATTGATGAGTTTGCTTACGATGAAGCCGATATCGATTTGAAAGATAGGCCTGAGATCGATCAGTGGATATTGTCGGAACTGCACTCCTTGATCAAAAAAGTGGATGAAGCCTATGCTGACTATGAAGCCACCAAGGCAGCCCGGATGATTTCCGATTACGTGCAGGAAAATTTGAGCAACTGGTACGTACGTTTAAGTCGAAGACGTTTCTGGAAGGGGGATTATCAACAAGATAAAATCTCGGCGTACCAAACTTTGTATACGTGTTTGAACACTGTAGCCAAGTTATCTGCTCCAATCGCCCCTTTTTATATGGAGCAGTTGCACAAGGATTTGAACGCGGTGACCAAAAAAGAAAACTGTGAGAGCGTCCATTTGGCCGATTTCCCGGTTTTTGATGCTAACATGGTCAATAAAAAATTGGAGCGTAAGATGCAACTGGCGCAAAAGGTGTCTTCTCTGGTGCTGTCCATCCGTCAGAAAGAAAAGATCAAGGTACGCCAGCCGTTGCACAAGATTATGATTCCTATTTTGGATGATAATCAAAGAAAGGATATCGAGGCTGTCTCGGATTTGATTAAGTCCGAAGTAAATGTCAAGGAAATCGAGTTACTTGATGATGCATCGGGTATCTTGGTTAAGCAAATAAAGCCTAACTTTAAGGTTTTAGGTCCCAAATATGGTAAGGATATGAAGGCCATCGCTGCGGCTGTCAACCAACTGGGACAAGAAGATATTCAAAAAATTGAGCGCGAAGGTGAATTAATGCTGGATTTAGAAAATAAAAGTATTAATTTACAGTTAACCGATGTAGACATTAGCTCGCAGGATATCGAAGGATGGTTGGTGGCTACTTCCGGATCGTTGACGGTAGCTCTTGATGTCACCATCGATGAAAACCTGAAAAAAGAGGGTATTGCGAGGGAATTGGTCAACCGGATCCAAAACTTGAGAAAGGAATCAGGATTTGAGGTTACCGATAAAATTGAAATTAAAATATTGAAGGACGGTCTCGTGGAAAATGCAGTTTCGAGCAACGAGGAGTACATCAAAACTGAAACTTTGACCGCAGAACTGAACTTTGAGGAAAAATTAGAAGAAGGCATAGCAATTGCCTTTGATGATGTGAACACTAAATTGTTTATCCAAAAACACTAGAACATGGCGCAGGATTCAAAAGTAAGATATTCAGATAAAGACTTGGAGGAATTCAGAACACTGATCGAGGAGAAAATAGAGAAAGCAAAAAAGCATTTGGAGCTATTAAAAAGTTCCTATATGAACGATGGCAATAATGGTACTGATGATACGTCACCCACGTTTAAGGCCTTCGAAGAAGGTTCCGAGACCATGAGCAAGGAGGCCAATACACAATTGGCCATCCGTCAGGAAAAATTTATTCGAGACCTTAAAAATGCCTTGTTGCGTATCGAAAACAAAACTTATGGCATCTGTCGTGTGACAGGCAAACTGATCAACAAAGAACGCTTAAAGTTGGTTCCGCACGCTACCCTTAGCATTGAGGCTAAGAACATGCAGAAGTAAAGCGTACGCCTTAAGGCGTTTTAGCAATGAAAGCCTTGCTCTTTCTTTTGGGCTTCTTTTGCCTGTTCGGGGTTCAGTCCCAAAAGTTGGTAAAAAAAGCGCTGATCGATTCGGAAACCGAATACATTCAAATAGACTCCCAGTATTGTTACGAAGTGCGTCTAAGCACTACACCCACCAATGAACTGAAAGTCGAGGCCAGTATTGAGGGAGAGTATTCCAAAGACCTAATCATTACCATAGAAGAGGAGGGTGCTACGGTCTTGGTTAGCGCTGGCTTTCAGCCCAATTTTGCAAATCCGAACGACAAACTGAGTGCCCACAAAGTGGTTTCAATAGCTCTTGAGATAGCCCTTCCGGAGTATCGGGACGTCTATGTATACGGAACCAATAGCAATATCACGGCCCAAGGGAAATACCAAAAGCTTAAGGTGAAGCTTTCGGACGGAAGATGCATCTTGGATAACGTTGTTGAAACGGTTGAGGTGAATACACAAAAAGGGGACATTCTACTTACCACCACAAAGGGGGACATTTCTGCCAAAAGCATCTACGGGGAAGTTTACAAAGAGGCCATTCCATCTGGAGATTACCTTTTTACTTTGAACACGGTGGAGGGGAAAATCCATCTCAGGAAAACAAAATAATATCCATACTTTTGCGCAATCTCTTTTAAAAGCATGAATCTAAAGAAGTCGTTGTTGTTGATAGGTTTGATTCTTTTAGTAGATCAAATCAGTAAGATTTACGTCAAGACCCATTTTGTTCTTGGGGAATCCTTTGATGTTTTTGGGTGGTTCAAGATACTTTTTATTGAAAATGAAGGAGCTGCATGGGGAACGAAATTGAGCGATCTCTTGCCCATATCGGAATCAGCTGGAAAATTGGTGCTCACTATTTTCAGACTTTTTGCCATTGTAGGGATAGGGTACTGGCTTTGGGATATTATCAAAAAGCATTCCCCACGAACCCTGATTCTGGCGGTCTCACTTATTTTCGCGGGTGCTTTGGGGAATATAATAGACTCCGTTTTTTATGGGGTGGTTTTTGACCATAGCAGCAATCAGGTTGCAACACTTTTCGCGAAAGAACCCTATGGAAACTTGTTTTACGGAAAGGTGGTCGATATGCTTTATTTTCCATTAGTTGACACCACATGGCCTGATTGGGTTCCTTCTTTAGGGGGAAATCGTTTTCGTTTTTTTGAACCTGTATTCAATATTGCGGACACTGCCATTAGTACAGGAGTCGGTATTTTAATTGTGTTCAACAAAAAGGCGTTTCCTAAGCGTAGTAAGGAGGTAGAGACAACTCAGAATTCGTAGACCTTTTTCGGAGTAACACAATAATCCAATTTTATATCATTAGGATAGATGTCTTGGATAACGTCCTCAGGACCAAAAAAAGATAATCCGATTTTTTGGGTCTCTTTTCTGCATTTTTGCAAAAAGGAATCGTAAAACCCCTGTCCATATCCGACACGATTCCCTTTTTTATCAAAAGCCAAAAGAGGTACAAATACCACATCGATTTTGTCTTCAGGAACCGAAATGCCATCCACGGGTTCCGGAATCTGCCATTGGTTCTTTTTTAAAACGGTGCTGTCCGTCAGCAGAAAATGCTCCATGGAACCTGTTGCAATTACTTTGGGAACCACCACATTTTTATCGCGTCCCTGTAGGAGGGTGATTAAGGGAAGTGTATCTACTTCCTTGTTTGTTTCGATGGTCAAGAAAGTATGGAAATAAAAAAAATCCCAAATAGGGATTTGAAGTACATGATTGGCTAACGCTAGACTTTGACCTGAAATTTCCGAGTTGCTCAACTTGGTTCTCAGGCTTTTGTATTTTTTTCGTAGTTCATGTTTCAACATCTAAGTGTTGAAGGTTTTTGGGGTGTGTTTTGGAAAATATTTACTCCTTGGTCGAAACAGAGAAAAATATCTTGAAAAATAACATCAAGATTAAATACATTCCCAAAACGATAACATAGTTCTCCATAGAATTGTATTTATACGGTTAAATGTAGGTAAAAGAATTGAAAAATTAACCATGAAATGCAGTTTTTATCGATGAAACGCATCATTTTTAGTAAGTGTTTAACATTTAGAAAGCATTTTTAAACTTTTCTTCACGGCAAAAGAAAAGTTAACTTATTGGAAATAAACAAGATGTCTTTTCAAAGCACCAAATGGAAAACATAGACAAGTATTTCACATCTTTAAAAAGTGAGTCAAAAATTTTGTTTTTGATGTTTTGGAAGCAAGATATTTAAATATGACATTGGTCAATTTTAACAAAAACCACTACAATTAAGACCTAATTTTGATAAAGCTCCTATTTTTGAAATCTATATGCCCAGTGCTCCCTCCATCAGTGTTCAAATAAGTGTCTTGCCGGACAATCCTGGAGTATACCAGTTTTATGATGCAGATGGAAAGATTTTATACGTGGGGAAGGCTAAAAACCTCAAGAAAAGGGTATCCTCCTACTTCACAAAAAAACAGGAATATGGCAAGACCCGCGTATTGGTCAAAAAAATACATACCGTAAAGCACATTGTTGTACCAACGGAATCGGATGCGTTGCTTTTGGAGAACAATCTCATCAAAAAGTTGTTGCCTCGGTACAATGTTTTGTTGAAGGACGATAAATCCTATCCCTGGATTTGCGTCAAAAATGAACGCTTTCCAAGGGTTTTTCCAACCCGAAAATTAATCAAGGACGGTTCGGAATATTACGGCCCCTACACCAGTATGAAAACAGTGCGTACCCTCCTCGATTTGATAAAGAGCATTTATCCATTGAGGACATGTAATTACGATTTATCCGAGGAAAAGATAGTAGCGGGCAAGTACAAGGTGTGTTTGGAATACCATTTGGGGAATTGTTTGGGACCTTGCGAGGGGCTTCAGTCCGAAAAGGAATACCATGGACAGATTGAGAACATCAGGGAAATCATCAAGGGGAACTTCAAAGGGTCGTTAATGTCACTTCGATCTCAGATGAAAGCGCTGGCAGGGAATATGGAGTTCGAAAAGGCACACCGAATAAAGGAAAAGGTCGAGATTCTGGAAAACTATCAGGCGAAGTCTACCGTGGTGAACCCAAAGATCAACAATGTGGATGTCTTCACCATTATTTCTGATGAAACACATGCCTATGTAAACTTTCTGCAACTTTCCCATGGGTCTATTGTTCGTTCCCATACGCTGGAAATGAAAAAGAAACTGGAGGAAACCGATGAGGAATTATTGCAACTGGCCATTATTGAAATACGGCAGCGCTTTAACTCACAATCCAAAGAAATTTACCTGCCCTTTCCGGTAGCCGTGGAGGAAAACCTCAAGGTTACTTTACCTAAACTGGGAGATAAAAAGAGAATTTTGGAACTCTCCGAACGCAATGCCCGTTTCTACCGTCAAGATCGGTTCAAACAAATAAAGATTACGGATCCAGATAGACATACTAAACGAATCATGGCCCAGATGAAAGCCGATTTAAGGCTTTCGGAAGAACCAACCCACATAGAGTGCTTTGATAACTCCAACATTCAAGGGAGCAATCCCGTTGCGGCCTGTGTAGTCTTTAAAAATGGGAAACCCTCCAAAAAAGAATATCGTCATTTCAACATAAAGACCGTAGAGGGCCCAGATGATTTTGCGAGTATGGAAGAGGTTGTCTTCCGCAGATACAAGAGACTGTTGAACGAGGCTGAACCTTTGCCCCAACTAATTGTTATTGATGGAGGAAAAGGACAATTGTCATCAGCCTTAAAAAGCTTGGATATTTTAGGGCTTCGAGGAAAAATTGCAATCATCGGGATTGCAAAACGGCTGGAGGAAATTTATTTTCCTGAGGATCCCATCCCGCTGTATTTGGACAAAAAATCCGAAACCTTAAAAATCATCCAACAACTAAGAAACGAGGCACACCGATTCGGGATTACCCACCATCGAAATAAACGCAGCAAAGGAGCGATTGATTCTGAACTGGAAAGCATTGAGGGCATTGGTAAAAAGACGGCAGAACAATTGTTGAAGAACTTCAAATCGGTCAAAAGGATACGTGAAGCCACGATTGAAAGTTTGGCAGAAACCATTGGGATGGCCAAGGCCAAAAAAATCTATAAATCCTTTCATTGATGCGGGCGAACTTGAAAAATATAGCGTTCATTTTGAGTTTAACCCTGTTCGGTTTTACAGGGATTTCCCAGACGGAAAATACCAATGAACCTCCAAAGGTGGGGCTTGTGCTCAGTGGTGGAGGTGCAAAAGGGTTGGCGCATATTGGCGCGCTTAAAATCATTGATGAGGCCGGAATCAAGGTGGATTACATTGGAGGTACGAGCATGGGAGCGATAGTAGGCGCACTCTATGCTTCGGGTTATTCAGGAAAGGAACTGGATTCCATCTTTAGGGTTACTGATTTTACAAAGTTGATTCAGGACGATGTGCCTCGAGGGGCAAAAACATTTTACGAGAAGGAAGATTCTGAACGCTACGCGTTAAGTCTTCCCTTTACCAATTTCAATGTCTCTTTTCCACAAGCGATTTCAGGAGGTCAAAACATCTACAACGAGTTGGTTCGCCTTCTTTTTCATGTAAAAGATGTGCAAGATTTCAAAAAATTGCCCATTCCTTTTCTATGTATTGCTACCAATGTGGAAACAGGTGAAGAAGTATTGCTTGATTCGGGATACCTTCCGGAGGCCATTATGGCCAGTGGCACCTTTCCTTCCCTGTTCGAACCTGCAGAAATTGAAGGGGATATATTGATTGATGGTGGTGTGGTGAACAACTATCCCATTGATGAGATTCGGGAAATGGGCGCCGATTTGATTATTGGCGTTGATGTGCAGCACGGTTTGGCCACCAGGGAATCCCTTTCATCGGCTACAGAGATATTACTTCAAATCAATAATTATCGTACGGTGAACGATATGAAGAAAAAGGCAGAACAGACCGATGTTTACATTCGGCCAGATATTGATGATTTTTCCGTAATTGATTTTGATCGAAGCGTAGAAATTGTAGCAAGTGGAGAAGAGGCTGCAAACAGGAAAATTGTGGAATTGCAAGAGGTTGCCAACAGACAGGATAGCAAAAGGGCTTCTTTAAAAAAAACAATAGCGGTTAAGGATAGCCTTACCATAAATCGATTGATCATTAGGGGTAACGACCTTTATACCCGGGGGTATATCAAAGGAAAACTTCGATTTAATCTTGCGGAGCAAATCTCTTTTGAAAAATTGAAGCAGGGCATCAATAATTTGTCCGCCACAGGAAACTTTAAGGCTATTCGTTACGAATTGGTCTCCAATGGATTGGGAACCGATTTGATTTTGAAACTAAAGGAGAATCCGACCAAGATGTTCATCAAAATGGCGGCCCATTACGACGATTTGTATAAAAGTGCCGCTTTGATCAATCTGACCAAAAAGAATTTTTTACTGAAAGACGATGTAGCCTCTTTTGATTTCATTTTGGGAGACCATATTCGATATAATATGCAATATTATCTCGATAAAGGGTTTTACTGGAGTTTTGGTGTCAATTCCAAGTTTACCGATTTTGATGAGGAAATTGACTTTGGCCTTATCCGCTCCAATTTTGATGTGCCCGATGATCCCAATATCCGTGAAATCAATCTCGATGTTACCGATTGGACCAATCAGGTTTATCTGCAAACTGTTTTGCGCGAGGAGTTTGCATTTACCCTTGGGTTGGAGCACAAGCTTTTGCGGTACAGCACCCGTACATTAAATCAGTTAGAGGAGGGAACCGAAGGGGACTTTGTGCCGAGTAGTGCGGAAAGGACATTTTTTGAGGATTCCAACTATTTCAGCACGTACGGTAGAATCACTTTGGATACCTACGATGACAAATATTTTCCTACAAAGGGATTGTTTTTTGACAGCGATTTTCATCTCTATCTGTTTTCGTCGGACTTCAATGATAATTTCCGGGAGTTTTCGGTGGGGAAGGCCAGATTGGGAACTGTTATTCCGCTATTCCATAACTTGAGTCTTAACCTGGAAACCGAAGGAGGTATCAAGTTTGGAACATCGCGCGTCACTTCTTTTGACTTCGTGTTGGGAGGCTTTGGGAACGACTTTGTCAACAATTTTATTCCCTTTATCGGTTATGACTTTTTGAGCTTGCCAGGGAACAGTTTTGTAAAAGCTTACGGCAGGTTGGATTACGAATTTGCACCCAAGAACCATTTGTTGTTTTCTGCGAATTTTGCCAATGTCGATGATGATTTGTTTCGTACCGGGGAATGGTTTTCAGAACCAAGTTTTTCGGGTTATGGCATTGGCTATGGATTGGAGTCTTTTTTAGGCCCAATTCAAATTTATTATTCTTGGACTCCTGAAATTGGCGACAACAATGTCTTTTTTAGTGTTGGGTATTGGTTTTGACATAAATCGTGTAAACGAGTTGATGTTCCTACTTCAATTTTTTTGAAAAACACCATAAACAAAGCAGTTAATAGCGTTTTTCTTAATTATTTATCAAATAAATGCCGATTAGCAAAAAGATAGTTAAAGTCCGTTAAAAACTTATTTTCCTACAAAGCATGATGTATCTTTACAGGAAATAAGGGGTGGTTCCCTTATAACTTTAAGTATTGGTTTTTCATAATTTAAAGTTTGGTTGGTTATTTAGGAAAAGCCCAGTTCTGAGACTGGGCTTTTTTTATGCATACTATTTTGGAACAAGTTTTGTTTAAGTAATTGTAAACTAATAAGGTCAAAATGCGATTTTAGTAATTTTATACCGACGTATACGTTATGAAAAAGACTTTACTCATTTTTTCCCTTTTGCTCACCATGCCCATGGTAGCCCAAAAGCATTATCCGGCATTTAAGGCTGGGGAATGGCTCAAGTTTCGCATTCACTATGGTTTTTTAAACGCCAGTTATGCTACGTTGCAGCTCACCTCGGATACCATCGACAGTATTCCGGTATACCATGTTGTGGGCAGGGGCAAGACAACCGGATTTGCCAGTATTTTTTTCAAGGTTGATGACACCTACGAGAGTTATTTTGGCCGCCACGATGGAAAACCCTATCGTTTTATCCGAAAGATAAATGAAGGAGGCTATACCAAAGACATAGAAATTGACTTCCATTATGATCAAGAAAAGGCCATATTGAAGGACAATAAAAATGGGAAGCAGTTCGACATACCCGTTCAGGATGACATTCAAGATTTGCTTTCCGCTTCCTACTTTCTCAGGAATCGGTACAAACTAGATGAGTTCAAGAAAGGTCAGTCCATTGATTTGGATATGCTCTATGATGATGATGGTGTTTTTAGATTCAAACTAAAATATTTGGGAAAAGAAGTCATTCGAACCAAGTTTGGGAAGGTAGAATGTCTTAAATTTAGGCCTTTGGTTCAATCCGGGCGAGTCTTCAAGGAACAGGAAAGCCTAACACTCTGGGTTTCCAATGATTTGAACAAAATTCCAATACGGATAAAGGCAGATTTGGCCGTTGGATCGTTAAAAGCCGATTTAGATGGATACAATGGGCTTAGAAACCAGTTTAAAATCATAATGAAGAAGAAGTGAATGAAGAACGATGAGCGAATTGAGTCCCAAATCAATAAGCTTGAAGAAAAGTACAGAAACTCAGGACAGGATTTAAGTTCTTACCTCGACGGGCTCCTCTATCAAAGGTACCTCACCTATTGGGACTACATACATTTAGACACGCTTTTGAGCATTCAGGTGCCCCGTACCCATTTCCCCGATGAAGAGATTTTCATCATGTACCACCAGATTACCGAGCTGTATTTTAAGCTGATTTTGCATGAGCAAAAACAGATTGTGGAGGACAAGTCCAAAGACTTAGAGTTCTTTATCGAAAAGGTCAGCCGGATGAACAACTACTTCAAAGCCCTGATTTCCTCTTTCAGTATAATGATCAAGGGTATGGAGCGGGAGCAATTCTTGCGCTATCGTATGGCATTGCTTCCAGCAAGCGGATTCCAATCTGCCCAATATCGCATGATCGAAATTTACGCAACCCCTTTGGAGAATCTCGTGCATCATTCGGAAAGGGATTCCTTTTCCGCAAAGGACAGTATTGAAGAACTTTTTGAGCATATTTATTGGAAAAAGGGAGCTACCGATCTTGCAACCGGAGAAAAAACGCTCACACTAAAACAATTCGAGTTCAGGTATACTCCGAGGTTATTAAGAATATCGAATCAAGTAAAGAACAGCACCATATACCATAAGTATCTGCAGCTTCCTGAAGAGTTGAGGGACAATACAGAATTGATTAAATCGTTAAAGGATTTAGATGTGAATGCCAATGTTAACTGGCCCTTAATGCATATGGGGTCGGCATACCGATATTTGGCTAAGGAAAATAAGGAAGTTGATGCCACCGGGGGCACAAATTGGAAGGAGTATTTGCCTCCTAGTTTTCAGAAAATAATATTTTTCCCAATTTTGTACTCGGAAACTGAGCGGGAAACATGGGGGAAACAATGGGTGGATCATATTTTTAATCCAGCAAACTAGTAAGAAAGCAATGCAAAGATTTATTGGGGCAATCTTGGCACTTTTGGTTTTGGTGTCGTGCAAGGAGAAAAAGGAACTGGTGGAGGAATTGGCACCACAAGAGGTGGTGGAAAAGCCGATTGAGAAACACTTTGGATTCAATCTTGAGGAATTCAACGTGGTCTACGACACCATCCGATATGGCGACAGTTTTGGGGAGTTAATGTTGAAAAACAAAGTGGACTATCCCAAAATTGCCAACATCTCAGAAAATTACAGGGATACCTTTGATGTACGGAAGATTCAGGTGGGGAAACCCTATCTTATCCTAAAGTCCAAGGATACCACCGATATGGCCGAGGTCTTTATCTACCAGAACGATAAGATCAATTACACCGTCGTGGACCTAAGGGACAGCACGCTTGCGTATAAAAGCAAAAGGAAAATAAAATCCGTGGAACGTGAGGTGGCCGGAGTCATAGAGAATAACCTTTCCGAAACGTTGGATAACCTCGGCGTGGATTTTAATGTAACGATTGATCTCTCTGAAATCTACGCATGGACCATTGATTTCTTCAAGCTGGAAAAAGGGGACAAGTTCAAGGTCATTTACGATGAGCATTTTATCAATGACAGTCTTTACGCAGGCCGTGGCCCGATCAAGGCAGCGCTTTTCGAGCACAAAGGGAGACCAATATATGCCTTTCCCTATGTGACCGACTCCGTGAAGAACATTTTGGACTACTACGATCACGAGGCCAATAATCTCCGCAGTACCTTTTTAAGGGCACCCATAAAGTTCGGATATCGACTATCGTCCCGATACAATTTAAAGCGGCGCATCGCTTACTACGGATACAAGGTAAGGCCGCATAGAGGAACCGACTACGCAGCTCCCATTGGCACACCGATAATTGCCACTGCGGATGGTACGGTGACGGAATCAACCCGTAGGGGCGGAAACGGAAAATATGTAAAGATTCGGCATAACGGAACATATAGCACCCAATACCTTCACATGAGAAAGCAAAAGGTGAAAAGAGGGGAATTTGTGCGACAAGGTGATGTTATTGGATGGGTTGGTATGACAGGAAACACCGGAGGCCCACATGTGTGCTATCGTTTTTGGAAAAACGGAAGAGAAGTGGATCCCTTAAGGGAAAAATTACCTGCCGCAGATCCTATTGTGGACTCGTTAAGAACACAATATTTGACCCATATTGAACCGCTAAAAACACAATTGGACTGTATTGAATACATACTTTCAGTTCCTGAAGAAGTCCCCATTCCAGAAGAAAATCAACTAACACTCAACCCTTAAAATGGCACTACCCAAAATCAACCCTACTACTACCGAATCCTGGAAAAAACTTACTGAGCACCACAACAAAATTAAAGACATACATTTAAGGGAATTGTTCACTTCCGACCCTGATCGCGGAAAGAAGTTCACTTTGGCATGGAATGATTTTTTGGTCGATTATTCCAAAAACCGATTTACCGAAGAAACGCTTTCCTTGTTGTTGGAACTTGCCGATGAAGTAGGTTTGCCCGAAGCCATTTCAGCTTATTTTAAAGGGGAATTAATCAATCAAACTGAAGGAAGGGCTGTATTGCACACCGCTCTTCGTGCAAAAGAGGGAGATCAAGTATTTGTGGATGGCGAAAATGTTGTGCCGGAG
>JANQRD010000075.1 GCA_028284725.1 Allomuricauda sp. | reverse complement strand
TATCCCAGCGATTTTTGTTAAACTGATTCTTTTTCCAATACCACATCATAATAAAGCCAATCAACGCTCCACCAATGTGTGCAAAATGCGCAACACCAGTGTTCACATTGCCTATTCCAAAAATTAGATCCCCTAACAATAACAGGGGTACAAAATATTTTGCCTTGATGGGCACCGGTAAAAATATCAACATCAACCGCGCCTCGGAATACATAAAGGCAAAAGCCACCAAAATACCATAAATAGCTCCGGAAGCTCCCACCGCCGGGGTGTTATAGGCACTCAAAAAATTATCTATGGTACTTCGCGAAGCAATACGATACCAATCCGGACTGAACTGCCCATTGGATATGATATCCATCACCTGAGCCTTTGTCATGCCCGCATTTACGAGCGCATTCAAACCCTCATTGAAAAGATAGTAATTAACTCCCGAATGCAACAGGGCAGATCCCAAGCCCGCTGAAAAATAAAAGAACAAAAACTTATTTCTTCCCCAAATACGCTCCAAAGGGGTACCAAAAGCCCATAGCGCATACATGTTGAAGATGATATGCATCAGACTCCCGTGCATGAACATATGGGTAATTACCTGCCACCATTTAAAATTTCCATTTTCCGGAAACCAAAGTGACAACCACTGGTACATTTGGTCCCCATATATTTGCGTGGCAAAAAACAGAATCACATTAATGATCAACAAGTGTTTTACTGCCTCGGTCAATCTACCCATTTAGCTAAACTTTTTTTCAATATCTCCTTCGGAGATAATCGTGTATGTCAATTTTTGGAACGGACTCAGTGCTGGTTCCTTACAGGCAAATAAATCGTTCACCAAGGCCAACTGAGATTCCTCATCCAAGGGCTCCCCACTCCTTACCGCCAGATTCCGAGCCAAGGTCTTGGCCAACTGTTCGGCCTGCGAAACCGGAGCCTCACCGAATCCTTCCTTATAGTCTGCTATCAACCGATCCAATACTGTGCCAATTGCACTTTCGGAGACCACTAATGGAACACCTGTCACTTTTACAGTTTCTTGATCCAGGGCTTCGAAAGCAAACCCAACATTGGACAGGCTTTCATGGATTTCTTTTAAAATAGTTCGGTCTTGGTTTGAAAATGAAAGTTCCAACGGAAACAACAACTGCTGACTTACACCTTCCTTCACCGTAATTTCTCCCAAAAACTTTTCAAAAAGGATACGCTCATGCGCACGGTTTTGATGAATCACCAACATCCCTGATTTAATGGTGCTCACCACATATTTT
Organism: Allomuricauda sp.; assembly: GCA_028284725.1. Lineage (GTDB taxonomy): Bacteria > Bacteroidota > Bacteroidia > Flavobacteriales > Flavobacteriaceae > Flagellimonas. The sequence continues at coordinate 5,393 of JANQRD010000075.1, read as the reverse complement.
CGTTGTAATTGAAAGGTAGTTCCCGAATATGTCTCTGTTTCGGTTTCGGGATACAATGTCCCTTGAACCTCGGTTTCCGACTCTATTTCCAAACTGCTAAACCCCTCAGTGTCCGAATCGACGTCCAATCCCTTATATAACTCCTCCCAACCTTTTACACTGGTTTTCTGATACGTAGGTCTTGCCGTCCCTTTTTCTGAGGTTTCTTGAAAAGGGTTGAAAGCGGGATTCACGGTGACTTTCGGCAACACCATTCCTTTTTCCTTATAAGCATAGGGAGTATCCAAATTAGGGTCGTGCTCAAAATCAAGGATAGGCGCCACATTGAACTGTCCCAAACTATGTTTTACTGCAGAGCGAAGAATCGCATAGATCGTATTTTCATCATCAAACTTTACCTCTGTTTTGGTGGGATGGATATTGATATCAATGGACGAAGGGTCGACCTCCAAATACAAAAAGTAGCCAGGATAAAGTTCCGGTTTGATCAGTCCTTCAAAAGAAGCCACAACGGCATGATGTAAATATGGGCTCTTGATAAAGCGGTCGTTTGCAAAGAAAAACTGCTCTCCCCTGCTCTTTTTGGCAAATTCGGGCTTACAGACATAACCTGAAATCCTTACCATTTCAGTCTCCTCGTTCACTGGAACCAAACGATCCGTCATTTTGCTGCCGAACACATGGGTAATTCGTTGCCGGTGCTTGGCACGGGGAAGGTTGAAAATCTCAGACCCGTTGTTGTAGAAGTGAAATTCGATTGACGGATGCACCAAGGCGACCCGGTGGAACTCATCGGTGATATGACGTAATTCCACTTGATTTGATTTCAAAAAATTACGCCGCGCCGGAATATTGAAAAAAAGATTTTTGACTGCGATAGATGTCCCAATGGGGGTGGCTATCACCTCTTGTTCCACAATTTTGCTTCCTTCAATCTTAATATGGGTGCCCACCTCAGCATTTTCAGTCCGTGTCTGCATATCCACATGCGCAATGGCCGCAATGGAAGCAAGTGCCTCCCCTCTGAATCCTTTAGTTTGTAAATTGAATAAATCCTGCGCATTGGATATTTTGGACGTGGCATGGCGCTCAAAAGACAATCGGGCATCAGTCTCACTCATCCCGATTCCATTATCAACGACCTGAATCAGGGCTTTTCCACCATCTTTTACAATCAACTTAATAGAGGTCGCACCGGCATCCACGGCGTTCTCCAATAGTTCTTTTACTACCGAAGCTGGGCGCTGAACCACTTCCCCTGCTGCGATTTGATTGGCGACATGGTCTGGCAAAAGTTTAATGATGTCCGCCATTAGGGATTCAGGAATATCGATAAATCAAAGTCGATGATAAAAAGAAAGATCAGTATCAAAACGGCAACAATAATCAAAAAACGAAGTTTTAGGTGTTTGTCCCCTTCATTCTTCAAATCATCGAAAGCAGAGGTAAATTTATTTTTGAGCCCTCTTTGCGTATTTGCCGTACTTCGGAATTTATCCAGTTTATGTTCAATTTTGAAAGGGCTGCCCTCCCCTTTGTAGTATCGAGGAGCGTAGTTGAATGTCCTATTTTTCTTGAGTTTTAGAAAATTTCGCATCGTATCCTTTCGAGTAATCTCAAAGGTACTTAAAATCGAAAAAAGGAATTGGGAAGTACTCCCAAAAAATGTTAACAGTGGTGTGAGTTCAAAATTAAAGCTCAAACCTAAGTTCAAGTGCAACAAGAAAGTCTAAATTTCAAATAGAGATGGCCGAACAGGTTTGCAATACTGAATCTTAAACTTGCTCTTGTACTTAACCCTGAACTTAGAGTTTAAGCTTGAACTTGAACTTATTTCCTGCCCAACATCGCCATTTTTATGGCCGCAATTGCCGCTTCAGTACCCTTATTCCCATGTTTGCCCCCACTCCGATCTAAAGCTTGCTGCATGGTGTCATCCGTTAAAACACAGAAAATAACAGGAATATCGTGCAATACGTTGAGGTCTTTGATGCCCTGGGCCGCAGCTCCACAGACAAAATCAAGATGAGTGGTTTCTCCGCGAATAACACTACCAATCGCTATAACAGCGTCTAATTCTTGGGTGGCCAACATTTTTTTACATCCGTAGGTGAGTTCAAAACTCCCTGGAACATTCCAACGGGTTATATTCTCTTCAAGCGCACCACAATCCAAGAGCGCCTCCTTGGCTCCATTGTAAAGTCCCTCGGTAATGGTATCGTTCCATTCGGCAACCACCAATCCAAAACGGAGTGCTTTCGCATTGGGAACACTCTCCTTATTGTAGACTGATAAATTCTTGTTTTCAGTGGCCATGTCTAATTATTGGTCAACCCGATGAGCACATCAATACCGTTTGCTTCTTGGGAAGCTGCAAATTCATCCTTAATGCGCTGAAAGAAGGTTTGCGCTTTTTCTTTTTGACCCAAATCCAATGCAACTACGCCTGCCTTATAAAGAAATCTAGGAGTGGTGTAGTCATTACTGCTATGTGCAATGGCCTTTTCATAATAGTCCAAGGCATCATCTGGTTGGTTTAACTGAGAGAAAGCATCACCAATACCTCCTTTTGCCATGGCTCCCAGAACCGCATCATCTGACGAAAAGCCTTCCAAGTGTGCGATAGCCTCATCGTATTGCTGAAGGTTTAAATAGGTCATACCCGCAGAGTATTTTGCCAGATTTGCCGCTTTGGTTCCCTTGTACTCTTCGATGATGTCCAGAAAACCATATTTACCTTCAGCTCCATTTAAAGCCAACCCAAAAAGGGAATCTTTGGCCACTTCATCCGTTAAAGCTTGATCAAAATACTGTTGTGGATAGAAAAGTTCATTCGCTGCAGAGGCTTCCTTCGGTTTTTGAATAAATTCGTTGTAGCCCAAGTAGCCAAGCACTCCCAAAGCAATGGCTCCAATAGCCCCCAAAATATAATTTTGGTTTTTCTGCACCCAAGCCTCGGTTTTCGATGCACTCTGGTCCAAAGTCTGGAACACCTCAGCCGTTGTGCTGTTCTCATCATGCAAACTTGCCTCCTCTGCCTTACTTTTTGGCTTATAGCCTCGCTTCTTATATGTCGCCATGCTTGATTTTATTAATCGCGCAAAAATAAAGTTTTTATCCAAAACCAAAAGGCAATTTATTCGTTATTTTTGGAATCTTTAACCGGTTTCAAAGTCAGTTAAAACCTCTTGCTCCTATAGCATTTTATGTTTTTAAAGCACTTATCCTTAGTTAATTATAAAAATTTTGATTCCAAGGTTTTGGAGTTTGACCCTGTCATCAATTGTTTGGTGGGCGATAATGGGGTGGGAAAAACCAACATATTGGATGCCATCTACCATCTCTCTTTTGGCAAAAGCTATTTTAATCCGGTTTCCACACAAAACATCAAGCACGATACCGATTTTTTTGTAATTGAAGGGGAATTTGAAAAGGAAGGCCGAATAGAGAAAATCGTTTGTAGTTTTAAAAAGGGTATGAAGAAGGTCATAAAGCGAAATGGCAAGGCCTACGAAAAGTTCTCCGATCACATTGGATTTTTGCCGCTGGTGATCATCTCACCCTCCGATCGTGACCTTATTATTGAGGGAAGTGATACCCGACGCAAATTTATCGATGGCGTCATCTCACAATCCGACAAAGATTACCTACAACGTCTTATCAAATACAATAAGGTTTTGGTGCAGCGCAATTCCCTTTTAAAGTACTTTGTGGCCAATAATACGTTTGATGCCGATACACTGGGAATTTACAACGAGCAACTGCATGAGCTGGGAACTGAAATCCATCAAAAAAGAGTGCAATTCATTTCCTCATTTATCCCAATTTTTCAAGAGCAATATGCCCACATTTCTGAAAAGGATGAGCACATTATGCTTTCCTATGAAAGCCAGTTGGCGGAAAAAGGTTTACTGGAACTTTTAGAGGCATCAGTAGATAAGGACAGGGCGCTACAATATACCAGTGTGGGTATCCATAAGGATGATCTGAATTTTACCATTTCGGGCTATCCCATTAAAAAATTTGGGAGCCAAGGACAACAAAAGTCCTTTTTAATCGCACTAAAATTGGCACAGTTCCATTTTATAAAAGAACAAGCCAAAACCACTCCCATTTTATTGCTTGATGATATTTTTGACAAGTTGGATGAAAATCGTGTCTCCCAAATCGTTGGACTTGTGGATAATGACAACTTTGGACAGATTTTCATAAGTGACACCCATGCCGACAGAACCGAAAATGTGGTGCAACGCATTCAGCAGAGCTATAAAATTTTTACCTTGTAGCATGAAAAAGGTCTGGTTTTTTTGCGCTTTGACAATACTGTATGCTTGTGCGGACACTTCCATTTCTGAGGATGACTTGCGCTACCTGAATGGCTATTGGGAAATTTCAGCAGTGGAGTTTTCCGATGGAACCCAAAAAAGTTATTCGGTAAATCCCAGCATAGATTTTATTCTATTGGAAGATGGCAAGGGATTTCGTAAAAAAGTGCATCCACAATTGGATGGCAGTTACAATACATCGAGAGATGCGGAAGCCTTTACCATGAGTCATACGGACAACGTGTATACATTGCATTATAAAAACAATCTAAGCAAGTGGGAAGAAACGCTGATCCAACTGGATTCCACTTCTTTTTCGGTGCGAAACGAAGCTGGCATCCTATATACGTATAAAAGATTTCAACCCATTTCAATTCCGAAGTAATGGCAAAACGACACAATTCCCATCTTCCCTTGAGTGATGCACTGAGTGCATTCATAAAAGAGAACAAGCTCCAAAGGGGTATGGACAAGGTCGATGCTAAAGATGCCTGGGTAAAGCTTATGGGAAATGGGGTCAACAACTATACTACAGGTGTTGAGCTTAAAAACGAAACCCTTTATGTTTCACTTTCCTCCTCCGTTTTACGCGAAGAGTTGAGTCTGGGAAAGACTAAAATCATTGCCCTGATCAACGAAGAACTGGGTAGGGAACTGGTTAAGAAGCTGGTGCTTCGATAACAAAAAAGCCACCCGAATTGAGTGGCCTTCCTATTTTATTTTAAAGCTTGATTAAAATACTTCCCTTCCAGAAAAGTGGAAAGCACCTTCAATGGCTGCATTTTCATCGCTGTCCGAACCATGCACGGCATTTTCGCCAATGCTTGTTGCATATAGCTTACGGATGGTACCCTCAGCCGCTTCCTCAGGATTGGTAGCCCCGATCAACGCACGAAAATCATCCACAGCATTGCTCTTCTCCAAGATGGCGGCTACAATAGGGCCTCGGGTCATAAAATCGACCAACTCTCCAAAGAAAGGCCTTTCCTTGTGGACGGCATAAAATTCTTTGGCATCCCTACGGCTTAGTTGTGTATATTTCATGGCCACAATCTTGAATCCTGCAGC
>JANQRD010000036.1 GCA_028284725.1 Allomuricauda sp. | reverse complement strand
GTCGTTAACGTCGTAGCCGTCGTCCACATCGCTCCCCTCGTAGCCGTCGTCAAGACCGTCGTTGTCCGTGTCGGTCCCCGTGAAGGCCTGGTCGGGGACACCGTCGAAGTTGAAGTCGTTCCCCTCGTTGTTGTCCGGCACAAGGTCGTTGTCACTGTCGTCGTCCAGATAGTCCGGATTGTCCGTACCATCGGTATTTTCCGGTGAAATTCCTTCATCGCCACTTCCTTCATAGGCATTGTCCAGCCCATCATAGTCATCATCCTGCCCCGTGGGTGGAATATATCCTGCGGTTGACTGGCCTTCCACATTATCAGGTATGCCATCATTATCACTATCGATGTCCCGAAAATTTGGCTGACCATCTAAATCAGAATCAATGGGGTCCAGTCCTCCTCCATATACATCATCCATCCCATCCATGTTGAAGTCATTTCCGCTCGGTTGGGTATATGAATTAACCTCTTGAGCCTCAATGTTATCTATAATTCCGTCATTATCACTGTCTATATCCCTGAAGTCAGGGATTTGGTCCGAATCAGTATCAATTGGATTTAATCCATTTTCATATGCATCGTCAATATCATTGCAGTTTTTATCTCCAATAGGTGGAATGTACCCTAAACTCGTTTGGGCCTCCACCTTATCTTTAATCCCATCATTGTCGGAATCGAAATCACGATAATCTGGAAAATTGTCCGAATCTGAATTTACTGGCTGAATACCAAATCCATATATTCCTTGGTATGCGTCATCAAGGCCGTTCATATCCACATCTATTCCACTTGGAGGAACAAATTGACTAAAAGATTGGGCTTCAATATTATCTCTTATCCCATCTATGTCCGAATCAACATCCAAATAGTCCGGAAGAAAACCATTACCTCCATTATCCACATCAGTATTCACAGGCACGATTCCGAACCCATATCCTCCTTCGTATGCATCATCCAGCCCATTATCGTTTAAATCTACACCTGTGGGTGCTACATAACTTTCCGAGAGTTGCCCTTCAAGATTGTCCAAAATACCATCATTATCCGAATCAATATCTAGATAATCAGGAATGGAATCACCGTCGTGATCATTTGGTTGGGTTGATGGGTTATTATCCCCATCCAAATTCTTATCCTCAACTGTATCCAGGATTCCATCATTATCATCATCTAGATCAATGTGGTCAGGTACCCCATCACCATCATGGTCAGTAACCATATTGGTGCCAATCTCCAACCCGTTATCAATTACTGCAAAAGAAGTATGAGAGCTATATGCAAGTAGGGTAATGAATAGAAAAAAAAGGCATAGGGCCTTATTCTTAGAATTTAAGAAAGTAAAATTTTCCATAAATGATAGTTTTGGTCAACTAATCACCATGGCATTGTGTTCTCGTAAGTGTAAGAAAATGGGGTTTTCTTGTTTAATTTAGTGGTTATTTGTTCTTTACGTACTGCTTGCACAAATAAACATCAAACGCATAATTAATGCATTTGGGGCTTATCACCTATTTTTATCGACAAAAAGCGCATTCCACATCATTACCTACCACTATTATTAATACGTAAGGTTCGCGAAAACGGATTACCGCCCATTAAAAATCTTGAACCTCAGCGGTTCGAAAAGTACTTCACTTTTTGTTTTATTTGGGTGGATTCGCACTTCTTTTTATCCCCATACTATTAACAATCGGATATCGCATCGCGGATGGAATTGAAACCAGATAATTACCCTATTTTTGCCGAAATTTTTGCTGATGGATTTTGAAAAGGAAATAGGAAAGCGCAGAACGTTTGGTATTATTTCGCACCCAGATGCTGGTAAAACCACGCTTACGGAAAAATTGCTGCTGTTTGGTGGTGCCATCCAAGAGGCTGGGGCGGTAAAAAACAACAAGATAAAGAAATCCGCCACCAGTGATTTTATGGAAATTGAACGACAACGGGGAATTTCCGTGGCGACATCTGTCCTGGCGTTTATCTATCAGGGCAAGAAAATCAATATCCTTGATACTCCTGGACACAAGGATTTTGCTGAAGATACCTTTAGAACATTAACAGCGGTAGACAGCGTCATCGTAGTAATTGATGTCGCCAAAGGTGTGGAGGAACAAACTGAAAAGCTGGTTGAGGTATGCAGAATGCGCAACATTCCAATGATTGTTTTCATCAACAAACTGGACCGGGAAGGTAAGGATGCTTTTGATCTATTGGATGAAGTGGAACAAAAACTTGGGCTTTCAGTTACTCCATTAAGTTTTCCCATCGGGATGGGATATGATTTTAAGGGCATTTATAACATCTATGAAAAGAACATCAACCTTTTCAGTGGGAATAGCAAGCAAAACATTGAGGAAACCATTGCCTTTGATGATGTCAACAGTCCAGAATTGGAGGGTATCATTGGTGAAAATGCAGCCCAGGAACTTCGGGATAATCTGGAGTTGGTAAACGGTGTATACCCCGCATTTGATAAAGAGGCTTATTCAAATGGTATTCTACAACCGGTTTTTTTCGGTTCCGCCCTTAACAATTTTGGGGTACGGGAACTATTGGATTGCTTTGTTGAAATAGCACCAGCTCCCAGACCCAAAATGGCAGAGGAGCGTTTGGTAGCAGCCAATGAAAAGGATTTTTCCGGCTTTGTTTTTAAAATCCATGCGAATATGGATCCGAAACACCGAGATCGATTGGCTTTTATAAAAATTGTATCAGGTACTTTTGAACGCAACAAACCGTACTTGCACGTTCGGCATGATAAAAAACTGAAATTCTCAAGTCCCAACGCTTTTTTCGCAGAAAAGAAAGAAATCGTGGATGTATCCTATCCTGGTGATATTGTTGGGCTTCATGATACCGGCAATTTTAAAATTGGGGATACACTTACCAACGGGGAAAAATTAAACTATAGGGGGATTCCAAGCTTTTCTCCAGAACATTTTCGTTACATCAACAATGCAGATCCCATGAAAGCCAAACAGCTCAACAAGGGGATAGACCAGTTGATGGACGAAGGGGTAGCCCAGTTGTTCACCCTTGAAATGAATGGTAGAAAGGTAATCGGCACCGTTGGTGCTTTACAGTATGAAGTCATCCAATACCGATTGGAACATGAGTACGGGGCAAAATGTACCTACGAAACCTTTCCCGTGTACAAGGCGTGTTGGGTAGATGCAGAGAATGAAAATAATGAGGAGTTTAAAGAGTTCAAACGGGTAAAGCAGAAGTTTTTGGCCAAGGACAAAGCAGGACAACTTGTTTTTCTAGCGGATTCTGCCTTTTCACTACAAATGACACAGCAAAAATACCCTTCGGTGAAGCTTCGATTTACCTCCGAGGTCACTGAGTATGTTGGTAATTGAAAAAGGTATCTTTAACCACTCCAATCATTTAGAGAAATAGATCCGTACTTTTTTTGTACTTTATCGCTCATAACCAATTAAAAACTTATTTTATGAGTGATTCAAACAAACCGCCTCTTTGGTTCTGGATAGTAAGTGTGCTTGCACTGTTATGGAACCTTATGGGAGTATTTTCTTATTTATCACAGGCTTATATCGGCGTTGAGGAACTGGAACAAATGACACAGGCCCAACGTGAACTCTTTGAGGCCCAACCAGCGTGGGTCACCGGAGCTTTTGCCATAGCTGTCTTCGGTGGGACACTGGGGTGTATAGCGCTTTTGCTCAGAAAAAAATGGGCAAAACCGGTGTTTATTCTTTCCTTGCTAGCAGTGTTGGCCCAGTTTGCCTACAGTTTATTTTTGAGCAATACTGTTGAAGTCTATGGGAATACTGCTATCATCATGCCTATTGTGATTATTATCATAGCAATTTTGTTGGTAATGTTTGCCAAAAAAGGTGCTCAAAAAGGATGGCTCCGATAAAAATTTTCTACCATAAAAAAAACCTGACCTTAGGTCAGGTTTTTTTTATTTTATGCTTCCCCTGTCGGGCCAAAATTCAGAGGAATCGTCGGTTGTTCATAATCCTTAATAGTCCCGTGGGCCTTTTCAAACCGGGCCACATTATCATTCAACGCCTTTAAAAACTTTTTAGCGTGTTGGGGTGTCAATACAATCCGGCTCTTCACCTTGGCTTTGGGGGCCCCTGGCATCATACTGATGAAGTCCACTACAAATTCAGATACAGAATGATTGATAATCGCCAAGTTGGAATAGGTTCCCTCAGCAGTTTTCTCATCCAATTCTATATTGATTTGTTTTTGGTTCTGATTTTTATTTTCTGCCATACATTCTATCTTAGAAGATAAAGTAAAGAAAAAACCCTGACTTCGTTGTCAGGGTTTATCTATTTAGAATTTGAATTCCTCTTTTCGGGCCATAATCTCATCGTATTCCTCTTTGGAACCTACAATGATACTATCGTAATCCCTCATACCGGTACCGGCAGGAATCTTATGTCCAACAATAACATTCTCCTTCAAGCCTTCCAACGTGTCAACCTTGCCACTTACTGCAGCTTCGTTCAACACTTTGGTAGTTTCTTGGAAGGATGCCGCCGAAATGAACGACTTGGTCTGAAGCGAAGCTCTGGTAATCCCTTGTAGGATAGGAGTCGCCGTAGCAGCTACAGCATCACGTGCGGTTACTAGCGCCTTGTCCTCTCTACGTAAGATGGAATTCTCATCCCTAAGCTCACGTGCGGTTACGATCTGACCTGGTTTTAGATTCTCAGAATCCCCTGCATCTTCAACCACTTTCTTTCCAAAGATTTCATCGTTCTCACGGATAAAGTCATCCTTATGTACCAATTGGTTCTCCAAGAAGGTAGTATCTCCAGAATCCTCGATTCGAACTTTACGCATCATCTGACGGACAACCACTTCAAAGTGCTTGTCGTTGATCTTCACTCCTTGTAAACGATACACTTCTTGAACTTCATTCACCAAGTATTGCTGCACCGCAGATGGACCTTTGATCGCTAAAATATCCTCTGGAGTAATAGATCCATCGGACAACGGCATACCAGCTCTTACATAGTCATTCTCTTGAACCAATATCTGGTTGGATAGTTTAACCAAGTATTTCTTGATCTCACCAGTTTTCGACTCGATGATGATCTCGCGGTTACCCCGTTTGATTTTTCCGAAAGAAACCACTCCGTCAATTTCGGAAACCACAGCTGGGTTTGAAGGGTTACGTGCTTCAAAAAGTTCCGTCACCCTAGGAAGACCTCCTGTGATATCCCCTGCTTTCGCAGATTTACGAGGAATCTTCACCAAAATTTTACCTTCCTTGATCTTTTCACCATCATCCACCATGATATGGGAACCAACGGGCAAGTTATAGGAACGTATGGTTTCTCCCTTTCCATCTTTAATTAATAGCGTGGGGATCAATTTTTTGTTTCTGGACTCGGAAATTACCTTTTCCTGGAAACCGGTCTGTTCGTCGATTTCCACTTGGTAGGTAACCCCTTGCTCAATATTCTCGTAGGCTATCTGCCCCGTAAATTCAGAAACAATAACTCCATTATAGGGATCCCATTGGCAGATTACATCTCCACTCTTGATTTTTGCTCCATTTTTAACGAACAACTGGGAACCGTAAGGAATGTTGTTGGTACTTAAGGTGATACCTGTATTTGTGTCCACAACTTTAATCTCGGAAGTTCTTGAGATGACAATGTTGGCTTTTTCACCTTCACTGTTCTCCCCAACAACTGTTCTAAGATCTTCTATCTCTGCGATACCATCAAATTTGGCCTGCAGTTTGTTGTCTTCGGAAATGTTACCGGCAATACCACCCACATGGAAGGTACGCAATGTCAACTGAGTACCAGGCTCACCAATGGATTGGGCAGCAACCACACCAACGGCCTCACCTCGCTGCACCATTTTGTTGGTTGCAAGGTTTCTACCGTAACATTTGGCACAGATACCTTTTGGTGCCTCACAAGTCAAAGCAGAACGCACCTCAATCTTTTCAATTGGAGCTGCCTCCACTTTCTTCACATCCGCTTCTGAAATCTCTTGACCTGCTTCGAGAATCAATTCCTCGGTCAGTGGGTTGTATACATCATGCAGTGAAACACGTCCTAAGATTCTCTCACCCAAGGTCTCCACTACTTCTTCATTCTTCTTCAACGGTTCAACCTCGATTCCACGCAACGTACCGCAATCCTCAATGTTGATAATCACATCTTGGGAAACATCCACCAAACGTCGTGTCAAGTATCCCGCATCAGCTGTTTTCAAAGCGGTATCCGCAAGTCCTTTACGCGCACCGTGGGTAGAGATAAAGTATTCCAAAATCGACAATCCTTCCTTAAAGTTGGAAAGAATCGGGTTTTCAATAATCTCACCACCACCAGCGGTAGATTTCTTTGGCTTGGCCATCAATCCACGCATACCGGTCAACTGACGGATCTGTTCCTTGGAGCCCCTTGCGCCAGAATCCAACATCATATATACCGAGTTGAATCCTTGCTGATCTTCTCGAATTCGCTTCATCGCCAATTCGGTCAACATGGCATTGGTAGAGGTCCACACATCAATCACCTGATTGTATCGTTCATTATTGGTGATCAGACCCATATTATAGTTCATCATAATACCATCAACCTGATCATTTGCATCATTGATCATATCATGCTTTTCCGGCGGGATGATGATATCTCCCAAGCTGAAGGACAATCCACCCTTAAATGCGAATTGATATCCCATGGTCTTGATTCGATCCAGGAACTCTGCCGTTCTTGGTACATCCGTAACGGCCAAAATATCACCGATAATGTTTCGCAGAGCCTTTTTGTTCAATACAGTGTTGATGTATCCCGCTTCTTCAGGAACCACGCTGTTGAACAATACACGACCTACGGTAGTCTCAATGATCATATTGACCAATTCACCCTCTTCATTGAAATCCTTGGTACGTACCTTGATTCCTGCATTCAAATGGACTTTTCCTTCATTGAAGGCAATTTCCACTTCTTCCGGTGAATAGAAAGTAAGTCCCTCTCCCTGAATTGGAACTTCGGGAGTGGATTTACGTTCTTTGGTCATGTAATACAATCCCAGTACCATATCCTGAGAAGGAACGGTAATTGGTGAACCATTCGCTGGGTTCAGGATGTTTTGGGAAGCCAACATCAGCAACTGCGCCTCCAAAATGGCCTCTGGACCCAATGGTAAGTGCACCGCCATCTGATCTCCATCGAAGTCAGCGTTAAACGCCGTACACGCCAATGGGTGCAAACGAATCGCCTTTCCTTCAATCAGTTTTGGCTGGAAGGCTTGGATACCCAACCGGTGCAACGTGGGGGCACGGTTCAAAAGTACCGGATGCCCTTTGATCACGTTGTCCAAAATATCCCAAACAACGGGCTCTTTCTTGTCAATTATCTTTTTGGCTGATTTAACCGTCTTAACAATACCTCTTTCAATCAATTTTCGGATCACGAAAGGTTTGTACAGCTCTGCGGCCATGTCTTTTGGAAGACCACACTCGTACAATTTCATTTCGGGACCAACAACGATTACGGAACGCGCCGAGTAATCGACACGTTTACCCAAAAGGTTTTGACGGAAACGTCCTTGCTTTCCTTTAAGGGAATCCGATAGGGATTTTAGCGGTCTGTTGGATTCGGTCTTAACCGCAGAAGCTTTTCTGGTGTTGTCGAACAAGGAATCTACAGCTTCCTGAAGCATCCTTTTTTCGTTCCTCAAGATAACCTCTGGTGCTTTGATCTCCATCAAACGCTTTAGACGATTGTTTCGGATAATTACCCTACGGTACAAATCGTTCAAATCGGAAGTAGCGAAACGACCACCATCCAACGGTACCAAAGGACGGAGTTCCGGTGGAATCACAGGAATCACCTTCATAATCATCCACTCCGGTCTGTTTTCCCTGTTATCTTGTGACTCACGAAGTGCCTCCACAACTTGAAGTCGTTTCAACGCCTCTGTCTTTCTTTGCTTGGAAGTTTCTGTGTTTGCCTTGTGTCGCAATTGATAGGAAAGCTCTTCCAAATCGATTCGCGCCAACAGGTCGATCAAACACTCAGCTCCCATTTTTGCGATGAACTTATTGGGATCACTGTCCTCCAAATATTGGTTTTCACTTGGAAGTGTTTCCAAAATGTTCAGGTATTCCTCCTCAGTCAAGAAATCCATTTTGTTGATTTCTTCTCCCTCAGGACCCTTAGCCTCCCCAGGCTGAATTACCACGTATCTTTCGTAGTAAATAATCATATCCAATTTCTTGGATGGCAATCCCAACAGGTAACCTATTTTGTTGGGAAGGGAACGGAAATACCAAATGTGGGCCACGGGAACCACCAAATTGATGTGTCCCACACGGTCCCTACGTACTTTTTTCTCGGTCACTTCAACACCACAACGGTCACAAACGATGCCTCGGTAACGGATACGTTTATACTTTCCGCAGGCACATTCGTAATCCTTAACGGGACCGAAAATACGCTCACAGAACAATCCATCACGCTCTGGTTTGTGCGTTCGGTAGTTGATGGTTTCAGGTTTTAGAACTTCCCCTCGGGACTCTGCCAAAATGGATTCTGGCGATGCCAATCCGATGGAAATTTTGTCAAACCTTTTTGGTACGTTATTGTCTTTTATTCTGGCCATAATACTATGGAGATGATATAATTAAAAAAACTTGCTTTCAATAGTGTTAACTACAGTACTACTCTTCCAAACGGATATCCAAGCCCAAGCCTTTAAGCTCGTGCATCAATACGTTGAAAGATTCTGGCAATCCAGGTTCTGGCATGGTCTCTCCCTTAACAATGGATTCGTAGGTCTTTGCCCTACCGATCACATCGTCGGACTTCACGGTCAAAATTTCCCGAAGGGTTGATGATGCTCCGTAAGCTTCAAGTGCCCATACCTCCATCTCACCAAATCGCTGACCACCGAACTGGGCTTTACCACCCAAAGGTTGCTGTGTAATCAAAGAGTAAGGTCCAATAGATCTGGCGTGCATCTTGTCGTCCACCATGTGACCCAATTTCAACATGTAAATCACACCAACGGTTGCTGGCTGATCGAAACGTTGACCTGTTCCACCATCGTAGAGGTAGGTATGCCCAAATCTTGGCACCCCAGCCTCATCGGTAAGCGCATTGATCTCTTCAAGCGTGGCACCATCGAAAATCGGAGTACCGAACTTTCGGCCCAAATTCAGACCTGCCCAGCCCAAAACGGTTTCATAGATCTGACCAATGTTCATACGTGATGGTACACCCAATGGGTTCAAAACGATGTCCACAGGAGTTCCATCTTCCAAGAATGGCATGTCTTCCTGACGAACGATGCGTGCAACGATACCTTTGTTACCGTGACGTCCAGCCATTTTATCACCTACCTTCAGCTTACGCTTTTTGGCGATGTAGACCTTGGCCAACTTCATGATACCTGCAGGAAGTTCATCCCCCACCGAAATGGTGAATTTGTCCCTTCTTAGGTTTCCTTGAATGTCGTTCAACTTGATTTTGTAGTTGTGCAACAGATCGGCCACCAATGCATTGGTTTTGTCATCCGTTGTCCAGCTACCTCCTACCAAGTGGGCAAAATCGTCAACAGCGTTCAACATTTTGATGGTGTATTTCTTTCCTTTCGGAAGTACTTCCTCACCCAAATCGTTGATAACTCCTTGCGATGTTTTTCCATTGATCAATCCAAAGAGTTTCTCAATAAGAACATCTTTTAATTGTTGGAATTTCACCTCATAATCCATTTCCAATCTGGTGATGGCTTCTTTGTCCTCGGAACGCTTACGCTTGTCCTTAATAGATCTTGAGAACAACTTTTTATCGATAACAACCCCTCTCAAAGACGGAGAAGCTTTCAAAGAAGCATCCTTAACATCCCCTGCTTTGTCACCAAAGATGGCACGAAGCAGTTTTTCTTCTGGAGTTGGGTCAGACTCTCCTTTTGGAGTAATCTTACCAATCAAAATATCACCTGGTTTCACCTCAGCTCCGATACGGATCATACCGTACTCATCCAAATCTTTAGTGGCTTCTTCGGATACGTTTGGAATATCGTTGGTCAATTCCTCAGCACCCAATTTGGTATCCCGTACTTCCAACGCATATTCATCAATATGGATCGAGGTAAAGATATCCTCACGTACTACTTTTTCGGAAATCACGATAGCATCCTCAAAGTTGTATCCCTTCCAAGGCATAAAGGCTACTTTCATGTTTCTACCCAAGGCCAATTCGCCTTTTTCGGTAGCGTATCCTTCACAAAGCACCTGTCCTCTTTTGACCTTATCACCTTTTTTGACAATAGGTTTCAAGTTGATGCTAGTACCTTGGTTGGTCTTCCTAAATTTGACCAACTCATACGTTTTGGAATCTTCTTCGAAGCTAACCAAGCGCTCTTCTTCGCTTCTGGTGTATTTGATGGTGATTTTCTGTGCATCGACATATTCCACGACACCATCGCCTTCAGCATTGATCAATACCCTTGAATCGGTTGCCACTTGTCTTTCCAGACCGGTACCCACAATTGGGGATTGAGGTCTTAACAACGGAACTGCCTGCCGCATCATGTTGGATCCCATCAAGGCTCGGTTCGCATCATCGTGCTCCAAGAATGGAATCAAAGAAGCTGAAATAGAAGCAATTTGGTTAGGGGCAACATCGGTATAGTTAACTTCAGATGGGTCAACTACTGGGAAATCACCTTCTTCACGGGCAATAACCTTGTCGTCCTCAATTTTACCCTTGCCATCCATAGGAATGTTTGCTTGGGCAATCTTCTTTCCTTCTTCCTCCTCCGCACTTAAATATGTGTATTCCTTAGTATCCACAGTTCCGTTTTCCACCTTACGGTAAGGTGGAAAACGG
>JANQRD010000019.1 GCA_028284725.1 Allomuricauda sp. | reverse complement strand
ATGGAGCCGATCAAAGTCAACAATTTAAAATCTTGCCAGATCCCCGAGCTGAGGTTTCCGTCGCCGATATGCAAAAACAGTACAATTTCATTTCTGATATAAACGAAACGGTGGACAGGGCGCATCAGTCCATCAAAAAAATCAGAAAAATCAAAACGAAGTTGGATGCCTTTACCAAGCAATACAAGGATGATGAAAAAACCAAGCAACTGGTGGAGAAGGCCAAAAAGATGAAAGAGGATTTCGAATCTATTGAAAAAGCATTGTACCAGACAAAAAATCGAAGTAACCAAGACCCCTTGAATTTTCCAATTCGATTGACAAACAAACTCGGACACTTGAACAGCTTGGTTTCCATAGATGATTTTCCACCAACGGAACAGGATATTGCAGTGAAAAATGAACTCTCAACAAAAATAAAATCGCAGCTAACCGCCTTTGATGCATTGGTCGATAAGGAGATAAAGGAATTTAATGCCGAGTTCAACCAATTGGGACTGGAGTATTTGTCTGTGGAGGAATGAAAATGGTCAAAGGGTTTTAGGTAGAAGGTTAAGGGACAAAGGCAAAAAGTATTTCATATCTTTCCTTTACCCATTACCTTTATCCCTTCCACCAGAATATGGAAATTTACAATTACATTAAATCACTCCACCTCATTTTTGTGGTCACTTGGTTTGCAGGGCTGTTCTACATACCTCGGCTTTTCATCTATCACATTGAGGCTTCCCAAAAACCATCTCCGGACAAGGAAATATTGACCGCACAACTCAAATTGATGGCCAAACGATTGTGGTATATCATTACTTGGCCCTCAGCAATTTTGTGCACCCTATTTGCCATTTGGCTGTTGGTTTTAATGCCGGCTTGGTTGGAGCAACCGTGGATGCATGTCAAACTGGGTTTTGTTGCGCTTCTCTTTATCTATCATTTCAAATGTCACCAGATTTTCAAGCAATTGCAGCGAGATGAAGTGAAATATACCTCCCGATTTATGCGAATCTGGAATGAAGGTGCCACACTCATTCTTTTTGCAGTGGTATTCTTGGTCATTTTAAAAAACGCCTTCAACTGGATTTACGGAGTAGTTGGAATTTTTGTGCTTGCCATTCTTTTGATGTTGGGTATTCGACTCTATAAACGTATACGGGATAAAAATCCAAATGCCTGATTAAGCGCAAGTCCAAGTTAAAAGCTCAAGCTCATAAAACAACCCTTGGATTTTTTTGCACCTGCACTTGTACTTAAATCCTGCACTTGAACTTATGCTTTGAACTTGCACTTAATTGGCCTGATAATTGTGTAATTTTAGCACAAATTGACTATGGGCTTACTCAAAAAATTAACCTTACGTTCCCGAATTTTCGTCACTATGATCTTGCTGGTGCTCATTGCATCCGTATTGATTGCCGGAGTGACCATTTACCAGTACCGGGAGCAGAGTAGGGATTACCATGAAAACCGGCTTGAACGCAAAGAAGAGCAGATCCTCCAAAGCATTTCCTATGTGTTTAAAGAAACCTCTTACCCGGTGACCACAGAATATTTGGAGCAGATTTTTCAAGAAGAGATCTACAAGATAGCCGACGTTCAAAATGTCAATTTCAATATTTATGACCTTGAAGGGGGACTGATCAAAAGTTCAAAACGCACCTTCGAACTGGATTCCATTTCCAATTGTTTGGACGCCGAAGTCCTCAACAACCTTAAAATGACCTCGGCTAAAAGGTATGTCGAAAAGAAGACTGCAGCAGGAGATAATTACCAGGCCTCCTACACCTATATCAATGATGCAAAGTTTAAGCCGATAGGCATCATGAACCTCCCATATTTCGAGGACAATTCCTTCAATAACATGGAGTTGCGCGAGTTTTTGTTCCGATTGACGGGGGTATACCTTTTGATGCTACTTTCCGCTATCATACTGGCCTATTTCATATCAAAATATATTACACGTTCCCTGCAAACGATTTCCGATATGATGGCTCAAACCGATTTGACCAAACGCAACGAGAAGATATACATAGAGGATTCGAATGATGAAATTGGAAAATTGGTGGATTCCTATAATGGAATGATAGATGAACTGGAACAAAGCGCAGTGAAATTGGCTCGAAGTGAGCGTGAACAGGCCTGGCGTGAAATGGCCAAACAGGTCGCGCATGAAATCAAGAACCCACTTACGCCCCTTAAACTTACTGTACAGAGCTTTGAACGGAAATTTGACCCCAGTGACCCAAAGGCAGAAACCAAGGTAAAGGAGTTCTCAAAAACCTTGATTCAGCAGATCGATACAATGAGCAACATCGCTTCCGCGTTTTCGAACTTTGCAAATATGCCCGCACAACAAAATGAAACCCTGAACGTGGTGAAAATTGTAAAGTTGGCTTTGGACATTTTTAATGAGGATTACATTCATTTCATCGCTGATGAGAAAGAAATTATTGCAAAGTTAGATCGTACGCAGTTGATCAGGGTTGTCACGAATTTGGTCAAAAATGCCATCCAAGCAGTACCTGAAGTGGAATCGCCTCGGATTTTGGTCTCCGTAGCATCCGAAGGAGATAGCGTAAAGATTTCCGTGGCGGACAATGGAATTGGAATTTCGGATGACTTCAAACAGAAGATCTTTGAGCCAAAGTTCACCACAAAGTCGAGTGGAATGGGACTAGGTCTGGGGATGGTGAAAAATATAGTGGAGAATTACCGTGGAACCATTGATTTTACTTCCCAAATGGGCAAGGGCACCGTTTTCACTGTGAAGTTCCCTAAAGAATGACATGAATCCTTTTTCCGGTCGAGTGGTCATCCTGAGCTTGCCAGCACTGAGCGCAGTCGAAGTGTCAAAGGAGCACGACAAGACTAACTTTAATAAAAACAACACCAATGGACTACGAAAACATCTACATCGAAGAAGAAAACCACATCGCCATAGTTACCATCAACCGTCCCAAAAAGCTCAATGCACTCAATAAAAGAACCATTGCGGAACTACATACCGCTTTTAGGGAATTGGATGAGGACAGGGAAACCAAAGTGATTATAGTTACTGGAAGCGGCGAAAAAGCATTTGTTGCCGGAGCCGATATTTCGGAATTTGCGGATTTTTCTGTGGAGCAGGGATGGCAATTGGCCGCCGAGGGTCAAAAATTGCTTTTCGACTTTGTAGAAAACCTTTCAACACCTGTTATTGCCGCCGTCAATGGCTTCGCCTTGGGCGGTGGTTTGGAACTGGCCCTGAGCTGTCATTTTCGAATTGCTAGCGACAATGCAAAAATGGGACTTCCGGAGGTTTCACTTGGGGTGATTCCAGGATATGGAGGCACACAGCGTTTGCCACAGTTGATTGGCAAGGGAAGAGCTATGGAAGTTATTATGACTGCAGGCATGTTGGATGCAAAAAAAGCATTGGAGTACGGATTGGTGAATCATGTTGTAAAACAGGAGGAATTACTTCCCCTATGTCTTAAAATTGCGAGCAGGATATCGAATAACTCGTCTGTGGCGATAAAATATGCAATAAATGCCGTAAATGCTGGTTTTAAGTATGATGTAAATGGCTATGCCGCCGAAATTGATGCTTTTGGCAGTTGCTTTGGAACCGATGACTTTAAAGAGGGCACCACTGCCTTTCTCGAAAAACGAAAAGCCGATTTCCCCGGGTCATAGCTGTTGGTCTAACCAAACCAGACTATGATGAAACAAAAAATTGTATTGCTTTGCTTGCTTTTGGTAGGGATGTTGGGCACTGCACAGGAAAAAATGCCAGTCTCCTATGATTTTGGTGAAAAATTCAACGATAGGTATCGCTATTCCAACCTCTTGACCATCTCCGATGATGGGGAAGGAGGCTATATTTTGGTCCGAGCCTACTTCCAAGGACTGATTCTGAAACCTAAGGGTTATTTTATCGAACGCTATAACAGTAATTTGGAATTGGTTTCCGAATTCAACTATAAGCTGAAGGGTCTTGACTTCGTGGATGGCTTTTTGAAGAATGGACAGTTGCACCTTTTATTCCTCAATTACAATTATGATCGTGGACAATACGAATATTGGGTGCACAGTAGTCCTACACACAGTTTCAGTTTCCGATCAAAGAGACTTTTATCAATAGCTTCTGATGAAGTTAGGAATCCCGTAGGGAAAAACTATTACAACCGTAATTTCTCAAAAGGGTTCTCCACCGCAATCCTTTTTAACCAAGAAAAAACAGGGTTTATAATCAGTACTCATCACAAAAAGGGAAAGCAGAACAAGCATATCATCCATTTGTACGATACCGCATTGAACAAAAAATTTGAGCACGATTTTTCACATGAAATCGAAGAAAAGAATTATGCCTTTGAAAGCATCGCAATATCCAAAAATCTTGAAACCGCTTACATCATAGGGAAGGCATATTTCAAAAAGAAACGTTTTAAGGTTGATGAACGAAAATTCTTGTATGAACTCATTAAAGTATCGGCCAACGGAAGCAAAACCCAGCACTTTTTAGACGAAGGAAAGTATCCCGAAGGATTATATCCCATAATTTTTAATGACAGACTGGTCTGTGCAGGTTTTTATGCCGATCGACGTGACAACAGATACAATGGAATCGCTTATTTTGATGTGAACCCTATCTCTTTGAACATCAATTCAAGGAAGTACAATCCTTTTTCCCAACAGTTTATGGAAGACAAATTTGGTCGGGATGAGGACAAGGTGATCAAGAACCTTGTTTTTAAGGGAGTACACGTAACACCCAATGAGGAAATTTTCTTTAACGCAGAGGAATACTTTGTCACCAATAGTATTCAGGTTACAGGAGCTGGTCAACGCGTAAAAATTGACAGATTCCATCATAACGACATTGTAAGTGCCAAACTGCTCCCAGATGGAGATCTGGCATGGGCCAGAAATATCAATAAAGCCGAGGTCACCCAGGGCGACGGTGCGTATGCATCCTACAGCTCTTATTGCAAGGAAGGCAAGACATACTTCTTTATTTGCACTGCTGCGGAAAACCCACAGCTGATCAACAATGAACGTTTGATTTTTAAGCAGGGATTGAGCCGGAACAGAAATGTCTTTCTTATTTCTTTGGATGAAAACGGGCGAATGGATTATGAAAAGATCATCGACAACCAAGAAGCTCGACTTCCTCTGATGGTTTCCAAACCGCTCAAGCCCGTGAATGAAGATAAAATGCTCTTTTACGCGAAGCGAGGTAATAAAAAACAGCTTGTAAAGGTCTCTTTTTTGTAAAAAGCAAGCAACGAATGGAACTAAGTTGCCTCTAGAAGTAAAGAAAATAATGCAACGATTGTTCAAAATAGTAGGACCCCTTTATCTTTTCATATTGTTGCCGGTATGGTTTGGATGCAGTAGTGACGACTCCAATCCCATCGTAAATAGGAGCATATTGGGTCAGTGGCGGGTGACTGCCGTTCATAATTCAAGCCCGACCGGACCCACTATTGGGCCAAATGATGATGAAGTAATTTCCTTGACTTTTACGGCTAGCGGCACCTTTTCTGGCACCACTTCCGCCAATACTTTTAACGGTCGCTATGATGCTACCGAGGACAAACTCTTTATTGAGGAACTGATCTCGACCGAGGTGGCCGAAACAAACTTTGGCCAGGCTTTTTATGGTGCTTTTACAGACAGCCAAAGTTTCAACAATGGTGTTTCGGAATTTGAAATTGTTATACAGAACGATGATAGGTTTAACTTGGAGTATCAAGGGTTCAAATTTATGACCTTGGAAAGGCAGTAATATTAACATTAAATATTGGATTATTTCCATATTTTTGGAATAAATCCAATAAATGAGCTCCAAAGAATTTCTCAAAGGCCGAGGTGCCCAAAAAAATACACCTAACAAGTTCCTACAGCATATCTACGAAATGCGCGATGACTTTTTGGAGTTTTGTCGTTTGGAAGGTGAAACTGCTGAAAGCAACAAAACCCAATATATTCCCATTTTTCCCAAAACCATTGTGAACAAGGTCGACAGTCCCGATGTCGGCATGATGTATTCCATGAACCCCTATCAGGGCTGTGAACATGGCTGCATTTATTGTTATGCACGCAATGCCCATGAGTATTGGGGCTACAGTGCCGGACTCGATTTTGAACGAAAAATTTTGGTTAAAAAGTCAGCACCAGAGCTGCTCGAGGCAAAAATCAAGCATAAAAACTGGAAAGCCCATACTATCGTAATGTCGGGGAACACCGATTGCTATCAACCTGCAGAACAAAAATTTGAAATCACTCGGAAATGCTTGGAAGTTTTTTTAAAGTATAGACATCCTGTGGGAATCATCACCAAAAATGCGTTGATTCTTAGGGATTTGGATATTTTGACTGAGCTCAATACGTATCAATTGGTTGGGATAAATATATCGGTAACCTCCCTTTCCGAAAAAACCCGAAGAAAACTCGAGCCCCGAACGGCATCCATTCAAAAGCGGTTAAAGACCATTAAAGTATTATCGGAAAACAACATTCCTGTCAATGCAATGCTGGCTCCCATGATTCCAGGAATCAACAGTCACGAACTATTGAAACTAGCTAAAGCGGTTTCCGACCACGGCGCTCTGTCCTTTGCATTTACGGTGGTTCGGTTGAACGGTGCCATTGGACAGATTTTCACTGATTGGATAAAAAAAGCAATGCCGGATAGGGCTGAAAAAGTATTACATATGATTCAGGATTGCCACGGTGGTTCCATTAACGATAGTCGCTTTGGACTTCGCAACAGGGGCGAGGGAAAAATTGCCACACAGATCCATGATATGGCCAAGCTTGCAAGACTCAGATATTTTAAAGGCCGCAAGTTTCCGGCTTTGAATAAGGATTTGCATGAGCAATACAAAGATGGGCAGATGAAATTATTTTGAATAAATTTATAAGGAATGTCCAATTCGCACTTTGACCTTCGTCATAAGGACGTAAACAAAGTATAAACCAGTCCATGTTCATGGACAAAAAACTAGAACCAATGAGTAATTTTTTGTATTTATTTCGAGGCGGACACGAGGCCTATCAAAAATTGTCACAAGAAGAAAAACAGGCCCACATGCAAGTGTGGGGGGAGTGGATGGGAGGTCTAAAAGAAAAGGGCCAGCTTTTGGACGGACTCCCATTGGCAGAGGATGGAAGAGTGGTCCATCAAAAAGGTGAACTGGTCACCAATGGACCTTATGCTGAAGGTGCAGAGGTAGTTGGAGGTTACCTTATTGTTGTGGCCAAAGATATTGATGAGGCGACGGAAATGTCCAAGGGGTGCCCCATATTTGATTATGATGGCAGCTACGTTGAAGTCAGGGAGATTTTGTCAATGGATGGACATTAAAACATAAAGTCCATGAGTAACTTTCTATATCTTTTTAGAGGAGGTCAGGAGGACTTTGATAAATTGACCGATGAAAAAAAACAGGCTCACATGGAGTTATGGCAAGAATGGTTGGATGGTCTAAGGGAGCAGGGCAGATTTGTTGATGGTCTTCCACTTTCATCAGAGGGCAAGGTGGTTCACAAAAAAGGGGAACTGATTACCAATGGACCCTTTGCAGAGGGTGCCGAAGTGATTGGAGGGTATATGATACTTGATGCCCAAGATATTGACGAAGCATTGGCTGTTGCCAAGGGGAATCCACATTTCATCTTTGGAGATGGAACCATGGAAGTGCGTGAAATCATAGCTGATGAAATTCATTAATTTCAATTTGGTAAAGATGAAAGGCCTGATGCAAATCGGGCTTTTTTTGTTGTAAGATGACCGACCTTAACCTCAATAACACCATTGAGCATCTTTTTCGCAACGAATACGGGAAGGTAGTGGCGGTTTTACTTCGTAAATACGGCACTTCACATATTGAAAAGATTGAGGATGCCGTTCAAGATACTTTTTTAAAGGCCATGCAGGTCTGGGCATTCAAAGCGGTTCCCGATAACCCGACAGCATGGTTGTACCGTGTGGCCAACAATGCGCTCATCGATATGTTGCGCCGACAGCAGAAATCGTCTTCTTTGGAGGAAAGCACTCCGAAAAAAGACCAAATGGGGGGTTCCGAGGAACAGGTGCTGTTGGATGATGTTATTTCAGATAGTCAGCTACAGCTCATTTTCGCCTGTTGTGACCCAACACTTTCCAAAGAGCATCAAATTGTTTTGAGTTTAAAGCTTATTGGGGGTTTTAGCAACAAGGAATTGGCTGAGGCACTGTTGAAAAAAGAAGAAGCCGTTGCAAAATCGTTTACCAGGGGCAAAAAAAGGTTCAGGAACGAGGTTCAAATGTTGAAAATTCCGGTCCAGATGGGATTGCAATCCCGACTGTTCGTTGTACTTAGGGTCATTTACCTATTGTTTACGGAGGGTTACGCGGCTACTTCCGGATCTCAGGTCTTAAAACGGGAAATTTGTTACGAAGCGCTACGCTTAGCGTTGCTACTCCAAAAGAACAAGTATTGCAACCACCCTAATTTGGATGCCTTGATCGCTTTGATCTGTTTCCACGCCTCCAGATTTGATGCACGTCTGGACGAAAATGAAGAATTGGTTACTTTGGAACATCAAGATCGATCCAAATACAACCAGGAACTCATTCGAATTGGAATTCAGCATTTGGAAACCTCGGGAACAGACAATAAACTCCCATCCAGTTATCACCTTGAAGCCGCTAGATCCTTTTATCACTGTGATGCCAAATCGTTCCAAACCACAGATTGGAAAAGCATTCTGTACCTCTACGACATGCAGCTTCGACAACAATATTCACCCATGTTGGCATTGAATCGAGTTGTCTCCTATGCTCAGGTACATGGTACCAAAAAAGCGCTTGATGAGCTGAAATTGCTTGAGGCCAAAACAGATTTTGGCCACACAGGGCTATTCTACGCCATTAAAGCAGATTTGTTAAAAGAATTACAAGACTCTCGATATAAAGACATCCTTCAAAAAGCGATTGATCTAACAGAAAACGAGTTGATTCGAAAACACCTCACCAAAAAAATGAAACCCTGATAACTAACCATCAAGGACGTTGCCTTACTTTTTTGATCAATCCAATAATTGGGCTACGAAAGTCAGCATACCGTTACCACTTTCCGAATGCTGTAATTTAAATCCATTAGTTACTAATAACTCGGTAAATGTTCCCTTTTCCAATCGTGTTTTATAATAATAGCTTGTTCGTTGTTCCCATTTACCTCCTATTTTTTGGTGTATGATATCGGTTACCCTTACTTGTTCTGGCAAATACTCTAAAAAGCAGGTGAGAATTCTGTTAGCATCACTTTTAACCGGAATGAAGCGATCTGACCCTAACAGTTCATTTGTGTAATCCCGAAATGAAAAAACAATCTTTCCTTGAGGCATCAGGAGTTGGGAACATTTTTCAATAACATCAATAATGGATTCCATGTTCGGTAAATGGGTCAGCGTATCCCCCCAACAAACAATCAAATCAAATTTTTCGGAGGTTTTTGAGATAAAGCCGGAGATGTCGTATACAATCGTAGTGACTGGAAGACCTTTCTTCTTTCCATCAAGATCATAAATGAGTCGTTCACAGAAATCAACAGCAATGACCTCGTAGTGGTGCCTGGCAAGGGCAATACTTTGTGCACCATTGCCGGCACCGAGATCTAAAGCTTTTTTGTTTTCGCCTTTGGAAAGATTTTTTTCAACCAAAAATTGCTCAAAAGCCTTAACATTTTTGTTGTAGTCGCCCAACATCCATTCATAAAAAAGACTTAGGTGGGTATCATAATGGGCTTTTGTACGCATGTTACCAATACTATTTTTTTGATACGTCCTTAAAAAGAAGCATGTCCTTCACCTTGGCCGAGGCTCCGTTGTAAAATCCATTTTCCTCCTGGTAATCCTT
>JANQRD010000015.1 GCA_028284725.1 Allomuricauda sp. | reverse complement strand
CCCATCATCTGGTTTTCAACGGTACCGTTGCTCCTCAGGTCTCCTATTCCGAAATATGAATATGGTGATATTGTATTGTTTTGCGCAATAATGCTGTGGGTGACCACGCAAAATAAAGCGATCAAAAATTTCTTTACCATCTAGCTTTTGTTGTATTCCAGCAAGTAATTTAGCCCCTCCAAGAGAAATTTAGAATTCGCAAATATGGTATTTTTTAGTCGTTTAGCAAAAAAATGGGAGTCGCCGCCTGTTAAAATAACTGTTAAATCTTGAAAGCGAGAACGATACTGATTTATGACCCCGTCTATTTCCTGTGTAACCCCATTGATTACGCCACTGTGCATGGACGTGTCGGTCGAGTTTCCAATGAAATCCAGGATGTCCTCAGGCTCCAATAATGGAAGCCCAGCGGTTTGATCATGCATGGCTTGATAGCGCATTCGCAGTCCAGGTGAAATGGCCCCTCCAACATATTCCCCAGCATTATTGACCATATCGTAAGTGATACAGGTTCCGGCATCGATGACCAGGGTGTTTCCTCTAGAGTTATGATAAAATGCTGAAGTCGCCAACGCCACACGGTCCATCCCCAAGGTATGGGGCGTGGCATAGCTATTTTTAAAAGGTACTTTGGAGGCACTCGACAACATATGGACTTTACAAAATAGGGATACAATCTCGCGCTCCTTACCCTGTAAATCGCCGACTGAGGCTATGAGCGCATTGTTGATTTTGGGATATTGCTCAAAAAGTTCCTTGATCTTGGAAAAGAACATCCCAGACTCAAAGCTTTGATCGTACAAAAGTGTGCGATTTTCGAAAATGGCATACTTCGTACGGGTGTTCCCTATGTCGATGACGAGGTTCATAATACAAAGATGGAGAATTAAAAAAAACGCCGGCCTTTTTTCAAGTTTTTGTTGGGATATCTTAATTTTGAAATTATATTTGCACCCGCCTTAGCATAAGGCCCTTTAGGTACCTTAGCTCAGTTGGTAGAGCAACGGACTGAAAATCCGTGTGTCCCTGGTTCGATTCCTGGAGGTACCACAAGAAAAAACCACAATTATCTGATTAAAAAGATGTTGTGGTTTTCTTGTTTATATAATTGGCTATTGTAGTATTATTTTCTCCTACCTTTCAGAGAAAGCAAATCAGAAACCAACTTTGCCATAACATTGTTGATTATCAATCTGTCACAATTTTTCCTCTATTGGTGTTTGGGTTTTAATGCTTTTAAACCTTTAATGTTTTGCTCCAAGACCTTCTGCACGTCCTCTGTTTCAATATGTCCCAAAATTCCCCAAGGACCATTAAATCCTTCGTCCATTAGAAGGTCGATCATCTCATGTTCAAAATCCCCTTCCCCAACAGCAAGAATCTGAGGGCCTTCTTTTCTCATGCCATTTACATTTACATAGGACAAATATGGAGTGATTTTTTTTACGATTTCTGGGAATTCATCCAAATAATGGTGTGCATGATGAAAATTATATACCATTTCCAATGAGTCTTGCGGAAGTCGTTCAATAATTTCAACTTGATTATATGGATTTCCAAACCATCCATGATGGTTATAGAGCGCAATGTTACAGCCGATTTTATCCGTCTTGGTTTTGATGAATTTAATGAAATCAATAGCTAAGGAAATCGACTGCTCTTGATCTAGCTCTTTGAAGAAATTATCACTAAAGCTTAGCCAAATGGTTGGTTTGTACGCTACATCTTTTAATATTGTCAACATTCTTTCATTGGAAGGGCTCAATTTTCCAATACTATCCCTTTTGGCATTAAGCCATAGAAATATGGAATTGATTTCAATATGGTTTTCTTTGGCAAGTGCAAATTCTTCTTTCATTTCACTCAAATGCTTATCTCGCCAATTATAGCCATACTTTGTAAATCCCATTTCCTTGAGCATCGCAATACGTTCCTCAGGTGATCTTTCCAATGCGTCAAAGTTCACAATACACCAGGGGGTTACGTTCTTTGGCTCGATGAAATTTTTTCTATTTGAGCATGAAAGGTTGAATAAAAAAAATAGAATCAGGATTCTCGATATAATTGGATTTTTCATGTTTTAATAGTCCTTAGAATTAGTGCCTTAAAAAAAGTAAAATGGCCGCTATTGTTTTCTAGCATTAAATTCGCTTAGCAAGCGCTTATCAGTTAGAGGATATAAACCAATAATTGATTCCCCTTGATTAACTTTTTCCATAACGAATTCCTCATAAGAGGTCATTTGTAAACACTCATCTGCCACTTCATTGGCGATTTCGGCTGGAATAATAATTACTCCATCTGCATCTCCAACAACCATATCCCCAGGGAAAACCGCAACATCACCGCACCCAATGGGGACATTAATGTCCAGTGCCTGGTGGAGCGTTAGGTTTGTCGGTGAAGAAGGTCTTTGATGAAATGCGGGAAAATCCAAATTTGCAATCTCTTCACAGTCCCGAAATCCTCCGTCGGTAACCACTCCTGCCGCGCCCCTTTTCATCAATCGAGTAATGAGAATGGAACCTGCTGAGGCTGCCCGTGCATCTTTTCTACTATCAATAATCAATACCCCATTTTCAGGACATTGCTCGATGGCCACTCGCTGAGGGTGATTGGGGTCTTTAAAAACTTCGATGTGATTTAAATCTTCCCTTGCGGGTATATATCTTAAGGTAAAAGCCTCGCCTACCATTTTTTTTGAGTTCAAAGAATACACATTTTGAATGGTTTGATTGCGAAACCCCTTTTTGTAAAGACAAGTGGCAATAGTGGCGGTACTTACCTGACTAAGTTTTTCTACAATTGCTTTTTTTACCATGATTTACGAGTTCTGTGGTTATCTTAAAGCTTTTTATGTTAAAAATTTGCTGGCTTTGCAAATATATGTATTTTTGGTAAACCAATTTGGTTAACCAATTTATATGAACAAGCTTCTCTTCTCCATATTGTGTTGCTCTTTTCTATTGATTATAGGATGTAAAAACTCCACTAATAGTCCTAAAAAAGAAACAGTGGCCGTTAATGCAAATGACATCATACCATTTTTTGAACATTGGAATTTAATCTTAGGAGATGGCTCCAATGTGGGTCAGGCAATTGACTATGAACACAAGAATTTCTTTTATACCACGCGGGATGATGAGAGCGACTGGGTCGTATTTAAATCCCCGAATGCGGGAAACACCCATGGCACTTCGAACAATACAAGAACCGAACTGGCTCAATTAAAAAAATGGTCACCGATGATGGAAGCCAAAATGAACGCCACCCTTAAAGTAATGAATGTGGCAACTACAGGCGATGCTCGTGTCGCGGCCACTTACTCCGTAGTGGTAGGTCAGATCCACAGTGCAGATGGGCATGAAAACGAACCGCTAAAAATATTCTACAAAAAATTTCCCGGTCACACCAAAGGTTCAGTCTTTTGGAATTATGAAATTAATACTAAAGGTGATGACAATTCAAAAAGATGGGATTATTCCCATCCTATTTGGGGCTACGACTTTTCTGTGGTAGGATCTGATAAAAACACTTATCCCCCAGAACCACAAGATGGTATCGCCTTGGGTGAGGAATTCAGCTATGAGGTTGAAATCAAAGATGGAATCATGTACCTAAAATTCACAAGCGAAGGGCATGAAACCAAAACATTTACCAAAAACCTTATCTCATCCGAATATGTAAAACGTTCAGATTTACCGGAACAGGTTGAGAATTTATTTGTACCTGTGGGTCAGGATGGTGTGGAGCGTGAAAAAGCCTATGCCGATGAGGGGCTCTTTTTTAAATTAGGATGTTACAATCAAACAAATGGAAAAGACCCTAAAATAAATAAAGTTTGGTGTTCTGGTGCTGAAACCAATGGCGGCGATATCCAGAAACAATATGCTGACGGAAACTATGCCGAAGTTTGGTTTAAATCAGCAAATATAGAAGTCAGCGATGATGCCATTTCGAATGCAGGGTATTTCAAAGCCAATGATGGCTTAAGCAAGAAAACGGTTTATCCCCATGAGGTCATCCCTTTTATGGATAAATTTAGAATACTCATGGGTGATGGCACTACTGTAGAAAATCTCACCGAATTCGAGCACAAAGATTTTTTCTATACGGTAATTGATGGGACAAGACGTTGGGTAGTTTATAAAACACCAAATTCTGGTGTCACTTCAAAAAACTCAAGTAACACAAGAACAGAGTTGCACGAAAAAAGGGAATGGACCCCAGAACAAGGAGGCAAATTAACAGGTACTTGCAAGGTCATGCAGGTCTCTATTTCCGGTGATGCCAGAGTTGCTGCCTCCTATTCGGTTGTGGTTGGCCAGATTCATAGTGGTGAAGGTCATGAAAATGAACCGCTAAAAATATTCTATAAGAAATTCCCTGGCCATGATAAAGGTTCCGTCTTTTGGAATTATGAAATCAATACCGCGGGTGATGATAATACTGGTAGATGGGATTATTCAACAGCAGTTTGGGGGCACGATATATCGGTAGTTGGAACAAGCAAAAAAGAATACCCTGCCGAGCCAGTGGATGGTATAGAGCTGGGTGAGGAATTCAGTTATGAAGTAAACGTTTATGAAGGCATCATGTATCTCACATTCAAAAGTGAAGGTCATGAAACAAAAACGTTTACTAAAAATTTGATTAAATCTGAATACGTAAATCGTTCCGACCTACCGGCTCAAGTCGAAAAATTATTTGTGTCCATTGGACAAGATGGTACAGAAAGGGCCATAGCCTATAGTGGCGAGTTAAACTATTTTAAACAAGGCGCTTATAACCAAACCAATGGGAAAAGTCCGGAAACAAACATGGTATGGTGTGCAGGTGCAGAAGTATATGGAGGTGACATCGCCAAACAATATGACAATGGCTGTTACGCAGAAGTGTGGTTCAGGGAAGCGACAGTGGGTCTCGGTACACCTCCAGAATAAATGGATCCTGAGCAATTAAGGACCACATTTTGAAACTAACTAAGAGCAATATAATATGAACACATTTGGAGCAAGCAAGGAATTTTTAATGGGAGATGACATCGCATGGGAAACTATAGGTGAAGGTGTCAAAAGAAAAATTATGGGGTATGATGATAAAATAATGCTGGTAAAAGTTCATTTTGATGAAGGTGGAATTGGCCCTATGCACGAACATTATCATTCACAGGTAACCTATGTGGAAAGTGGGGAATTTGAGCTTACCATAGGAGAGGAAACCAAGACCATGAAAGGTGGGGACGCCTTCTACATTCCACCCCACGCTTTGCATGGTGCAATTTGCAAAAAACCAGGTGTTTTAATCGATGTTTTTAGTCCTATACGGGAGGACTTTATGGAGAATCGTTAAAAATCGGCCCTTCTAAACGTCCATTTTTAGGATTTTGCTGTAGCTAAAAATGACAAATCCTAAAATTTTAACAATTAAATTTTCAAATAGACTTTTTTTTAACCTTTGGATAACATATATTTGGTAAACCAAATTGGTTGACCAGTTTGGAATACCAATAAAAACAAACACCAATATGAAAACATAACCAAACAAAAAAAGGATAGGTGCACGCCTATCCTTTTATGATAGATATCACTTCTTACGGAGGGAAGTAATACATAAACAGCTACACTTTACTGTAACATGCTCACTTCAAAATTAATGAAATTCATTTGATTTATGGTGACACGTGCTTTTTAACGGTAAAAGGAACTACCATCACAACCGCACATTGTGAATGGAGCAAGGATTTGAACGAATACAGATTATTGAAAACTAACTAAAACAAATGAATTTTAAATTGAAAATACTATGGGTTGCAATGCTGTTGTTCAGCTTACAATCCTTAGCTCAGGACAATTACTCCCTGTCGGGTTCTGTAACAGATGTGGAGGGCGCCCCGATTCCAGGGGTTAACGTAGTGGTTCAGAATACTACGAGAGGTGTCACCACCGATTTTGATGGGAATTATACCTTAACCGTTTCCATTGGGGAAATTGTACAATTCTCTTACATCGGTTTTTCAACACAGAACATCCTTGTCACCGGACAACGGACAATAAATGTTACGCTCCAAGAGGACACCAGTCAATTGGACGAAGTGGTCGTAATCGGTTACGGTACACAGAAAAAATCAACCCTAACCGGTTCTATTTCCAAAGTTGTCAACGATGATTTGGACCAAATTGCCGTATCAAGGGTAGATGATGCCCTTATCGGCCAAGTATCAGGGGTCAATATCCAGGCGACCAATGCAGAAGCAGGTGGTGCTCCTACCATTACGATTCGGGGTTTTGGATCGATAACTGCCGACTCTGGTCCTGCCTTGGTGGTCGACGGGATAGTTGTAAGCTCGGAATTTTTGGCAAACATTGATATGAACGATGTTGAATCGTTTGAAGTCTTAAAAGATGCGGCATCTGCGGCTATTTACGGTAGTGAAGGTTCCAATGGGGTTATACTGATCACCACAAAGAGTGGTAAGGCAGGTAAAACACAATTTAGCTATCAGACCTATATAGGTTTTAAAGAAGCTCATGGGAGTGATGATTACAGAAAGAGTGTCGCGGATTGGGCTAGAATTGAGCAGGCCGCGACCGGTACGCTTTCGGGCGAAACTTTATATGCCCAGGAGTTGGTTAGGATTACCGGAATCGATAGGGATTGGCAAGATGTCTTTTTTGACGGAGGAAACGTGATTAGTCATTCCTTTTCGGCAAGAGGGGGTTCCGAGAACACTAAATTCAGTGCTTCCTTAAGATCGCTTGCCGATGAGGGTGTTGTAATCACCGATGATTACAAATTGTACACGGCAAATTTAAAGTTGGACACCAAATTAACGGATAAGTTAAGATTTGGGCTCAGAGCCACACCATCTTATACAGAGCAAAGACGACTGCCCACATCAATACATAATCCAACACGACAATCGCCGTGGTTACCCATTTATCATACAGAAGAAACACTTCAATTTATAAACAGGGATAACTATCCAGATGTTGGTGTTGGCGATTACTTCTTTGAGAACCACCTGATCAATTTGGATTTTGACAATGATGGCAATACTGAAAGACCCCGTACTTCGGGCGATTCAAATCCATTTGCACAGTATGTTGAAAGGGAACATTATGAGTTCAATACCAAATTGTTTGGTGCTACTTATTTCAGTTACGAAATTTTAGATGGGCTTACTGCGAAAACATCCCTGGGTGTTACTTTGGAACAGCGAAAAAGAACAAGATGGGATGGGACAAAACATCATGCAGCTGGTAACAGTAGAGCGCAATACAATTTGCAGAACAGGTTCCGCACAAGATTGATTTCCGATAACACACTAAACTACAGCAGAACATTTGGTGATCATGACCTCAATTTGCTGGCAGGTATGACTATACAACAGCGAAAATCCGAAGAAAGTATTACCGTAGGTAACGGATATTCCAATGATTTACTTAAAAATCTGCAAGGTGCAACGGCAATTGCCAGTTTTTCAGAGGTCAATACCGAACTTAGAAAGGTGGGGTATTTCGCCAGGGTCAATTACGCCTATAAAGACAAGTATTTATTCAATGCTTCTTTTAGACGTGATGGGAGTTCCGTTTTTGGTGTAAATTCTAAATACGGGAATTTCCCTGCGGTATCCGTAGGTTGGAACGTGGCCAGGGAAAACTTTCTTAGCAATAGCGATTTAGTTTCCAATTTAAAGTTTAGGGCCAGCTATGGTCTTACCGGTGCTGAGAATTTCAACGTGGGAGACCAAACGGTAAATGTTTGGCCTTACTTGGCCTTGTTGCAGAACTCCAATGCTATTGTTGATGGCAGTGTAGCTCCCGGAGTTTCACCGCTTAACATTGCAAATGCATTGTTGCAATGGGAGGCTTCCGAAGAATTCACTGTTGGATTGGATTACGGATTTCTTAATAACAGAATAACCGGTTCCTTGGATTACTACCAAAGAAATAGTGATGAATTGTTATTGAACAATCCTGTTTCTTATATCACAGGTTTCAATAATGGTATTGTGAATTTAGGTGAAGTGCAGAACAAAGGGTTCGAACTTGAACTTAGAACGAGAAACATTGTAAGCGAGAAATTTCGGTGGAGCTCTACGTTGATTGCATCTACCAACCAAAATGAATTGTTAAGCTTTGGTGATTCGAACAATGCATTAATCGAAGACACCTACGGAAGAAACTCCCAATGGATCAATAGGGTCGGTGAACCGATATCCTCATTCTGGGGCTATGTGGTGGATACCGATGTTTATGATGACACTGAGTTTAGAACAACCTATGTTGACAATCCGTGGAATCGAATTAACGGTCAAGCCGATGACACCATCGTAAAAGACCTTAACGGGGATGGTATTATTACCGAAGAGGATAAGACAATTTTAGGAGATCCTTACCCAGATTTGTTGTATAGTTTTACCAATGACTTTCAAATTGGGGCCTTTGATCTATCCTTTCAAGTTCAGGGAAGTCTAGGAGCCCAAGTCAATAACATTGGAGATCAATATTTCTATAATTGGTTTGGAAACCGCACGCGAAGTGGCGGAGAATTGCAAGCGGTAGCCGATGGCCTGGTACCACACCCATCTTTCATTCAAGAAAAGGTGTTGACAAGTGAGGTGATAGCAAGCGCGGATTACTTTTCATTACGTAATGTAAACCTTGGATACAACTTCTCCGACGATGTCCTTGACAGATTGGGTCTTAGTAATCTAAGAATTTACGTTACCGGTCAGAACCTGATCTATATCACTGCGGATGACTATCACGGTTTTAACCCGGAGCATGATGACAATGGCAACCCCAGGGCTTATGGCTCCCAAAGAGCAGGTACTCCAATATTTAAAACAATGTCCTTAGGGTTGAACATTGACTTTTAATTTCAAAAAAATAAACTATGAAACATTTAAAATATTTCGTCTTTGCCCTTACAGGATTTGTGCTTACCGCCTGCAGCGATGAGTTTTTAAACCCATTGCCAGATACGTCAGTGGCCGTAGATGCGTTTTTTCAATCGGATGAGGATGTATTGGCCGGAGTCATTGGAATCTACGATGCCCTTCAAGGGGTCAATGAAAATACCCAAACAAATATTACTCGTGCGAACAGAGGGGTTCAATTTGAACACCTTTTGACCGAGCACCGCACCGATAATACGAGAAATGCCACATTGGAAGGTTCAAAGTCCGATTTTCACAGATACGTAGTCAATGCCAATAATGTGGAATCCGAAGATTACTATGCCTCGATGTATGAGGTAATTTTTAGAGCGAATAATATCTTGAACTTTATCGATGTCGCCGATGCAAACAATCAAGCCAGGTATACAGCAGAAGCTAAATTTTTAAGAGCTTATGCCTACTTTAAATTGGTTCGATTGTTCAGTGATGTGCCTCTGGTAACAGAAGTGGTGGGGCCAACAGATGAAGAGGCCCTTTTTACCAGAATCCCAGAAGTACAGATTTATGCGCAAATTGTCGCCGATTTGCAAGAAGCGGTGGATGTATTGGATAACACCTATAAATCAAGGGCCTCAAGAGCAGCGGCACAAGCCCTATTGGCAAAGGTCTACATGACCCAACCTGATCGAAATTATGCTGGAGCCCAGCAATTGTGCGAAGCGATCATCAACAGCAATGAATTTGATTTGGAATCTAACTATTATGATGTTTTCTATTCTGAATTGAACGATGAAATCATTTTCGCCATTCAATATGAATCAGGAAATGCTCAAGAGAGCCAAAGCTTTTCATCTGAATTTACATCAGCTATCCGTGCAGGAAGAGAAGATGGCCAAAATATAGTCAATGACAATCTCATTCAAGATTTTGTGGCCTTTGGAGGCGCAAGAACTGCAGTTTCCTACACCACAGTGAACGGATCAAATGAAGTTGCCAAGTTTTTCCCGGATGGATTTGATTCCACCGCTCAGCCCGACCCCTATGGACCAAATGCCCGTAATGCAGGAAATGATTATATAGCAATACGTTTTGCCGATGTGCTTTTAATGCATGTGGAAGCAGCCATTGGTTCCGGTACCAATACCACCGATGGGGGTGCTTTAACTTCGTTCCAGAGGATAAGGGACAGGGCGTTTCCGGAAACTGCCCCCAATAGCGTTTCAAGCGTGTCCAAAACCGAACTATTGGTAGAAAGACGCGTAGAACTGGCCTTTGAGAACCAGCGCTGGTTCGATTTGCTAAGATTTGGTGTTGCGGATGATGTGTTGACTGCCCATGCAGCCGAAATGGGTTATATCTATAATTCAAGAGCCTTGTTGTTACCAATTCCAGCGAGGGAAATAAACATCAGTAAAGGCCGGCTGACACAAAACCCAGGGTATTAATATTTAGATGAAAACTATGAAAGATAAAGTAAAAACATTGAGTAAAGCAAAATGGTTGCTCTTGAGTTTGGTAGTGGCCAGTTTTGCCGTGAGCTGTGTTGGTGATGAGCTTTTTCGGGATGAATTGCCCGATGCCAACTCCAAAGCTGATGTAATATTTCCCGAAGCTAATTTTGCTTATGCTTCTTCCGCTGATGATTTTAGAACGATACGATTTAATAACCTTTCCAGCGAGGCCACTACATTCGCATGGGATTTTGGAGGCGGAAATACATCAACAGAACAAGACCCCACATTCACATTTGAAGCAGGGGAAGGTACCTATCCGGTATCATTGACAGCTAGTGATGGAAATGGTGAATCGAATACAGTGACCATTGATGTAATAGTGGTGGAAGGCCCATTTCAACCCATTATTCTAGAAGCCGGTTTTGAAGATGATACCTTGCCTGGTGGTGGTGGAGATGGCCGGGATTCTTGGAGAAATAGCGATTTAGGCGGGGTGATTCAGATTACCGGTAGTCCAGTGACTTTTGGGGACCAAGGAGGTAAATTACCAATGCCTGCTGGAGATCGTGCGGGCTATCAGGAAATTACCGTTGATCCTGATACCAATTACGACTTGGGTTTTTGGTATACAATGTTAAGCGATTCTGCTGACCCTAGACTCATTGTCTCGGTTTTAGGAGTTACTGAAAACGGTGGCACATTTACCACATTGGAAGATGTCGCTAACGGAACTATTGGGTCAATAACAGTTACAGATGACTCAGAGCCGGATGTCTATGTGCAAGCAAAGTTGTCATTTAATTCCGGTAGCAATAATACAGTTGCAATATTTTTCACTAATGGAGATGTTGAGGCTAGAATTGATGACTTTACTATTGAAATAGGAGCTGAGGGTGCGGTGCCACCTTCCGTCGGATTTACTGCTACTCAAAGTGAAACCGCCTTTTTGGAATACACCTTTAGTAATTCATCGACAGGAGCTACTAGTTTCGAATGGGATTTTGGTGATGGAAATACTTCGACGGAAGAGTCTCCGACCCACGTTTATGCCAATCCTGCCGAATATACTGTTACTCTTGTTGCTACGAACGATTTAAACCTTTCGAATACATTGGCTCAGACCATTAATATATTGGCGCCAGTTACCGCAGATTTTACCTCACAGGTCGATCCGGACGACTATAGAACCTATACCTTTATGGATGCTTCTGAAGGGGCAGAGTCGCTGTTATGGGAATTTGGGGATGGTTTCCAATTTACAGGAATGAACCCCTCACATACATACACGGAAGATGGTGTTTACACTGTGACCCTAACAGCTACCAGTATTACTGAAAACATAAGTGTTGCCACCGAAGAGATTGTGGTGGCTCAAGGTTTTGTTGTGCAGGTAATTAATGGAAATTTTGACCTTTACGGTACAACCCCGGGATGTACTGGGGAAAGTACTGGTGACAATGCTGACCCATGGGATATGACAACTAATTCGACTATCAAGGATTGCGATGGGGTCGATATTCCTAGCCCCTATGCTGACCTTTGGGATAATTCAGCTTTGGATAGCTGGCTTGAGGCAGAATACGGTGACAATAGTGAGCAAGCTGGATCTACCAGTGATGGAAATGATGGTACCAGAGGAGCAAAATTGGATGAGACTGGTCGTCGCTTGTATCAGGTGGTAACAGTTCAGCAGGGGTCAACATATACGTTCTCCATTGATGCGAGGACTACTGCTGCCGGAATTACCTCCGAGGTATTTATCCTCAACACTGAAATTGCGGATGAAACGGGTATTAATGCTAATCTAGGTGCAGACCCAGACGTTGATGCCTATTTCGCAATTCCGAATATTTTTGACACAGATGGCGATGTATATGCCACCCATACGTTCCAATTCACGGCTTCAACAAATCAGATCGTTATTTACGTGAGAAACATAGATGTTGTAGATGGCTCTGCAGAGGCATTCTTTGACAATATTGAAATCACGGATTAGTAAGTTAAAGTATTGATGGATAACACCACCCAGACTTAAAGCAGGCCTGGGTGGTCCAAATAAAATCTGGGTTAAGGAAATAAAAAAAGACCTTGGTGATTGCTTCAAATATGAATAGAATGAAAATTTTCCGAAGGAAATCTCTAGTATTTTTTTTAATGATAGTTCTTGCTGCCACGGTCACTGCACAAAACAAAAAGGGTGATGTCGCTGTGTCGGAGAAAAAGGTTGAAAAAAAGAAAAAGAAAAAACGAAAGAAGGTAAAACTTCCGAACATAGATTTAAGCCATTGGAAAGTTACCATTCCTGAAGGGAAAGGCAAGGGAGGTGCCATTAGTGTTGAACCTCCGGAGATTTTGGATTATGCGAATAATGAGACCCTAAAACCTTTCATGTACAACGATTCCACTTCAGGAGCACTGGTTTTTTATGCCTATCCATCAAATGCGACTACGGCAAACACAAAATACTCAAGGTCAGAACTAAGGGAGCAAATGGTGCCAGGCGATAACAATACCAACTGGACTTTTGCTGATGGAGGGACCCTTAAGGCCAAAATTGCAATGGATGACGTCACAAGGGATAAAAATGGAAAATACCATAAAGTCATCATCCTGCAGATTCATGGTCGATTGACCAATGAGCAGCGTGATTTAATAGGACAGAAGGACAATAATGCCCCGCCCATTTTAAAAATATATTGGCAAAATGGAAAAATAAGGGTGAAGACAAAGGAGCTCGTTAATCCAGGGGTTTCCTCGAAAGGTATTTTGTACAAAGAGGCCTGGAAAGATGATAAGGGAAGAAACTTTGAAGAAGAAGTTGGCTTTGGGAGGTTTACCGTTGAGGTCAAAGTTTCTGATGGAAAAATGGTCGTTTCCCTTAACAAAAATGAATTCTTTGTTTACGATGGCCCAAGCATAAAACGCTGGGGAGTTTTCGAAAATTATTTTAAGGCAGGAAACTATTTTCAATCCAGGGATGAAGGAGCTTTTGCCAAGGTTAAATTCTATGAGCTATCAGTAACACATTAAAAATTAAGATTTTGATTTTGACCGACCTACATAGCGCAGTTTTATCACTTTTTCTAGTCTTCGGATTGGCGGTGGCTAGTTGTGAATCTTCATCAGAAGCTGCTCCTGAAAAGGAACAAACAGTTGATGAAACTGTTATTGATGATGTTGGGGAAGATGAGGAAAACGAACCGGAAACTCCCGAATCTACCTATTTGCTTCCTGAAATAAATCTAAGCCACTGGAAAGTAACATTGCCCATAGGACGCCCTGATGAAGTGAAACCACCCGAAATTTTGGACTACGCGACCAACGAAAAGTTGTTGCCTTTTATGTACAACGATTCCACAGATGGGTCTTTGGTTTTCTATACGTATCCGGGGTCGTCAACACCCAATTCCTCATATTCCAGAACCGAATTGAGGGAACAAATGGTACCGGGCAGTAACAATACCAACTGGACCTTTGCACAAGGTGGGCGCATGAAGGGAACTCTCGCGGTTCCCGCTATTTCAGAGGATGAAAACGGAAAAAAGTATCGTACCATCATCATGCAAATCCATGGCCGTTTGACCAACGAGCAACGTGATTTAATCGGGGAGGATGACAACAATGCACCACCGGTTTTAAAAATCTATTGGAACGATGGCAAGGTAAGGGTGCACACGAAAAAATTAAAAGACCTAGATGTATCCCATGAGGAAATGTTGCATACCTCTGCATGGGAGGATGATGAACCCTATTCCTTTCCCCAACCTGTGGGAACTGAAAAGTTTTCTTTGGAAGTGATTGCTTCCGAAGGAAGAATTGAGGTGATATTGAACAATGAAGAGTCTTTTGTTAAAGAAGATGTCCACTTGGAAAAATGGGGTGTCTTCGAAAATTATTTCAAGGCAGGAAACTACTTCATAAGCAAGGATGAAGGCACATCGGCAATGGTAAAATATTTTGATTTAAAGGTTGAACATTGATAGTAATTTTTTTGAGTTAGTTTGTTTAGTTAAATGCCAAGAACTATTGGCCAAAAAAGCCTTGGCCAATAGTTTTTAATCGCATACCGTACAAGCTGGAAACGAGATGGAAATAATGTTTTTCTGGTTGAAGTAATTTGTTTAAATTTAACAAACCAATCTGGTTAACCAATTTTAGAATGTGAAAACATATGAAAGTAGAGATACTTACAAAGAGTGAAAATCAGCAGGTTCAAAAGGATATTATTTCCAAGATACGC
>JANQRD010000024.1 GCA_028284725.1 Allomuricauda sp. | reverse complement strand
TGAGTCCGGTATAATAGCTGGCCCTGAATTTGAGAAGCCTTGCAAACTGTAGGCCCGTTCCAAAATTAAGTCCTGTGGAAAAGGATTTGAGTTCCCCTTCGCCATTCCCGATTTCCAGTTCAACGGTTTCCCCATCGATTCTGGTTATGGCCCTGGCGTTGTATTCCGCACTGATGCCCCCATCAAGGAACCATTGCAAACGATTCCCGGAGAGGTCAAAGGAACCCCCAAGGTTGATTGGGATATCAAAGCTGCTTACCGCCCAGGTCTCGTCGGCAAACTTGAAGCCCTTTTGCATAAAGAGCAGGGCCCCACGGACATACAGGCTTTGGGCGAGATGGAACTCCCCTACATAACCTGCCCGCGGCCCCACGGCATTTTTGGTGTCGATGGTTCCACCATCTATGGTAAAGTCAGCGTTCATAAGATTGGCGCCGATCTCAAAGCCATGTGCCATTTGACCATATGACATGGTTGTGATGAAAAACAAAAGGAAGACAATATGGCTTTTCATGGTCACGGTCCGGGCCTTTGGGAGGATCTTTAGGTGCCGTGCACAAAACGACCACTGATGGCCCATTCATTGGTTTGGGTACTTAGGTAACGATTGGATGGCTGGATTTAGTATCTGTTCAAAAAGAATCTCGACACCGTTGGTTGGGGCGACCTGGGAATAAATAGGCTATTTACCCTTGCCATTCAAGGAACCTCTCCAACGTTGGTAAAGCCATTCCAAACAAATCTTTGATTTTGGTCATTTTGTCCTGAAATCTGGTTAACCATCCCCATGCTGTATGATGCACTTTTGTATCAACATATTGTTGAACAAAAATTTATAGCCATGAAAAATACATTTAAAACGATTCAAAAAGCGCAGGGACAAAAATCACTAACCAGAATTTTTGTATTCACAGTACTAATTCTTCTTGCTAAGGTTCATGCTCAGGACAATATTGATGAGCCCATTTTAAATACCCCTTATGTATCTATCACTAATACAGAGCAAATGATTTGGTTTACCAACGCCCAACACCTGGTCAATAAGTGGAATAATATCATTATCCATGCAAAGACCGGTGCTGAACAATTGGAGACGATGAACAATAGTGGAATTTTCGCCAAGGACGTCAAGCTTACTTTCGATTTTGGTAACGGACAAACCGTTAAGACTACTGGATTGACCGATGAACCTTTGCCCTTCTATAGCCAGTTCGTGGATCCGCTCAAGAAGGAACGTTTCAATATAGCTGCCAACGTTGATGTGGTCGAATTTGGTGAAGACCATATGCGCTTCAACTTCAAGCACTCCATTTTTATGGGCGGAATACTTTCCCTTGTAGGCGAGAACCAGGTAATTATGCGCAGAAAGGATGACAGGTTTTTTATAACGGCAGCATACATAAAAGTAATCCTCAATAACACCGAGCACGGATACTAAGAGGCCTAGCTTATTTTCAAAGTCCTTTGTTTTTCCTTCAAAGGACTTTTACCTTTAAGGGTCAAACTATCTGAAAAAGAGCCCTTGGATGGAATCAGGTCAAAAACATATAAAGCAATTCAGTATGATTCGCCATTTTTTAGAAGCACTTGGGCAGGAGAAGACCAATACCATTGATGGGTTCCATATCACGACATTCTCAGTTTTGAACAAGACGGCCCCGATTGGCATGCCACCCTATTCAAAGGATTTTTATCAGATAAATTTGATTACCAAAGCATATTCCTCAGAAATTAGAATGGATGATAAAGCTTCGGGTCTTGCAAACAACACGCTTTATTTTGTTTCCCCACAGCATATCTATTCCTGGAAACGGGCGGAAAAGATCGAGGGCTATCTGATCTATTTTAAAAAAGATTTTTTAGATCTCTTTAAGTTGGATATTGACGATGAGTTCGATACACTTTTTAGCCTCAAAGGGGACAACCTTCTAGGACTGGATGAGTTGGAAGCAGAACGAATGGAAAACGCGATCAAGACAATGCTCTCTTGTTATGATGGCGGGGATAGGTTCAAGCAGCAGCTATTGATTTCCAACCTAGTATCATTGCTGTACCTGATCAAGGGAATGAAGGTCAAGGAAACAAAGGAGGTCGAAATCAATAATAGGACAAACAGGACCATAAAACAGTTCAAAAATCTGGTCAGAAATAGGTTCATGGTAGAAAAGTCCGTTCAATACTATGCCGAGCAACTTTCCGTAACGCCCAATTATCTCAATGAACTCAGTAAGAAGGAAAGGATGGTTTCGCCCAAGAGGTACATTCAAGACTTCATTATCCGTGAAGCGAAGAACTTACTGGCATACTCCAAAAAGGATGTGGCTGAAATAGCGTTTCACCTTGGATATGAAGAACCTACACATTTCACCAGGTTTTTCAAGACCCAGACCCAATTGACCCCTTTGGCTTTTAGAAAGAATCTCCCTTAATAAAATAGTCATGAAAAAATCAATTTATCTTTTAACAATCATCTCCTTTATGCTTTCATGTAATACCAAATCCAAAACCATGGACACAACCCAAAAAGGTAACGTAGTACGAATATCCATAGGATATTATCCACCCGAAAAAGAAATCTCCGTAGAACGTAAACTGCAGACGGAGTTCAAGGAAAAGATAATGCCTGCTGTACAGAAACTGAAAGGTAACATCGGCTACTATGTTGGGATGGACAAAGAAAAAAATTCAATAACGAATGTTAGTATCTGGGAGAGTGCGGAGGCTGCCAAGCAAATGGCAGATATGCAAGAGATGAAAGAAATGGCAAAAGAATTTATTGCAATGGGAGTGGATTTTAAGGAAATAACAAACCACAAAATGCTCTGGCAAATTCCCGAATAAATAAAGGGATTATAGTTTCCAAAAACGGCGAGTTAAAAGGACCGATCAATAACAGTAGTGGATCCACTTAAAAGGTTCTCATTAGGGGACTATCAAAAAATGATGACCAACTTTTTGCATTTA
Organism: Allomuricauda sp.; assembly: GCA_028284725.1. Lineage (GTDB taxonomy): Bacteria > Bacteroidota > Bacteroidia > Flavobacteriales > Flavobacteriaceae > Flagellimonas. The sequence continues at coordinate 13,402 of JANQRD010000024.1, read as the reverse complement.
ACCATTAGAGAACTAATTACTTTCACATAGCTGTACTCAGTATTTGTTCGATTTTCTGTCTTTTTTGTATTTCTTTAGCATCTTACCAAAATCCTTTTCCTTTTTCCGCCTTTCGGCCACTGTGGACTCAAAATGTTCTTTTTCCCGTTGCATTTTCAAATAGTTTTCGTAGGACGACCTGTCCATTTCCCCATTTTCAATGGCCTCGGTTATGGCACAACCGATTTCAGTAGTATGTGTACAATCGTTGAATCTGCAATTTTTGGATAGCTCTGTAAGGGTTCCGAACGTAACTTCCAATCCATCCGTGGCGTTCGCGATCCCAACTTCCCGCATCCCAGGATTGTCTATGAAAATACCTTTTTCGGTGACCAACAGTTCCCGATGGGTGGTAATGTGTTTTCCCCTATCAATACTTTTGTTGATCTCTCCCGTGGCCATCACCTCTTCGCCGACCAGGTTATTGATGAGCGAGGATTTTCCAACACCGGATGAACCCAATAAACAAAAGGTTTTGCCCCTTTGTAGATAGGTGTCCAAGACTTCAATTCCTTCTTTCGATACATTGCTTATTGGAATTATAGGCACCTGTTTTATTCTTTCATGTATGGAGCCGACCATCTTTTCCAGGCTTTTTCGGGAAATCAAATCTATTTTATTGAGAAGGACAATTGCTTTTATCCCGGAGGAATTGCAAAGGGTCAAATACCGTTCTATGCGGTTAACGCTGAAATCCCTATCGACCGCCTGCAGCAAAAGGGCATGATCAATGTTTGTCGCAATTATCTGTAGTTCTCCAAGCTTTCCGACCGCCTGTCTTGAAAGTGAGGACAATCTGGGGAAAACGCTATGGATGATGGCAAAGCTGGAGTCGCTGTATATCAGCGAGACCCAATCTCCCACAGCGGGAAAATCTTCGCTGCCATTGGCTGAATACCTTAGATTTCCTGTGATAACCGCTTCAAATTCCCCTTGTCCGTTTTGCACTGTATATCGTTCCCTGTGTTCGGCCACTACGCGTCCAAATCCGAAATCCTCGAGGTTGTTTTTTAACCTTAGTTCTTCGAAGTGCCCGTTATATCCTAAGTCTTCGACCGTCATCTTTTAATCGATTTTCCTATTCCAATTTGACCACTGTTGTTTTTTCGTTGACCAATGTTTCAAATCGTCGCAGTTCTTCCCGGTTTTTGATTTCGTAGTGCATTGGAACAACAATTTTGGGCGTGATTTCATTGACAATCTTGGCGGCCTCTTCTCCGTTCATGGTCAGGTTATCGCCTCCGATGGGTATCAAGGCCGCCTCAATATCGAGTAATTCATCCATTTCAGGTATATAATCTGTGTCGCCCGCATGGTAGAGCCTTAATCCACTTTTCAACGTTAGGACATAACCTACATTCCCTTTTGATCTGGGGTGTGCCTTGATCCATAGAAAAACAGATTTCGTATTGTATGCCCAGGTCGCCTCAATATGGATCCCTTCAAGGTGCAGTTGCTCTTTTGGTCTTACTTCATATATTTTGCCAGCGATGTTTTTTAACTTTTTTGAAACTCCCTTTGGGCAAACAATGATCGTTTCGCTTTTAAGAAGGTTTTTAATGTCCTTGATTGAGAAATGATCGGGGTGCGCATGGGTCAACAAAATGAAATCGGCCGGTTCGGCGCTCCCGACTTCTACGGGATCAATGTAAATGACCTTATCATCGGTTTTCAATTGAAAACTCGAAGGAAAGAAGTGGGTCTTGTTCACTTTGATGGCCCCCCAGGTAGTCAATATGGTGTTTTCTCCAACGGCAACTTGTTGTGGCGTTGGGCTCCTCTTTTCGCTTATTGTTACTTTGACCATGGTGCAGCCTTGATTGATTAATAATGTCAAGAAGAATACTAAAAAATGTTGCCTGTCCAGTACCATTTCCAATCCATCTTTGGGACAAAATTATGGATGCTGGGCACCGGATTTTAGACGCTACCGTCCACTAAATGATATTTTGATCTTTTGAAAAGACGCACCATTCTCCTGATATTGGCAAAGTAGGACCTTAACCATTGCTCATTCAAGGTCTCATCGGTAATTTGGAGATAAAAGTTCTCCAAACTGAGGTGCAGCACCATTCGCGCCAGATAACCGTTTTCCGATAGGGAAATGATTTTTTTCCAGACGGGCAGCAGCCCCTGGACCGAAAATTCATTGATGCGGTCAAGACATTTTTTGAAATTCGGGTCATCCCTATGGATCCTCAGTTGACGATTGAACAACAGGTCGATTTTGTGCTCAAGAATAATTGCTATCAGTTCACCTTCGTTCTTTGCGGCCATCTCCTTTTTTGAAACTGCTTTTGCCCGGTCCAAATGAAGTTCCAATAACCTTTCCATAAAAACTTCCAGGTCTGCGAACAAATGGTAAAAAGAGGACTTGTTTTTCCCGACATCTTTGGACAATCGTTCTACCTTAAGACCATTTGGCCCTTCATGGGCAAAATACCCATAGCCTTTTTCCAACCATATTTTTTCTATCGCTCTCATGGTTTGTAGATCGCAAATTTTCGTAATAAGAGTTTCTCGTTGAATTTATTTAAGGTAGGGTTTTAAATGAATTTGTGGAAATTTGGTTCTAAAAAAATGGCCGATTAAAAGGACAAAATTCTGAATTGAATATTCTCTAAAGGTACAAGTGCCATTCTTGGTTTTTTTTGTTTGGGTAGAACATAACTATTACAAACTTTTAAAATTGCTCATATAAGGCTCCACAAAATCATTCAATCTATGAATTATTACAAACCATAAAAGAATATGATTAGCACCACTTTTAGGTTGAAACAAAAAGGTTTTTGATCCTAATTAAAATATGCATTCAAGAACGCCTTATCTTAGTGTTTTTCAAACACGGTTAATAATTGATATGTAACTTTAAAAACTGGCATAAAAACCTTTATGTCAGCCGTTAATAACATCTAAAAACTATAGAAATGAAAACACCCAATTTACTTGCCACAATACTTCTAATAGTGGCTATGACAGCCTCTTGTAAACAACAAAAAAAGGAAAACACAGAACAAGCAGCTGACGAACAGTTGTCAGTGGAGACGGAGCAACCCAAAATTACCCTGGAAAAATTGGAAGGTTCACCAGCCTATTTAGATGCGGTATTGCAATTGGAAGAACCCAAAAGCATGGTGATTGCGGAAGGTGGAGAGGTCAATTTTAACTTCACGGTGAACAATTATGAGCTAGGTGCACAGACTGGAGGCTCCAATGCAGAACAATTGGCCAATTCCGGGAAAGGACAACACATCCACTTTATTTTGAACAACCAACCGTATTCCGCCCACTATGAACCTGCTTTCGCAAAGGAGATACCCAACGGGGTACACCATTTGGTGGCCTTTTTAAGCCGATCGTACCATGAATCTGTTAAAAATGAAAATTCCGTGGTGGTAAAAAAGCTCGAGATTGGTCCGAATGCTACAGATTCTTTGGGACTGGATATGGAGGCCCCTACCTTGATTTATAGCCGACCAAAGGGAAAGTATTCAGGAAAGGATACGGAAAACCTTTTACTGGACTTTTTTGTCCTGAACACCACCCTTTCGGAAGATGGCAACAAGGTAAAAGCAACTGTAAATGGTGAGGAATTTATGATTGCCGAATGGGCGCCCCATGTAGTTAAAGGATTACCTATGGGTGAGGTCACGATTTCTTTGGAGTTGGTGGATGTAGAGGGGAATGCGATTCCCGGGCCTTTTAATACAGTCACTAGGACTGTGATGCTGACAGAATAGTATATCACAATTCCAGATATTACAACAATTTTAAAAAGTTCCCTTCCAGGATTTTTGGCAGGGAACTTTTTATTTTTGGTATTTCAGTTTTGAATGCTTCCAATCCCATTTTTGTACCTTGGAAAAAATAAAAATAAATATGAAAAACTTTTCACTTCATCTTTTCATACTGGTTTTTTCTATTCATTTCTCCATAGCCCAAGACCGGATTACTGGAGAGCCTTTTGCTACCCGCTCGGTGGTACTGGGTCAAAACGGTATGGTGGCCACAAGCCAACCCTTGGCCACCCAAATAGGCCTTGATATGCTGAAAAAGGGTGGCAACGCTATCGATGCGGCGATAGCTGCCAACGCTGCACTCGGGCTTATGGAACCCACAGGATGTGGAATAGGAGGGGACCTTTTTGCCATTGTTTGGGACGGAAAAACAAAAAAGCTTTATGGCCTCAATGCCAGCGGGCGTTCACCTCAAAAACTCACTTTGGAATATTTCGAAAAAGAAGGTATGGAGAAAATCCCCTCACATGGATCACTTCCTGTAAGTGTTCCGGGGGCAGTGGATGGCTGGTTTGAACTCCATCAAAAATTTGGTTCAAAAACTATGGCGGAAATTCTTGCTCCGGCAATCGATTATGCGGAAAAAGGTTTTCCGTTAACCGAACTTATTGCTTGGTATATACAGCGTACGGTACCCTTTTTTGAATCAAAAGGATTTCCCAACATTGAGGATACTTATAGATCCCAGAACGGTGGGAAATTGCCCAATGAAGGGGAAATCTATAAAAATCCCTATCTCGCCAATACCTACAGAAAAATTGCTGAAGGAGGTCGAGATGCTTTTTACAAAGGCGATATTGCGAGGACCATAGGTAAATTCATCAAGGAACAAGGGGGCTTTTTATCTGCCAAAGATTTGGCAGACCACAAATCGGAGTGGGTGGAACCCGTATCCATTAATTACAGGGGATATGATGTTTGGGAACTACCCCCTAATGGTCAGGGAATTGCCGCGCTTCAAATGCTACAGATATTGGAGGGGTATGACTTTTCCAATATTGAGTTTGGTAGTGCCGAACATCTACACCTCTTTACGGAGGCCAAGAAGTTGGCCTTTGAAGATCGGGCAAAATACTATGCTGATATGGACTTTTTTGATGTGCCCGTTGAGCAATTATTATCGGAGGACTATGCTGAAAGTCGCAGAAAACAGATTACGGAGCGAGCAGGAACATACGCTGCAGGTGAAATCTCTGCTGGAGAGACCATTTATATGACAGTAGCGGATAATGAAGGCACTATGATCTCATTGATTCAAAGTAACTATCGTGGTATGGGCTCAGGTATGGCACCACCAAAATTAGGTTTTATGTTACAAGACCGGGGTGAACTGTTCAGCCTAAAACGTGGTCAAGCCAATACTTTTGAACCGGGCAAACGGCCTTTTCATACCATTATTCCTGCCTTTATCACGAAAGATGGGAAACCCTTTGTGAGTTTCGGGGTAATGGGTGGGGATTTTCAACCCATGGGCCATACCCAAATTGTTATGAACCTTATCGATTTTGGAATGAATATCCAAGAAGCTGGGGACGCCCCACGATGGGACCATACCGGGGGAGCTAGCCCAATGGGAAAAACTACAGAGAACACTGGCATGATTCGAACTGAATCCGGGATACCTTATACCACTATTCGAGGGCTTATGGATAAAGGCCACAAAATGGGAACCGCCAGGGGGATCTATGGAGGATACCAGGCCATTTTATGGGATGATGAAAACAAGGTCTATCATGGAGCTTCGGAAAGTCGTAAAGATGGGCAAGCTGCGGGTTACTAAACGCAGGAGGTTATACATACCGGCCTTTTCAATTTTGAGGAGGCCGAACAAAGTGTCGGTTGGATTGAATAAATCAAAAAGGGGAACAAAAAGAATGGTATACTTGGTGATTAGCTCATCAGATCAATTTTTCAAATGTTTGTTTGCAAACTTCATGAATTGGACCCAATCATATTCGGTTACGTCATGTTTTCCTTGTCTAATATGATATCCAATATCGTTGTGAATGGGGCTATTTAGCTGGGGGAGTTCTGGTTTGGCCAACCCTTTTTTTCCATAAAGTTCATAAACTGGACTTGCATAGTACCCTGATAAATATTCTCCTCTAGGATCTGCCCAAATATCTTCGGCTGCACTGGAAATATAGACTGGTCTTGGAGCAATCAGTGCTATCAACATATGCTGGTCAACTGGTAATAGATGTTCGGCATTGTTGTATTTTTTAAAATTGACACTGAACCAATGCGGAAATTTTCCATTTATTATCGCTGCTGTTTCCCCAATTTTTCTTCTGAAAATAGCCGCACCACCACAACCGGAATTGTTAGCTATGATTAAGGCGAATCTTTCATCTAAAGCTCCTGCCCATAACGAAGTTTTGCCAAGCCGCGAGTGTCCGAACGAAATGAATTCGGAATTTCCCAAACCCTTATGCTGCTTTAAATAGTCCAAAACTCTTGACATGCCCCAGGCCCAAGCCGAAATAGTGCCCCATTCGTCATTATTTGGTCGATTTTGATTGTCATTATAGAAAAATGGATGGATGCCATCTTCAAAATTGTTTCTGTCCGGGTCTATCTCCCCACAATAAACAGTTGCTATACCAAAGCCCTTGTTGATGATTTTTTTAATGGGCCACCTATGGGACCTAACCCCCCTTGAATTCTCCGTAGCCCGGTTTTCCATGATTCCAAAATCTGCCTTGTTTGGCACCCAAGACTCGGAAAGAATAACATTTTCGTCACTAGTTGTAGTTTGATTTCCATAAAAATTATAGCCAACAAAGACTGGGGGTGATTGAATGCCCTTTGGCAAATAGAGCAATATGTTTATGGTAAGTTTTCTTTTGTGCTTTTCAAAAACAAGTTGTACTTGTTTCCTTATTGTGGTATTGTCCAATGCTGAATCACTTTCTTCGACGATTTCAGTGAAAGAAGGATTTAGTTTTATTTCAGGAATTTTACCGTAAACTTGATTTTCAAATGCCTTTAGAATTTCAGGTCTTTTTCTCTTTTCCCAATGTCGAATTTTTTTTACTCTTTTTCGATTATTCAATAGAAGAAGATTTGGTAAAGTGTAGGGTGCAATCGAATCTTCGCTGTAGTTGATTTCTGTTTGCGCAAAAATTATGTTGAAAAGTAAGAATGCTGGTAAAACATGGAAATATTTGAAAGACATAGAGCTGCTAATTTTGAAGTAAAACATGAGTTGTTCCAACCTTATTCCCTTTAATTTTTCTCAAAGGATAGCGTGCCGCTCGTACATCATAACTTCGATCAGTTGGTTCCCTTCCCAACAAGAGCGTCTCTAGATCCATTGGAATCAAACTTAAATCCATATCCAATGCTTTAAAGACACTCAATACATGTGCTCGTACAAACAAGTCATCATGTGTCAAAAATCTTTTGAGTGTTTCCATGCTTTTTTCCTTTTTTCCGATAAGATAAAGTGCTTCAGCTACTACTATGGCAACATTGGGCGATTTATCATCGAGAAGAAGGAGGAGTGAACTTTCAGGGCCAACCAATCTTTTAACAGGATTCTGGAGATGTTGTTTATTTCCTTCCCTGGCAATCCTTGCAGTCTCCAGAACGTATGGCATTGATGAACTTTTATCGGTCATTTTTTCATGTACGGTAACACGCTTTCCTTTTGCAAGATCAATCATTTTCGGCTTCAGGAATAAAACCAGAGTCATTAATATTTAAGACGTGTGATTTTTCCGCTTCAATAAAAATATCTATTTTCGTATTTGTGTACAAAATACACAGAAAAAATTTCGTATTTCAGTTTTCGCCACGCTTCGATTGTTTTTTATCCGACGCAGTTGGTATTCTCTAGCCGCTTTATCCGACCCGAGAGCAAAATTATGGAATAGGATTTTAAGGATTTGAATGGTCAGTCGTATGATATCATTTGCTGAGGCTTATATAAACTTTAACGCAAAGCTGCTTTACCAAAGAACAAATTAATGAAAGATGACATTGGGGGTGTATCGGTTTTCTCAATTTACCTTCTCCCTAAAACAGTGGAAAAAGGTTTTTGGTTAAAGACGATGTATGTATCAATAAAAACTTTTATGATTTCGAGAAGTGGACATTTTTTTTGGAATTTGAAATCCGTCAGACAACATTTGATGCTTGGGGTTTTCGCAATGCTATTTGTTTTAGGTAGCTGTGAAAAGGCGGCTGAAATGCAGCCTCCCAACATTCTTTGGATAGTCAGCGAGGACAACAGTCCTTACCTGGGCTGTTATGGAGACTCCTTGGCCAATACCCCAAATCTGGACAAATTGGCTTTAGAGGGCCATCTCTACACACATGCCTATGCCAATGCTCCGGTTTGTGCACCTGCAAGAAACACAATCATCACTGGAGTATATGCCAATGCAAATGGTAGTCAGCATATGAGAAGTCAAAACGCTCTTTCCGAAACAGTGAGGTTTTTTCCTGAATACCTACGAGAAAGGGGATACTACTGTACCAATAACGCCAAAGAAGATTATAATACTGTAATCGTCAACACCAAAAACATTTGGGATGAATCCTCCAAAACAGCCCATTACAAGAACCGTAAAGAAGGACAGCCATTTTTTCATATAAGGAACATTCATACAACACATGAAAGCAGCATTCATGATTCACTTCCGTCCTCAGCGCTTGCCCATCGTCCTGGAGAAATGGTTATACCACCCTATCATCCCACAACAGAGGATATAAAACATGACTGGGCCCAATACTATGATAAAATTACCCAAATGGATGCTGAGGTTGGCTCTATTTTACAAGAGTTGGAGGATAGTGGTCAGGCCGAGAATACCATAGTTTTTTACTACAGCGATCATGGTGGGGTTTTGGCAAGGAGCAAGCGCTACCTTTTTGAAACGGGCACCCATGTCCCCTTTATAGTACGGATACCTGAGAAATACAAAGAATGGAGACCATCTAAAGTCGGTGTCAAGGTAGAAAGAATGATATCTTTTGTTGATTTGGCACCTACCGTATTGAGCCTGGCAGATATTACTCCCCCTGATTACCTACAGGGAAGAGCTTTTTTGGGCAAACTCGCGCAAGAAGCTCCAAAATATGTCCATATGTTCAAAGGAAGAATGGATGAACGTTACGATATGTCAAGGGCGGTACGTGATAAACGTTATAGGTATGTCAAAAATTATATGCCCTTTCGAACTTACGGACAACCCTTGAGCTATTTGTTCAGGGCCAGATCTATAAACTCGTGGCAGAGGGAATGGGAATCAGGGAATTTAGATGATATTCAATCTCTCTTTTGGAAAAGCAAACCCCGAGAAGAACTCTATGATACCGAAAATGATCCCTGGGAGGTGAACAACTTGGCAGATGACCCAGCCTATTCACCAATTTTGTTGCGTATGAGAGAAGAAAACCTGAATTGGGTAAACAGGATTGGTGACTCAGGTTTTATTCCTGAGGCTGAACTGATACAACTGACCAAAGGAACAACTGTCTATGATTTTTTGCGTTCCGGAGATGTTAATTTGTCCAGTATTATTGATGCTGCTGAAAAAGCATCAACGGCCTCAAGCGATTCGCTGCCCATTCTGCTGGAATATCTTGATTCTGAAAACAGCGCAATACGATTCTGGGGGGCGACCGGTCTTCGAATTATTCAAAATGATGCAAAAAGTGAAATAGAAAAGCTGAAACAGGCAATGAATGACGACTCTATCACCGTTACCAATGTTCTCTCGGAGGTTTTGTATAATCTTGGAGAACATGATATGGCCCGTTCAAAGCTTATCGAAAACCTAGAAAAGGGCAATCATTATTCCCGGGTGCATACCCTTAATGTAATAGATGTACTCGATTTTGATGACAATGTTACAAAACAGGCAATGCTCAGATTTTATGAGCGGAACTTTGAGAATGATCGTTCGCGCTATGATTTACGGATGGGGAGATATCTATTAAAAAAATGGGGATTGAAAATCAATTCAGGGCCCGACTATAAGTTTTGAGTCTTGTCGATTTAGTTATACAAAGACCAACCGAGGTGACGAAGAACAGAGATAAAATTTTTGTTGCTATTGTTTTATTTTTTTCAATTCCTGAATTAAATGAATTTTCAGAAGATTTATGTAAGACGAATCTTGTTATCCCCACCGTTTTTTCATTTTTATCAAAAAAAAGTGCCGTTTGTTAAGAATAAATTATTTTTAGGTCAATTATTATTGTAGATTTAAAATGCAACCTAATTAAGTCAATCATCACTTTCAGGTGAAAATTGCTCAGCAACATATTGAGATCAATAAAGGCGATAGACGGACGGAAACGGAAACTGTATCGAATAGTCATGGTACGCCATCTGATTTACAGCTCTGGCAAGAATTCAAGTCCGGTAGTGAAATAGCCTTTGCAACCATCTATAACGACAATGTCGGTAGATTGTATGGTTATGGGATAAAACTGATTCATGACAAAGATTCAGTAAAAGATGCAATACAGGATCTTTTTGTGGAATTATGGAACGCTAGGGAAAGGTTGGGCGACGCAAAATCCATTAAGTCTTATCTGTATAAATCCATTCGAAGGGCACTTATCTCCAGGGTATCTTCCCAGAGAAAAAAACTGGGCTTTTTTTACAGCCTGGAACATTTTGAAGAAACAGTTTCCTCACAAGAAATTCATCTGATCGAAAAACAGCGTTTTGATGAGGAACGTAAAAAATTGAAAAAAGCGCTTATCAAGCTCAACGCGAAACAGCAAGAAATCATTTATCTCAAATTTTATGGGCACTTGAGCTATGAAGAAATTTCAGAGGTAATGTCATTGGATAAAAAAGGAGCCTACAATCTAATGGCGTATACCTTAAAGCTACTAAGACAATATTTGGGTTTGGTTTTTCTGCTCGCTTCCTTTTTTTCTAATTAAATGCTTAGGTGGCGGTTCGGAATAATAAAAACTTAAGATTTCTCAAATCGGATTTTTAATGAAATAAACCTCTAGTAAATTCTAGCTACTTAAACCGACTTGATGACCGAAAAAGAACTACATCGAAATAAACTTCTCGTTAAGGAAATCGTTGCTGGCAATGAAGATGCGTTTCGCGCACTTTATGATTCCTATGCCGATGATGTTTATGGATATGGTTTGAGTTTGCTTAAGACAAAATCCTCTGCCGAGGAAATAGTACAAGAGGTATTTCTTAAAGTTTGGGAAAAACGCCATACCTTAAATCCGGATCTTTCATTTAAGGCCTATATATTCACGATTGCCAGAAACCAAATCTTCAATTTCATCAAAAAAATGAATTACTCCGGAAGACTTCGGGATGAAATTAAATATATGGCCCAAAGGTTTCATAGCCCAGTAGAAAGAAAAATTAGGGAGATGGAATTGGAAAAAATCAAATGCCAAGCCTTGGATTTACTACCCCCAAAACGTCGTTTGATTTTTGAAATGTCTCGAAACGAAGGCATGAGCTATGAAGATATAAGCCGTGAATTGGAAATTTCCATCAGTACGGTAAAAACCCAGATGAGCAAGGCCTTAAAGACCATTAGGACCTTTTTATTAAAAAATGATGATATCGTAGCATTCTTCCTCCTTTTGTCCTTTGGCCTGTTATGACTTTTTCGTGAATAAATTCTCTGGAAGACCACTTTACCGAGCGGAATTCAAACCGTCGGACTGACTTTTATCCATGGTGTCCCGATTACATAGCCTGTTTAAGAATTTATCAATTCCTTTTTCCAGCACTTAAATTCTTGAGTTCCTTGAGGCATGTGGAATTTTGTCCTAAAATGCTACGACATCGATAGCCTTTCACAATTTTTTTCCATTGAGTAGTACTTCAGTCTCTTTCAATTGTATTCTATAGTACACACCACTAATGAATTTTAGATGACACAAAAGCATCCCATTGAGCCTTTACTAAGAAAATTTATCCGTAACGAATGCACGGTCGAAGAGGCGGAAAAAGTAATCGCCTATTTTCAAAAGGCCAAAGATTCAGCAAATATTCCCTCTATTGAAGAGGTACGGGAGATGGTAGGTGAATTACCGCGTATGGAGTCCGATACGGCCGATAAAATTTATCGGGATATATTGTTCAAATCGCGACAAAAGCGTTTTCCGTTTGCTAAAGGCATATTGAAATATGCTGCTGCGGCTGCCATTCTTGTTGGTCTTTTAAGCACAGCATACCTTTTCTTGAACAAAGCTCCCGATGCTGTTGAAAAACAATTAGTGATTCCTGCAAATGATGCTATTACCCTTGAACTGGAAGATGGCCGGATAGAAGTTCTCAAACAAAACAGTAATACAGAAGTAGTTGGTGCAGATGGTAGGATCATTGGACAGCAAAATGGTCGTGAGCTTGACCATACCAAAGTTAAAAATGCATCAAAAATAGTATACAATACCTTGACCGTACCGTATGGAAAACGGTTTAATCTGTTGCTTTCGGATGGCTCAAAAGTCTTTTTGAACGCAGGAACCAAGCTAAAATATCCCGTCCCTTTTGCCAGGGGCCAAAATCGGCAAGTCTTTTTAACTGGCGAGGCTTTCTTCGAGGTAGCAAAAGATAAAGAGCATCCCTTTATTGTTACCGCAAATGACCTTGATGTTGAAGTATTGGGCACGGAATTCAATGTATCGAATTATCCTGAGGACAAAAGTACCGATGTGGTACTTGTTGAAGGCTCTGTGAGTCTGTCTGAATCAAGGACTTCTGCAGATAAAGAATCCAGTACGGTTTTGGTACCGGGTTTAAAAGGCAGCTTCGATAGGGGCAATTCAGCTATAAGAACCCAGAAAGTCAATACCAAGACCTATACTTCTTGGGTACGGGGGGAGTTGGTCTTCCGTAATATGCTATTCGACAATATATTGAAAAAACTCGAGCGTCATTATAACGTAACAATCTATAATTACAATAAAGCGTTGGGTGGCGAGGTGTTCAATGCTGGGTTTAGCGATTATTCAATTAACGAAGTACTCGAATCTTTGAGCAAAAACTATGGCATCGACTATGTCATAGAAAACAATACTGTAATCATTAAATAAAGCGCCTATGGAGAAAATATGACAATAAAAATATGGGCCATTGTTGTAGCCTTGACCCTGACGTCTTCCAAAGCCTGGATTAATAAGCTATAGGCAGATGAAGAAAACCGTAACAGTGGACAAGACAATAACAAAAAAACGGGAAGTGCTCCAACACCTCCCGATTTAATAAGAGTGGTCCACACAACTGTAAACCACAAACGAACACATAAAATTATGAAAAAACTTCCGAATCCACTGGGATTATCCAATCCCAGTATCAAATTTAATTTAAAGATGAAGCTCAGTGTATTGTTCCTTTTTTCGACTTTGTTCGTCCTAAAGGCCAATACTACATATTCACAGCGCACAAAAATTTCTGTTGATTTAGAGAACATCACTGTTGAGCGGCTAATTGATGAAATAGAGAGCCAAACTGAATTTCGTTTTGTTTATAAAATCAAAGATGTAGATATAAACAGATTGGTCTCGGTCAAGGCCAAAAAAGAAAGAATTACTGCAATTCTCGATAGGATATTTGA
>JANQRD010000267.1 GCA_028284725.1 Allomuricauda sp. | reverse complement strand
TTTTACACCGACAATAGCATCCCCACCGCCCCATTCACCCGTTTCGCATACACTTCAGAAATCGAAGACAGCATTTCCAACGGAGGAATTCAACTTCCTTTTGTATGGAAAAGTGCCCAATTCGGTTATGACGGCCAAGGGGTAAAGGTGGTTCGACAACTTAAGGATCTTAAGGAACTGCCCAATGTTGAGTGCATCACGGAGCAACTGATAGATTTTAAGAATGAACTGGCGGTAATTGTTGCTCGAAACGCTAATGGAGATGTAATCACCTATCCGGTTGTGGAAATGGAATTTCACCCTGAGGCCAACCAAGTGGAATATGTGATTTGTCCGGCCCGTATTGGTGCATCCGTAGCACAAAAAGCGACAGAGGTCGCCCTGAAAGTGTCAAAATCCATTCAACAAGTAGGGCTGCTGGCGGTGGAAATGTTTCAAACCCAGGACAATGAAATTTTGGTCAACGAAGTTGCGCCCAGACCCCATAACAGCGGACACTATAGTATTGAGGCAAGCTACACCAACCAATTTGAGCAGCACGTTAGGGCCATTTTAGGCTTACCTTTGGGAAAAACCGATAGCAAAGTGGCGGGTGTAATGGTGAATCTGGTTGGTGCCGAAGGACATACAGGAAATGTGGTTTATGAAAACATGGAGTCCATTCTTACCATGGACGGAGTCACCCCACACATTTACGGTAAAAAACAAACCCGTCCCTTTCGTAAAATGGGTCATGTGACCATCGTTGACGAGGATATGGTAAAAGCGCGGGAGACTGCCCAAAAAGTAAAAGAAACAATCAAAGTAATAAGTGGATAACTATGAGCAAGGTAGCCGTAATCATGGGAAGCACCAGTGATCTTCCTGTAATGCAGGACGCTGTTGATGTTTTAAAGGGATTTGATATTGAAGTGGATGTCGATATTGTATCGGCGCACAGAACACCGGAAAAGTTGTTTGATTTTGGAAAAAATGCCCATAAAAATGGATACTCCGTAATTATTGCAGGTGCCGGAGGTGCAGCACACCTTCCAGGAATGGTCGCGTCCCTTTCCCCTTTGCCCGTAATCGGAGTGCCCGTGAAAAGTAGCAATTCCATTGATGGTTGGGATTCGGTACTTTCCATCCTTCAAATGCCAGGTGGCGTTCCAGTGGCAACAGTAGCGCTGAACGGTGCAAAAAATGCCGGGATTTTGGCCGCCCAAATCATAGGAAGTGCGGATAAATGTGTGATGGATAAAATCGAGGTCTACAAGCAAGGACTCAAGGAAAAAGTCATTAAAGGCGCGGAAGAAGTCCGAAACAAAAAATAATCAATTTCAAATACGTTTTATCGGTTCAAGCTTAGCAGAGAACTTTTAAAAACAGTAAAATACAATGAGCAATCCCCTACTCACCCCATTTGATCAAGCCCCCTTTGCACACATCAAAAATGAACATTTCAAACCTGCTTTTTTGGAGGCCATTGAAAAGGCACGGAAAGAAATTGACCAAATTGCGGAGAGCGACGAGACACCCACTTTTGAAAACACTTTGGAGGCGCTGGATTTTTCTGGACGGCAATTGGACAGGGTTTCCAGCATCTTTTTCAATCTGAATTCCGCTGAGACCAACGAGGAAATCCAGAAGATCGCCCAGAAAGTATCCCCGCTTTTATCCGAATTCAACAACGATATCACCTTGAATGAAAAGCTGTTTCATCGTATAAAATCGGTGTACGAACAACTAGGTGATCTCACACTTTCTCCCGAGCAGCAAACCCTGCTCGAAAAACGTTACAAAAGCTTTAGCCGCAATGGAGCCAATTTGAATGATGCAGACAAGAAACGTTTACGGGAAATCGATGCCGAACTTGCCAAGCTCAAATTAAAATTTGGGGAAAATGTGTTGGCCGAAACCAATAAGTATGAACTTCTCCTGACCAACGAGGCGGACTTGGATGGTTTGCCCGAAGGAGCCAAGGAAGCGGCCACGCAATTGGCCAAATCAAAAGACAAAGAAGGTTGGTTGATTACATTGGACTACCCAAGCTATATCCCTTTTATGAAATATGCCAAGAACAGGGATTTGCGCAAAAAACTGTCCCTCGCTTTTGGTAGCAAAGGATTTCATGGGGATGAACTGGACAATCGGGAAAACGTTTTAAAAATAGTTTCCCTTCGATATGAGCGGGCACAACTGCTTGGGTATGAGACCCACGCCCATTTTGTGCTGGAGGAGCGGATGGCCGAAACCCCAAAAAAGGTCGAGGATTTTCTGAATGAATTATTGGAAAAGGCCAAACCGGCGGCCGAAAGGGAATTTGCCGAATTGGAAACCTTTGCAAAGCAATTGGATGATATTGATCGATTGGAAAAATGGGACAGCGCCTATTATTCGGAAAAACTGAAACAGCAGTTGTTCGATCTGGATGATGAAAAGCTTAAACCCTATTTTAAGCTTGAGAATGTCATTACTGGAGTTTTCACAGTGGCTGAAAAACTGTTCGGACTCACTTTTAAGGAAGTTTTCAACATTGAAAAATACCATGACGAGGTAAAAACCTTTGAGGTGTACGACGAGTTTTCAAATTTCATTTCACTTTTCTACGCTGATTTCCATCCTAGGCCAGGTAAAAGGGGAGGTGCTTGGATGACTTCCTACAAACCTCAGTTCAGACATCATGGAAAGAACAGTCGACCACACATCTCCAATGTCTGCAATTTTACCAAACCCACCGAAACAAAACCCTCGCTACTTACGTTCAATGAAGTCACTACACTGTTCCATGAGTTCGGGCATGCACTGCATGGCATGTTGGCCAATACGACCTACCCCAGCCTTTCGGGCACTTCGGTGTATTGGGATTTTGTGGAACTGCCCAGTCAGGTAATGGAAAATTGGTGTTACGAAAAGGAAGCTTTAGAGCTCTTCGCCGTCCATTACAAAACAGGTGAGTTGATTCCGATGGAATTGGTTCGGAAAATAAAGGATTCCGCCACTTTTCAGGAAGGAATGGCCACGTTACGCCAGCTAAGCTTTGGTTTTTTGGATATGGCTTGGCATGGGACTGACCCGACCAACATTGAGGACGTAAAAAGCTATGAATCTAAAGCCTTTGAAGGCACCAACTTATTTCCTGACACCCCAGAAACGTGTATGAGCACTGCTTTTTCCCATATTTTTCAAGGAGGATATTCATCGGGCTATTACAGCTACAAATGGGCCGAGGTATTGGATGCCGATGCATTTGCCCATTTTAAAGAAAATGGGATTTTCAACAAGGAAATTGCCAACAAGTTCAAGGAACATGTACTTTCTAAAGGGGGAACTGAAAATCCTATGACGCTCTACAAGCGCTTTCGCGGAGCAGAACCCAAAATTGAACCATTATTGGAACGAGCTGGTCTGATCAAAAAGGTAAGCTAGAGTTTCTTAATTTTCAATAATTTTTGAAAGTTTAGAAAATTTTGTATCTTTGTTTCATGGAATACCAAGAAGCAAAGCAAAAGTTTATCAGTACCTGGGGCAGTTTGGGGACTTTATGGGGCATCAACAAGGCCATGGCTCAGATTCAAGCATTGCTTTTTATATCCACCAAACCTTTGACCACGGAAGAGATTATGGAAGAGCTCCAAATCTCCCGTGGAAATACTAGTATGAACGTACGGCAACTGATCGATTGGGGCATCGTGACGAAGGAACTTCGAGCGGGTGAAAGAAAGGAGTACTATTCTACCGAAAAGGATGTCCAGGAGCTTGCCAGAATTATTGCGAAGGAACGTAGCAGAAGGGAAATTAAACCAGTAATCAAAACACTTCAAGACATCAGTTCCATAAAGGAAGACGGAACCCCTGAAACCAAAGAACTCATAAAACAAACAAAGGCATTACATAATCTGGCAGAAACCACCGATTCACTATTGACCAAAGTGGCGAATCAAAAACAAAATTGGATAAGCAGTACCTTGCTCAAACTGGTGAAATAATTTTTTTATGCATATGTTTCAATAATTTCTGAAAATTCAAAATATGAAACTCATACACAACATCAATAAATGGAGCTACGCGATAACCCTTTTGTTGTACATCACCATAATTTATGGGATGATTGCCCAAATCGCACTCGGCGGCATTCAGGTAATTCTTGCCCTGGTCCTATTTGGTCGTTATCCGGAATTGGATGAAAAAACGAAACGTCGATTGCTTGTTTACGCCACACTCACGATTCTGTATCTCTTGATCTTCTTTCTTTGGGATCTTTTTGGGGTGCCTAACAATGATTTTATCGAGGTTACCGGCATGATAGTACTGCCCATGGCCCTAGCCACTTTTTTTGTTTTCATCACCCACAAACTCCGAATTAAAGAAAAGCGAAATGTTCCAAAAGAAACCACCTAAGATGGTCCGATTTCATTTTTTGTCCAACTCATTAACAATATCACTATGGGAACTGTAACGGCGAACTACCCTTCAGGCTTAAAAACCAAAGTAGAAAAAGAAAAGACCGATTTGGTCGAATTCTACAATGAGGCCACCGAAGATTACAGGTTTTGGAGCAAGGATTTTAATATGCATTTTGGTTACTGGATTCCCTTTATTACAAATGTATTCAGAAGGGACACAATGCTCAATGAAATGAACAATCAGGTGCTAAAAAGGCTAGGTCTCAAGGATAAAAAAGCCATTTTCGCTGATTTAGGTTGCGGTATGGGAGGCACCATGCGTTACGCCCTGGAAAAGAACAAGCAGCTCACATCCATGGGGGTGACACTGTCGGAAACCCAGGTCAAAGAAGGAAATAAACTGCTCACAGGAAACACTGGTGTCATCTTAAAGGAAAATTACAATCAAACCAGCTTTAAGAGCGATTCTTTTGATGGAGCACTGGCCATAGAAAGTTTTTGCCATTCGGGTCATGACAAGAATTCCTTCAAGGAAGCACATAGCATTCTAAAACCAAAGGGAAAACTGGTCATCGCCGATGCCTTTTTGAAAAAGAAAGTGGAAAACCTTAGTCCAAGCAGTGATTTCTGTTATCAAAAATTATGTAGTTCCTGGAGTTTGGAACGATTGGGTGCCATTGATGAAGTAGTCGCAGAATTAAAAGCCGTTGGATTCAAAAACATTGTTCTAGAGGATATCTCGTTCCGAGTTGCGCCCTCCGTTTTGCACGTTCCGTTTGCCATCTTCGGTTTTGCCTTACGCAAACTGATAAAATCTGGCACCCTAAAAAAGCAGAGTATCAATAATTTAAAGGGCTCATTTTTCGCATTATTATCGGGGTTACATCTTAAAAGCTTCGGCTATTATTTTATTACCTGTACTAAATGATGAACGGGCTGATTACGAGCTATTTCCAAATCTTAACATTTAGCCAAAATCCAATTTCATGAACTTTTCGTGATACTTTTTTAGGTCGTTTGTAATGGACAAAGTATAAAATCATTAACTAAAATCCATTACATTTGATACTTCGAAAAGATATGGCAGCTTACGAACTTAATCCTCACAATTGGGTAGATTTATATGCGGACTACCTTTTTAATTATGCCGTTGCTAGGGTAAGCGATTCCGAATTGGCAAAGGATCTGGTGCAGGATACGTTCATAGCCGGATTAAAGTCGGCTAAGAATTATAAGGGCGACGCTGCCGAAAGAACTTGGTTGATCGCTATTTTAAAACGAAAGGTAATTGACCATTACCGAAAAATAAATTCAAAAAAGGGGAAGGCAGAAGTAAGGATCAATTATTCTTCCGATGAAGGCGAAGGTGATTGGTTGGAAGAGCGTGTTGCCGACCCTTTCAGCAAAGGAGGCGACGACTCCCTTGAAAATGAGGAATTGGGATTGGCCATTCAGGAATGCATTGCCAAATTGCCCAAAAAACAGGCAACAGTGTTCAACATGAAAACCATTCAAGGCATGAGCACGGAAGATATTTGTAATGAATTGGGTATTAACCCGTCCAACTTATGGGTTATGATCCACAGAGCGCGTACGACGCTCATGGGCTGTATGAATCAAACGTGGTTTTAGACGTATGAAAATATCTCGTGAAAAGGCAAAGGAAATTTGCACCAAAAGTCAATATGGAGAGGCTACTTGGTGGGAATTACTGCAACTTAACGTGTACCTATTATTTTGTAAGGAGTGTGCTGAATTCTCCGCAAAAAACAAAAAGCTTACGTCTTTGTGCGAACAGGCCAACCTGCATATGATTTCGGAAGAAGAGAAAAAAGCGATGAAGAAAAACTTGGAGAAGCATATCTAAAAGACCCCATCCAACATCCAAAGCAGTCCAAACCACAAAATTGGAAGGCCTTCAACCCAAAACGAGGCAAAATAATTCCTTCGCATATCATTTTTGGATAGAAATATCCCAATCAAAAGGATACTTATCACCAAACGGGAAAGGATTTCGGCAGAGGCCAGGTCATCCTTCAAAAAAGAAAGGAGGAAAACTAGCACCGTTAAGATGATTCCCAATTTTCTTGTTTTTGGAATCCCCAGCAACTGGGGCAATGTTTTCAAGTCTTTTTTATCCCTTTCCAAATCCCTGATATCGAAGGGCAACACCAGTGTGACAACCAATAAAAACCGTTGGAGAAATAAAACCCATATATCCCAACAAAAGGACCGGCCTTGATCTTGAATGGGTAAAAACACGGTAAATCCCATCCAAATTAAAGCAACAATATAAATCTTGAGTCCACCCAGACTTCGCAAATTCTTCGCTTTGGGTAAGAAGGGAATTGCATATAGGGTCGAAAGGAGTCCCAAAATCAAAATTGAAATCCAAATCTTACGCTCCAATTGCCAAAAGAAAAAGAGTGCAATGCCAAAACATAAAAAACTAAAGATTTGGATGTATTTATGGTATTTGTTCGAGACAATAAGATACTTCTCCGCCTCTACCCCATATTTGATGAAATTATAGCACACCATCGTTCCAAAAAACGTAAATCCAAACAAGTCCCAATTCACTGGAATGTTTAACAATAGTGAGGTTGTGCCCATCAAGGCAATCACTGCCAAGGCCACATGCACGCTGGCATTCAGGTAAAAATCAAAAATGGTTTTCAACAATCGCATTCAACAGAATTCCGGTCGGCGATCAATAGGTTAATTTATGGTTAACAACTTTGGTCGGCCTACAGTCAAAATTGCCGATTTTCATCGAATTAATCCCTAATTTTGTGCACTTTATTGAATTGAATATGAATACAGACGTGTTTGCCTCCAGGCATATCGGGATTACCCAAAAAGATCTCCCCCACATGTTTGAAACCATTAGGGTGAGTGATATGGAACAGTTGATTTATGAGACCATTCCAGATGACATCAGACTGAAAAAACCACTGGATCTACCATCCGGTATCAGTGAGCACGAATTTCTAACACATATTCAAAATCTTGCGGAAAAGAACAAGGTTTTCAAATCCTATATCGGATTGGGGTATCATGAAAGCCTCACACCCTCCGCTATCAAGCGAAATATCCTCGAAAATCCAGGATGGTATACTGCGTATACTCCATATCAGGCCGAGATTGCACAAGGTCGATTAGAGGCTTTATTGAACTTCCAGACAATGGTCTGTGATTTAACAGGAATGGAATTGGCCAATGCTTCCCTACTGGATGAAAGCACAGCTGCCGCTGAGGCCATGACCATGCTCTTCGATGTGCGGTCGCGACAACAGAAAAAAGATGGGGCGCTTAAGTTTTTTGTTTCTGAAGAAGTCCTTCCGCAGACCGTAAGTCTGTTGGAAACAAGATCCAAACCCTTGGGTATAGAACTGGTCATTGGCAACCATGAAGCCTTTGATTTTACATCAGATTTTTACGGTGCTTTATTACAGTATCCTGGAAAGCATGGACAGGTACACGACTATGCTAATTTTGTTCAAAAATCCCAAGAAAACGATATTAAAGTTGCCGTTGCGGCCGATATTTTAAGCTTGGTAATGCTCACCCCTCCCGGTGAATGGGGCGTGGATGTGGTCGTGGGCACTACACAGCGTTTTGGAATCCCTTTGGGATACGGCGGGCCTCATGCTGCATTTTTTGCAACGAAAGAAACCTACAAAAGGAGTATTCCCGGTAGAATCATAGGTGTAACAAAGGACACAGACGGAAATCGCGCCCTTCGGATGGCGCTGCAGACCCGGGAACAGCACATAAAACGCGACAAGGCCACTTCCAATATCTGTACTGCTCAAGTACTTTTGGCTGTCATGGCAGGTATGTACGCTGTGTATCACGGCCCAGATGGACACAAATACATTGCCAATAAAGTACACACCCATACCCGGCAACTGGCGCAGGCACTCAAAAGTCTTGGTTTGGAACAATCGAATTCCTGTTTTTTCGATACCATTAAGGTCACTATAGATGATACTAAAAAATTGAGGGAAATTGCGGAAAGCAAGGAAATAAACCTGAACTACATCAATGAAAATACTGTGTCCATCTCACTTAATGAAGCTTTCTCTGCTGATGATCTAAAGGTTTTGGTTTCTTGCTTTGCGGAGTTGATGGATACCAAAAAAGACATTTCTTCTACAAGCGAGGTCGATTCGATAATTCCAGAAGCATTACAACGCAAATCTCCATTTTTGGGGCATGAAGTGTTCAATTCCTACCATTCCGAAACGGAGTTGATGCGCTACATCAAAAAATTGGAGCGCAAGGATTTGGCTTTAAACCACTCCATGATCTCCTTGGGAAGCTGTACCATGAAATTGAATGCAGCCTCGGAAATGCTACCGTTGAGTTGGGCCAATTGGGGCAATATCCACCCTTTTGTTCCTTTGGAACAGGCGGAGGGCTACCAAATCGTTTTAAAGGAACTTGAAGCGCAATTGAATGTTATTACTGGTTTTGCCGCCACCTCCCTACAACCCAATTCAGGAGCCCAAGGGGAGTATGCCGGACTTATGACGATACGGGCTTATCATAAATCAAGGGGTGAAGAACATCGGAATATTTGTATTATTCCAGCATCGGCACATGGCACCAACCCGGCCTCTGCGGTGATGGCAGGTATGAAGGTTGTGGTTACCAAAACGGACGAACATGGAAATATTGACGTAGCTGACTTGGAGGAAAAAGTAGTATTGTATTCCGAAAACCTTGCTGCTTTAATGGTCACCTACCCCTCTACCCATGGGGTTTTTGAATCTTCCATAGTTCATATCACCCAACTAATTCATCAGCATGGAGGACAGGTTTACATGGACGGAGCCAACATGAACGCCCAAGTGGGGCTTACCAATCCTGCTGTCATTGGTGCGGATGTATGCCATCTCAACCTCCATAAAACCTTTGCTATCCCTCATGGTGGAGGTGGTCCTGGAGTTGGGCCAATTTGTGTTGCAGAGCAGTTAAAACCTTTTCTACCTTCAAATCCAGTTATTGAAACAGGGGGTGAAAAGGCCATTACCGCCATTTCTGCTGCACCTTGGGGCAGTGCTCTGGCATGTTTGATTTCTTACGGATACGTGAAAATGCTCGGAACCGAGGGACTCACTGATGCTACCAAAATTGCGATTTTGAACGCCAATTACATCAAGGATAGACTAAAAGGAAAGTTCGACGTGCTATACACCGGAGAGCGTGGAAGGGCCGCACACGAAATGATTATTGACTGCAGGCCTTTTAAAGCCCACGGCATTGAAGTGACCGATATTGCCAAACGATTGATGGATTATGGATTCCACGCACCTACAGTATCGTTCCCTGTTGCCGGCACGGTGATGATCGAACCTACAGAGAGCGAGAGTCTCGCTGAACTAGATCGATTTTGTGAGGCGCTGTTGGCTATTCGCGAAGAAATCGATGAGGCAAGCCCCGAAGATGGCAACAACGTCTTAAAAAATGCACCTCATACTTTGGACATGGTGACCAACGATACTTGGAGCTTCCCATACAGTAGACAAAAAGCTGCTTTTCCCCTTCCTTACGTTGCGGAAAACAAATTTTGGCCGTCTATTAGAAGAACGGATGAGGCCTTTGGGGATCGTAATTTGATCTGCACTTGTACTCCCATCGAAGCGTACGCCGAAGTATAGCGGAATAACCATAAACGCTCATAAAATGCCTTAGTTTTGTTTTAAACTAAAGGCTTTTCCATGTTCAAAAGTGACCTTGAACGTTGTAAGGATTGCTATGCATGCATAATATTTGGATTTTAAGCCATTATCTTTCATTCTTAAAACCTCGACATGAAAATTGGCATTACTGGGACCGGAAGCTACATTCCATCAATCATAACAAAAAATGAAGACTTTTTGGAACATGATTTTCTGGAAACAGACGGGACTTCCTTCGGGTATGACAATGCCGTTATCATTGAAAAATTCAAGTCCATTACGGGTATATCCGAAAGGCGCTACGCCAAACCCGAACTAAATACGTCCGACCTTGGGTATTTGGCTGCCGAAAAAGCCATTGAAGACGCAGGCATAGATAAGGAAAATCTCGACTACATCATTTTTGCGCACAATTTTGGAGA
>JANQRD010000257.1 GCA_028284725.1 Allomuricauda sp. | reverse complement strand
ATTTACCATATTGCTTTCGATTCATTTGGCGGCTTTGTCCACTACTACTTTGTTTTCCCGGTTGGCCACCTCCCAGGCAGTGTGGAACACCAGACGAGTGCGGTTTTCGAGCAGGTCATAGTTGATCTTATCAGGTGTGTCCCCAGGACGGTGATAATCGGCATGGGTGCCATTAAAGTAAAAAATGATAGGAATGTTGTTCTTCGCAAAATTGTAATGATCGCTACGGTAGTAAAAGCGGTTGGGGTCGTTCTCGTCGTTGTACTTATAGTCGAGTTCAATGTTCATGTACTTTTGGTTCACCTCCTCGGAGAGGTTATGCAGTTCCGTGCTCAGCTTGTCGGAACCGATAAGGTAGATATAGTTGCGATCGCCCTCACGTTTAGGGTCGATACGTCCGATCATATCGATGTTCAGGTTCGCAACGGTGTTTTCAAGGGGCATAATGGGATCATAGTCAGTATAATATTTAGATCCCAAAAGTCCTTTTTCTTCTCCGGTCACATGTAAAAAGACAATGGAACGTTTGGGGCCTTCCCCAGCATCGACAGCTTTTTTAAAGGCTTCGGCAATCTCAAGCAACGCCACACTTCCAGAACCATCGTCGTCGGCTCCGTTGTTGATTTGACCATCAGCGGTTACTCCGATATGATCTAGGTGAGAAGAAATCACCACATATTCCTGGGGCTTTTCCGAGCCTTTTAGCACGGCAACTACATTTTCGGAATCAATGGGCTGGTTTCCGCTTTCCACTTTAAGGGTAAGACTGGTAGTAATTACACTTGGAGCACTATTCAGTACAATATCGCTTTTAATGGCTGAGGCAGCTACCTCGTTTAGTAAAACAATGAAATTGTCGCTGCTTTCTTCCTTTAAGGTCATCTTGCCGCTATCATTATTGCTCATAAACTGAAAGTAACCTTGGTACCTTGGATAGTTTACAGAATCAAAATAGAGTACACCCTTGGCACCCTTGTTGACGGCCAGTTCAGATTTTTTAGCCATTCCTTCGGACATATTGCTCCATAATGACTGCTCATCCGATCCTGAGAGTACGTAGGTACCATCGGCATTGGTAGGCTCCCCTCCCTTGATCAACACAAGTTTTCCTTTGACATCCAGTCCCACATAATCGGAATAATTTCCTTCCTCAACTCCATATCCCACATAAACAACCTCACTATAATTTCCATTCGCTGCCTGGAAAGTGATCACCTGCTCTCCTATTTCGAACTCAGTGCCGTTAATGGATATGCTGCCCGTAGGTACTTGAGCCACTTCCAACGGCACTTTTTGAAAATAATCGCCATCTTTTTTTGCAGCGGGAATATTTAAAGCTTCGTATTGCGCTTTCAGGTAGGCCACCGCCTTTTTTTGTCCCGGGCTTCCAGTATCACGCCCTTCAAATTCATCCGAAGCATAGATATACAGATGTTCCTTGAGTTCTTCTTGGGTGATGGTCTGGGCGTAAGTAACCGGATTTACTTCCTTGACAGGTTTGGATACCTCACCGACAGTTTTTTGTGAGGTATTGCAGGAAAATATAAATCCCAATACGAGTAGGGCAACTTTTTTCATCGTGTGAAATCTTGATCAAAATTCCCCAAAAGTACTCAAAAGATCGCTAACCCAATGGCCTTGAAGTGGTTTACTATTTCAGACCCTTTTGTGTATCTTGGTTGCTTACAACAAACCGACTAAAACGGATTAAAATGGAATGGAATGGAGTGATGCCGGCGGTGACCACAAAGTTCACCAAGGATGACGAGCTCGATTTGGAGATGTTCGGCATAAATATAAGTGCCCAACTGGATGCCGGGGTGCATGGCATCATCTTGGGAGGTACCCTCGGAGAGGCCAGTACGCTGGAGGAGGATGAAAAACAGGACTTGATTAAGCATACGGTGAATCTTGTGCAGGAAAAGGTTCCCGTGGTGATGAACATTGCGGAGCAGACCACCAAGGGTGCAGTAAAAGCTGCTGAACGCGCAGAGTATTTTGGAGCGAAGGGACTCATGCTATTGCCTCCGATGCGTTATAAGTCTACAGATTATGAAACCGTGGCCTATTTTGAGGCGGTAGCCAAAAGTACCTCACTGCCGATTATGATCTATAACAATCCGGTGGATTACAAGATTGAAGTGACACTAGATATGTTCGAGGAATTGTTGAAGCAAGACAACATAAAGGCCGTGAAGGAATCCACGCGTGACATTACAAACATCACCCGAATCCGAAACCGTTTTGGCGACAGATTGAAAGTGCTTTGTGGGGTGGATACGCTGGCTTTGGAAAGCCTTTTACTGGGCGCGGATGGCTGGGTGGCCGGTTTGGTCTGTGCTTTTCCGAAGGAAACCGTTGCCATTTACGAATTGGCAAAAGTTGGTAGGGTAGAGGAAGCTACAGAAATATATAGATGGTTTATGCCACTGCTGGAGTTGGACATCAACCCCCAATTGGTGCAGAATATTAAATTGGCCGAAGTGGCCACGGGTATTGGCACGGAGCAGGTTCGTTTGCCGAGATTGCCACTTCGTGGCTTGGAGCGGGAACGGGTGCTGTCCATTATCGAGCAAGGTGTGAAGACAAGACCGCAAATACCATCCTATTAATGAGTGTATATACTTTTACATGCATTGACGCGCACACCTGTGGCAATCCGGTGCGATTGGTGGTGGAAGGTGGCCCGTCGTTGGAGGGGAAGACCATGGAAGCGAAGCGCCAACATTTTTTAAAGGAGTACGATTGGATTCGAACAGGATTGATGTTCGAGCCACGGGGTCACGATATGATGAGTGGAAGTATTTTGTACCCTCCCCATGATTCACAGAACGACATTGCCATTCTTTTTATAGAGACCAGTGGGTGTCTACCGATGTGCGGACATGGCACTATTGGAACCATAACCATTGCCCTGGAAGAAGGTTTGATCCAACCAAAACAAAAAGGGATTGTGCGAATGGAAGCTCCTGCGGGATTGGTGGAAATCGAGTACCATCAACCCAACGAAAAAGTGGAGTGGGTAAAGCTGACCAATGTGAAAAGCTACTTAGCGGCTGAAGGTCTGTCCGTTGACTGCGACACTTTGGGGAAACTGAGTTTTGATGTCGCTTTTGGCGGAAATTTTTATGCGATTATTGATCCGCAACCAAATTTTTCAGGGATACAGGATTTTTCAGCAAGCGAATTAGTCGGACTGTCACGAGAAATCAGAAAAAATATCAATGAAAAATACCGCTCGCAATTCATACACCCAGTAAATTCAAACATTAATTCCGTCACGCATTTGCTATGGACAGGTACTCCACTGGATGATAGATCTTCAGGTAGAAATGCCGTTTTTTATGGCGATAAGGCTATTGATCGGTCACCCTGCGGCACGGGTACATCGGCACGGATGGCGCAGTTGTTCACCAAAGGACTTTTGAAGGTTGGTGATGAGTACGTTCACGAGAGTTTTATAGGATCTACCTTTGTGGGAAAGGTTGAGGAAGCGACCACATTGGACGGAAAGAAAGCAATCGTTCCCAGTGTAAAGGGCTGGGCCAAGATTTATGGCCGAAATACGATTACCATCGATACGGAGGATGATCCTTACGCACATGGATTTCAGGTGATTTGATATGAGTAAAAACAAAAGGGTACTCATCATAGGGGGTGGGATCATAGGACTTTCCACAGCCTATTTTTTGCAAAAAGAAGGGCATCAGGTCACGGTTTTGGATAAATCGAACATGGATGGCGGGGCATCCTACATCAATGCGGGCTATTTAACCCCAAGCCATATTGTGCCCCTAGCCGCACCGGGAATGATTTCCAAAGGTTTGAAGTATATGTTCGATTCCTCCAGTCCTTTTTATATGAAACCGCGTTTGGATCCGGCATTTCTCAAATGGGCCTGGTACTTTAAAAAGTCCTCTACCAAATCTAAAGTGGAAAAGGCGATGCCCATTATACGTGACATCAATCTTTTGAGTCGGGAACTGTATGAAGCCATAAAGGAATCTGGGGATTTGGGAGCATTTCATCTCGATCAAAAAGGGTTGCTTATGGTCTATCAAACTGAAAAAGAACGAGATCACGAATTAAGAGTTGCTGAAAAGGCCAAGACCCTGGATCTGGAAGTGCGTCATCTGAATCTTGATGCGCTTCGCAAGATGGAACCCAACATCGAATTCAACGCATTAGGGGCTTTTCATTACGAATGTGATCGACACAGCACACCAAACCAATTTATGGAACGGATGGTCGGGTACCTTATCCAAAATGGTGTGTCGTTGCAAAAAAATGAGGAGTTTTTGGATGTGAAGACAAATGGCACGCGGATTATCGAGGTGGTATCGGATAAAAATCGGTATCCCGTGGATGAGATAGTTTTCGCTGCAGGTGCATGGACTTCACGACTATCAAAAAAATTGGCATTAAAA
>JANQRD010000247.1 GCA_028284725.1 Allomuricauda sp. | reverse complement strand
AGACCGTTGTGGCATCCACGCCACCATTGGCAAACTCCCCAACCTGGAAAACCTCGCCATTGACAGTGTATTGGAAGGCAACTCCCAAAACCTCATCGTTGCTCAAACGCTGGCTCAGGGAAATGTATCCCAATTGCGAATCGAACTGGTAGTCGCGACCTTGCTCCAATTTTCGGGCATTTTCCAAGATAGCATAATCAAATCCCTGGTTTACCGGATAACCGGGAATATTGAATCCAGATTCAACTGTTGCGATATCACGAATGGATTGAGTCAAAGCCCCTGTTCCAATTTGGTTGGGATCATAATCGTTGGCGCTGTTTTGCGGAAATCCAGAAGCAATGGCTGTAGGATCAAAGAAACCGGCAGGAGCACCTCCATTGATTCCAATACGGGTTTTAGTTTCATCGGTCTCCCCTAAATCCTGGATGGCCACAACATTTCGCACATTCAAAGTCTGCTGATTTCGGTTGGTCACCCAAACCTCCAATCGGGTAATCTGAACCTGACTTTGGATAAAGGGATAGTTTTGAAGGGCCTGGTCGTAGTTGTCCCTAAAATACTGTGCTAGGAAAAAGTGCTTGTCCTCATCATAATCAAGTGCAGTCAGTAAGAAATCATTAAGCGTTCCACCGCCCTGGGCAACAACGGTATTGTTCTGCGATCGTTGTTCAGAAAAAACTGCTGTGACCGTGGTCCTGCCAAATTGCAGCTGTGTTTTTACACCAAACAGACTTTGTGCCCCAGTAATTAGAGAACTGTTGAGTGGCATGTTCACATTACCGATTTCTATTTTTCTTAGAATATCATCTTCTGTGGGAGTATAGTCAATCTTGACCAAATTTTGGAAATCGAAGGTCGCTTCAGTATCATAGTTCGCGGTGACCTGTAAACGCTCTCCCACTTTTCCAAGGAGACTCAAGCTAATTCTTTGATCGAAATCGAAGGAGAGGTTTGTACGGTTACGGGGCGAAAGTGCTGGATTATCATTTTTCTGCCATAAGATTCCCAAGTCCATGGCCACCGATCCTTGTGGAATCACCTCAATGGTATTTCCCCCAAAAATGGACTCAAAAAAACTACTGTTCACATAAAAATTCGGCAACAGGTTTTTCCGGGCTTCCTCACTTCCCTCTTTTTTTCCAGTAAAGGCATCTATTTTCTGCTTGAAATAGGATTTCATTTGTTCCTTACGGACCAACTCAAAATATTGATCTGGGGTGAGGATGATAGGGTAATTGACGTTAAAATCCCCAACGCTTTCGGTGTAAATGTATCGATCCAATTGCGGATCATAAGTATATTTTGCAATGACACTGTCGGGGTTTTCTAGGATCAAGCGTCCTAGGGCAACACCGGTCTTCACAGAATCCTGAACCTGCTCATTGGTTTCCTGGCCTGTAAGTGCGAAGGTTGTAAGAAAACCTAAACAAAAGAAAAAGTGCCTAAATCTTAATGATTTAAGTATTGGTTTTGCCCCTCTTTTCAAACTATTTATAAATTTTTCAGCGCCAGTTTAATAATGTCCTCGACGCTCAACGAAGGATCTTCGGATAATACCTTGTCCACGACCTTTTCTGACTGCCTTCGGACAAAACCAAGAACCTCTAAAGCAGATAACGCTTCTTCCTTGCTTGTATTGTTCGATTCCGAGGAAACTTCACCCATATCGTAGACTTTTAAAATCTTGTCTTTTAAGTCCAAAATTACCCGTTGTGCCGTCTTGGCTCCTATCCCCTTGACTGCCTGAATGGAAGGAACGTCCCCGTTGGCAATGGCATCCCTTACCTGACTTGGCGATAATGATGAAAGCATGGTCCTTGCGGTACTGGATCCCACACCCGATACCGAAATCAATAATCGAAAAATTTCGCGCTCCGTTTTTTCCACAAAACCGAACAGCGTATGGGAATCTTCCTTAACCTGTAAATGGGTAAACAATCGGATGCTTTCCTCATCCCTTAATTGCGAAAATGTATGGAGTGAAATGTTCAAAAAATAACCAACTCCATTGCACTCTACGATAACATAAGTTGGATTTTTTTCTACTAGTTTTCCTTTTAGGTGGGTAATCATGCTAGGGTTGTTGGATTTTTGGATAGTTAGATGGTTGGATTTTTTAGATTACTCAGCACCCATTTTAGCCTTTTTACGTTTCTCCCGCTCTTGGGCATCGATTACAGCCACTGCGGCCATATTCACCATTTCGTCAACACTAGCGCCCAACTGCAAAATGTGGGCTGACCTTCTCAGCCCCACCATAATGGGACCTATGGATTCGGCATTGTGCAGCCCTTTCAAAAGTTTGTAGGTAATATTGGCCGACTCCAAATTGGGGAAGATCAATGTGTTCACCTTTCTTCCCGACAGTTTTGAAAATGGAAAATTGTTATGGCACAAATCCTGATCTAAAGCGAAATCGGTTTGGATCTCTCCGTCCACAATCAACTCGGGATTGCGTTCGTGCAAGATTCTTACTGCCTCTCTTACCTTTTGTGCATTGGGGTGGCTCGAAGACCCGAAGTTGGCATAAGACAAAAGTGCCATCACGGGATTAAATCCAAAGGTGCTGGCCACATTAGCTGTCATTTGGGCGATTTCAGCCAATTCTTCTGCATTGGGATCAATATTGATGGAGGTATCGGCCAAAAACAAAGGGCCCCTATCGGTAATCATGATATTAACCGTGGAGGCATTTTTCACTCCTTTGGCACGTCCCAACACCTCGAATACAGGTCTCAACACTTTGGGATATGATCTGGAGTACCCTGAAATCATGCCATCCGCATCCCCTTCCAGCAACATCATGGCACCAAAGTAATTACGTTTGCCCATATTGATTCGAGCACTGTATTGGGTCTCCCCTTTCCGTTTTCTAGACTCCCAAAGTTTCATCGCGTAATGCGTACGAATGTCCTTGGATTCCTCTGATCTTGGGTCGATGATGGTTACATCAGCATCAAAATCCAATTCTTTCTTTAGCGCTTCTATGGTTTTTCTATTTCCCAACAAAATCGGAATCGCTATGCCCTCGTCGTGTACGATTTGCGCTGCCTTCATCACATCCAAAAGCTCAGCCTCTGCAAAAACAATACGTTTCGGATTCAGTCTTGCCCGGTTGTGCATCAAACGCATCACCTTGTTATCATTTCCTGAACGCTGATACAGTTCCTCTTCGTATCGTTTCCAGTCTTTGATAGGAGCCTTCGCCACCCCACTTTCCATCGCCGCTTTGGCGACCGCAGGTGGGATTTTAGTGATCAGTCTAGGATCAAAAGGCTTGGGTATAATGTATTTTTTTCCAAAGGCCAATCTGGTAGTGTCATAAGCAATGTTAACCTGTTCCGGAACGGGTTCTCGGGTGAGATCTGCCAACGCCCTTACCGCGGCCATTTTCATTTCTTCATTGATCTTGGTAGCCCGTACATCCAGCGCGCCTCTAAAAATAAAAGGGAATCCCAATACATTGTTTACTTGGTTCGGATGATCGGATCGACCCGTAGCCATAATGATATCTTCCCTTGTATCACAAGCCAGTCCGTATTCGATTTCAGGATCTGGATTTGCCATAGCGAAAACGATGGGATCCTTGGCCATGGACTTTAGCATTTTTGGTGTCAAAATATTGGCGATGGAAAGGCCAATAAAAACGTCCGCGTCTTTCATGGCTTCTTCCAAAGTGTCTATTTTCCTATCCGAAGCAAACTCCATTTTTTCTTTGGAAAGATTCTCCCGATCCTTGCGAATGACCCCTTTGCTATCCAACATTACAATGTTTTCCGCCTTGGCGCCAAACGCTTTGTACAAACGCGTACAGGAGACCGCGGCAGCACCAGCGCCACTAACAACGATTCTCACCTTCTCCATTTTTTTATGGGTCAACTCCAAAGCGTTCAACAAAGCTGCAGCCGAAATAATGGCCGTTCCGTGTTGGTCATCGTGCATCACAGGAATATCCAGCTCTTCCTTCAAACGTTGTTCAATCTCGAAGGCCTCTGGAGCTTTGATGTCTTCCAAGTTGATTCCACCGAAGGTAGGTGCTATGGTTTTTACCGTCTCAATGAATTTATCCACATCGGTAGTATCCAGTTCGATGTCAATGCCGTCGATATCAGCAAAAATCTTGAATAACAGACTTTTCCCCTCCATCACAGGTTTGGAGGCCTCTGGACCAATATTTCCCAATCCCAAAACGGCAGTACCGTTGGATATTACTGCTACAATGTTTCCTTTCGCAGTGTACTTGTAGACATCATCCTTGTTCTTTTCAATCTCCAAACAGGGTTCTGCAACCCCTGGAGAGTAGGCAAGCGCCAAATCCCGTTGCGTGGCATAGGGTTTGGTGGGCACCACCTTGATTTTTCCGGGTTCAGGTTTGGCGTGATATAACAGTGCTTCGCGTCGTTGGGTCTCTTTGCTCATATACCAGAAATGAAAGTGTAAATTTATAAGTAATTCTCGGATACCATC
>JANQRD010000245.1 GCA_028284725.1 Allomuricauda sp. | reverse complement strand
CACCTTTTCACCCCATAAGTTTCTGGGCGGGCCGGGCAGTACGGGAATCCTCATTTTCAATAAAGCTTTGTACAACAACAAAAAACCTGATATACCGGGTGGTGGCACAGTCACCTTTACCGACCCCTGGGGCAACCATATCTACAAGCCCGATATCGAGCAGCGAGAGGACGGGGGAACCCCTGGTTTTCTCCAGACGATACGGGCCGCCCTTGCCGTGAAGCTCAAGGAAAGCATGGGCACGGTAAAAATGAAACAGCGGGAGCAGGAAATCAATAAACTGGTTTTCGAGCAACTGGAAAACGTGGAGGGATTGAAGTTGTTGGCTGCCCAGCACAAACTGCGGTTGTCCATCTTTTCGTTTACGATAGAAGGCCTGCACTACGATTTGGTGACCCGGCTGTTGAACGACAAATTCGGGATACAGGCACGGGGCGGCTGTTCCTGTGCCGGAACCTACGGGCATTACCTAATGGATATCGACCCCAGAGCTTCAGAGAAAATAAGAAAAGAAAGTGAACTGGGCTGTGCAATGGACAAGCCCGGCTGGACGCGGATGTCCTTCCATCCCACTACGGCGGATTGGGAGGTACTGCAGGTCTGCCATGCGATTCGGAGTATCGTCAAAAAGGGCCGTCGATGGGCGAAGGAATATACCAAAACGCCCACGGGGTATATACTCAAAGATAAAAATGCCGCTATGCGGATTCCCGTGGAGGAGTGGTTCGAGGGCTGCTGCGAAGCGGAACTGGACCTTAATTTTTCATAGGTCGTGGGTGATAAGCAGCGCATATTGGTCATTGGGGCCGGGGGACAATTGGGCCAGGAACTGGTGCGTACCCTGGTGGCGGTCTTCGGGGAGGATGCCGTGGTCGCTTCTGACATCAATCCGGAAAAGGGGATGTACCTTCCCAACTGCCATTTTGAGCCACTCAACATTTTTGCCACGGAACGGATGGCCTCCGTGATTCGTAAGTACCGGATCAAACAAATCTACCATTTGGCGGCTATCCTTTCGGCCGACGGGGAGGTAGATCCGCATGCCAGTTGGCAGGTCAATCTGGATGGGCTGCTCTTGGTCCTTGACACTGCCAAGAGGATGCATGTAGAAAAGGTCTTTTGGCCCTCGTCCATCGCCGTCTTCGGGGGCAATACCGAGAAAAAGGATACACGGCAGCATACGGTGATCCAGCCCAATACGGCGTACGGTATCGCCAAGGCGGCCGGGGAGCTTTGGTGCCGCTATTACCATAAAAGGTATGGGTTGGACGTGCGCAGTCTGCGATATCCTGGACTGATCGGCCACGGTTGCCTGCCCAGTGGAGGGACCACGGACTATGCCGTGGACATCTTCCACCATGCCGTCAGAGAAAAGGACTATGTATGTTACCTGAACCGTGATACGCACTTGCCCATGATGTATATGCCCGATGCGGTTAATGCTGCCTTGAAACTGATGCAAGCACCGCAGCGTAGTATCAGCATTCGGACCTCCTATAACGTTGGGGCAATGAGCTTTTCACCGGAGGAGGTGTACCACAGCATCAAAAGGTTCTATCCCAATTTCAAGATTGGGTATAGGCCCGATGGCCGACAGGAGATTGCCAAGAGCTGGCCCCTGAGTGTAGACGATACCATAGCAAGGGAGGACTGGGACTGGAACCCCAAATACGACCTGGATTTTATGACCGAAGACATGCTCGATCATTTGGCAAGGAACGGAAAACGCAGTGTTTTGGTGTAGAATGACAAGAGTAAACTTGAAAGACCTACATCCCCGCCAACTTTTCCTTTAAAAGGGCCATATCCTCTTCCACTTTCTTATCAATGATTTGAGCATAGTGTTGCGTGGTCCTTAAATTTTTGTGGCCCAGCATTTTCCCAACTGTTTCAATGGGTACCCCATTGGACAAGGTGACTGTAGTGGCAAAGGTGTGACGCGCCAGGTGTGTGGTCAGGTTCTTTTTGATGTCACACCGGTCCGCGATTTCCTTGAGATAAGCATTTGACTTTTGGTTACTGAGAACCGGTATTACACAATTTTTATTGACCACCCTGGGATGATCCTTGTATTTCTCAATAATTGCAACCGCAGTGGGCAACAGGGGAATCATAAAACCCGTATCCGTTTTGGAACGTTTGGATTTGATATAATACCCGCCTTCTTCATTTTGATATATTTCATCAGGCCTTAATGTTTGAATATCGACATACGCCAAGCCCGTAAAACAGCAAAGCACAAACATATCCCGTACAATACCCAATCGTTCCCCCTCAATTTCTTTATCAATGAGTCGTTGTAATTCTTCTTTGCTCAGAAACTCCCGCTCCACAGTCTTGAATTGCACCTTATAATTATAAAAGGGGTCCTTGGCAATCCAATCATTCGCCACTGCAATCCTCACGATTTTTTTAAAGTTGTTTACATACTTCAAGGCAGAATTATGGTTGCAAGCTTTCGTTACCTTTAGAAAGTACTCCAAACCTTTGATGAACTTCAAACCCACATCCTTGACCGGAATGTCATTTCTGCCATATTCTGATTTTACAAATTCCGTAACATGGCTTTTGGTCGTATGATACCGCTTCCAGGTACCCAACGCAAATTCAACCCCCACCAATTTTTCCATTTGCCAGTTATGCTCCTCAAAAAGCTCCAACAGCATTTTGTATTTCTTATCCCTACCCAAGTATTTGTCCTTGACATCGTGAACCGTGAAAGGTTCACCCTCCTCAATAAGTTGATGTTGGATTTTGTTTACCTTATGTCGAACAGTGGTCATAAACCGATTCAGTTCTTCGGCTTCCATACCTTTCCCCTTCATTTTATTCATTCGGGAATCCCACTTTTCGGGTAAAATCCTGCGGTTTAGACTTATTTCCGTCCGTTGCCCATTTACCGTTATTCTTAGGTATAATGCGGCTTTCCCGTTTTTATCCAATCTTTTATCCTTGAGATAAAACAAAATAGCGAAAGAATTGTTCATTTTTTGGTACCTTTTTAGCTTAAATAAAGATACAAAAAAGAATTAGTAGAGTTTTATAAAAAATTGAAAAACAATGATTTACAAAGAAATCGAGACCATTTTACAATTTTAAAAAGTGGTCTCGAATTAGCCTCTTTAAATATGCTATTGTTTGATATTAAATGAAGATATATAAAATGAAAAAATCCTGTAAATCAGATATTTACAGGATTTTGATTTAGAATAGTGTCTAAAAAGTGGAGCCGGAGGGATTCGAACCCTCGTCCAAACAAGCAATCGCAGTGCTTTCTACATGCTTAGTCTTTGTTCAATTTTTGTGGCATAGCCGGCCAAAAACCGCCTACCATACCCTTAGCTTCTTAAGTTTTACACCCCTGTCGAAGCCGCAAAAGTGCTATGTTGACTTTTATGGTGCCCCTAAAAAGGTCGCCGTCAACAAGGGCTACCAAGGGACATTTAGCTTTCGCGCCTTGCGCGACTAGGCTATGACTTACTGTAATTCAGTCGATTAAGCAGCTAAAGCGTAGTTATTTTCGCCATTTAAAAGGTTGAAATAGAGATTTACGAGCATTAATTTCATAGCTCGGCATGCTTACAATCCAATTGGTCTCGCTGTCAAAACCAGTCGGCCCCGTAATGAGACAGCAAATCCATGATTTGCGTGGTCGAATTACGTCCTGAACTTGATTCAGGACCTCATCATCCGAATCCCATTTTCTTTTCAAAGAACAGTCATCCTGAGCTATGTCGAAGGATGGGCGTTCCCCTCGATTCCTAGCTTGCGCCAAGATCTCGGGTCGGGCTATCGGCCGTACGCGGTACCTGCCTCTATCCCTAACGCGGTCGGCAAAGTTAACTTTTATCCAACAAAGGTGAAAAAAGTTTGTGCCACCCTGCCAATACCCTTATTTTAGGTCAATAATTATACCAGATTATTTATGAAGTTCGGAATCATTCGAGAACGAAAAAATCCCCCAGATCGCAGGGTGGTACTGTCCCCCGAAGAATGTCAAAATGTCCTTTCCACTTTTCCCGACGCACAAATAGCCGTGGAATCCTCCCCTATAAGGGTATTCACCGATCAAGAATATAAGGAATTGAATGTTCCTGTCACCGACAATATGGAGGGCTGCGATGTCCTTTTGGGTGTAAAAGAAGTGCCCATCGATGCGT